>NZ_JBHSFY010000007.1:0-306603 GCF_042654045.1 Flavobacterium chungangensis
TAATGCAAATGAATAATGTTTAACAACTACTAATTCTACACACTCAAGTTTGAATTCATAGCTGTGCTTGACTTTTCTTTCCATAAAAATGCCCCCAAATAGCGTCTAACTTTTTGGGGGCAGTGCATTAGTGGAGCCTTTTTTATTTCGAAAGAATTTTCTTCATTTATCTGTTTTTTGATTATATTTACTTTCTTTCTAAAGAACTAAAAATGAGCAAAAAGAGCTTTTTATTCGTTTTCATTATCCTTGGTTTATTATACATCGGTATATCTTTAAGTCCATTGTTTACAAAAAACATCAAAGACATTTCTTATTCTGATTTTAAATTAGTAATTGGTCCTTTTCTTTCTACAGTTGCTATTCTCATTACCTATACACAACTGAAAAGAAGAAAAAATTAATATTTTACCTTTTCTCTATTCCCTATGAATGTATATGACAATAAAAGAAATCAAATATGAAAAAGATTGTGGGTTAATAACATCAACAAAGGAAATTTTTGTGACAGCCTTTAATTCATCTGTAGAAATTTGGGTGGATACTGAATTTGAAGAAAAGTTAGAGCCAACAGAAAAGCAAATTGCAGTATTTGAGGATTTTCTAAATATTCATCCTGATGAATTTCTTAGACTAACAGTTGAACTTGAGAATTACCGAAAGTTGTTGATCCAAAAAGGTAGAATAGTTCGTAGGACAAAGAACTTTCATAATTACAGAGAATTAAAATTTAAACAAATTCTCCTTCCAAAACAAAACGATACAAAAGAACAATATTTATTCATATTTGCAGACACAGATTGGAAAATCAAATATAGTGAGTATAACATCGAGCTGGAAATACTAATTGCGAATAATAAACTTGAATTGGTTCAAGAAATGACAGGATTATGGACAAGATTAGAATGGGATTCATATCACAATGCGAATAAAGACAAAGATTGACGCAATGTCAAAGGCTCATTCAGTTTTCTTTGTGTTGTTCATATTCTTGTTTTAATGATTTTATCCGAAAGCGCGAAATTACCTATCTCGCCCTATTATTCTCCGACTGCTCAACTTCCGATTTTTTATAAGTGGTCTTTTTTGAATCTCCAAAACTATACGTTGCAATTAATTTAAAATAATCAGTGCTATACGTTCGATGATAGTAAATTTGAGTCTGTCCTACATTATAATCACCAGAAACCATAAACTTATGAAAGATGTCATTGGCTGTAAAATTGAGTTTTAGTGCATCTTTAAAAAAGTTCCGTTCTATTCCTAAAGTGACTATCGAACGACCGTTTTCGCTTCCTAACCCATAGCTTCTATCACTTAAATACCAAGCCAAAAGCTGCAATTTGAAAAGTTTAGGGATTGTAAATGTATTATTAGTATATAAATAAATTTGAGGTTCTACTGGACTAAAAGCAAATTCATAATAATTGTCTACCGATTTCTGCCAGGTAATGCTTGCTGTGTTAACAGAATTCCACCATTTGACATTGAAAGCCCTGGATAGTGAAGTAAAAAAAGTATGTCCTTTTTCTAGATTTAGTGCTCTTAAAATGTAGCTGTTTGGCGTATCTCCGCGCAAAGCTGCAGCAGAAATGGGATCGATTTTATAAGTATAGCCAACTTTAAAATCGAACTTTTTGTACATCGTGCCTATTTCAAAAGCGTGTGTTTTTTCTGGAAGCAAATTCGGATTTCCTTCAATCGTAGTAAACGGATCCTGATAAATCACATACGGATTTAAAGCTTGATATCTCGGTCTTGTAATTCTGGAAACATAAGAGAAATGTCCTTTCCAATCATCTGAAAGATTAAAGTTTAAAAGTGCATTGGGGAAAAAATTGCCGTACGATTTATCAAATTTCTGAATTCCGTTGGCATTTGTAAATAAATCATAACTTGTTTTTTCTCCTCTTACGCCAAGCGAAAAATGAACCTTTTCGTTCAATGTTCCGATATAATTAAAGTACGCAGCCGCAATTTTTTCGTTGTATTCAAAATCACTTGAAAGTTCGTCATCCAGCTCAAAATTGACTTCATCATCAGAAATCAAGAAATCTGTTCCTGAATTTATTGTAGCATGGCTAAGCTTCGCTCCTATTTCGAGTTTTGTTTTTTCATTTATTTTCTTCGAATAATCGGCTTGAACTGCGATTATATTAATCCGGCTTCCCACATTATTCTTTAAAAATCTTTCCGAATCTGTTTCTTCGACCAGACCATTTTCGTCTATAAAATCTCTTATAGTTTGATTGTAATTTGAAAACTGAGAGCCAATAAACAATGTCGAACCTTTTGCAGTTGTCCAGTTATAATTCAAATTAATAAACTGATTTAACAAAACATCATTTCGATCAACATCTGTGGCATAAAAACTTTTTCCAAAATTATTGGTTATCGAATTTCTGCTTTCTGTAATTCCACCCAGATCATTTACATTTCCGCTGTAAGCCAATGAAATAAAATTATTTGAAGAAAAACTATACTGAAGTCCGAATCCGAAATTAGAATAATTATTAAATCTCCTTTTCCAGTCGGTTGTCAATTCAGATTTCATAAAATCATCAGGATCGGGGCGTGTTCTCGTGGTGTACAGCAACTCGCGGTTTCTTCCTAACTGTAAACCGTAATTGGTTACAAACGAAAATTTACCTTTGGAATAATTAAAGTCAACAAGCGTATTATAAATTGTTCCGCCAAATTTAGAAACGGTTACATGCTGATTGACAGTTCCCATTACACCACTTTCTATATTTTTTTTGGTTATAATGTTGATGACCGCTTTGCCTTCGGCATCATATCTTGCAGAAGGATTGGAAATGACTTCAATCTTTTGAATTTGCGAAACGGGAATTGCGGCAAAGCGTTCATAATTAATCAAAACTCCGTTGAGATAAATTATAGCTTCTCCTTTTCCGACAACGCTTATTTCTCCGTCGGCAACCACAACATTGGGCACTCTTCCTAACAATTCGTTTACCGAACTGCTTGTTGCCAGAACGGTTCCGTTTACATTGACATCAATATTGCCGTTGGCTCCGTATTTTAATAATGAAGGTTGGCTTTTTATAACCATTTCATTTAGCTCATTGTGCTCTTTCTCTTTAATAATTACAGTATCTTGAGCAGACTTTAATGTTTTTTTTCCAAGGATTACATCATCGCTATAATAACTTTTGTCTTTAACATTTTTGAAGCGTTGCGCTTTAATTTCTATTGATGAAAAAAACAGAAAAAAAATAGAAATGATAACCAATTTTAGAAATCTCATAAACTTTAACAATTAGCAGTTTGACTTTTATTTGAAACAAAAGTCATCTGAAAATCAATAAATGAGATTGCAAAAAGCGAAATCAGGAGTACGAATTTATAAATCGATACTCAAATTAGGATTGTAAAGCCTGAAGCTGATAGTTAAGCGGAGTTGTTCCCGTATGTTTTTTGAATGCCGCGAAAAAGGTTGATTTGGAATTAAATCCAACATCATAACCCACAGACTCTAATGTCAATTTATCTGAAGAAGTGATAATTTTGCACGCTTCGTTAATTCGAAATTCGTTGACATAACTGGTAAAATTCTTTCCTAGATTATTATTTAGAAACTGCGATAATTGATGGCTTGATATATTTATTTCTTGAGACAGATCTTGAAGTGTCAGGTTTGGATTTTTGTATAAACTTTTTTCAAACATGGCGTTCTCCAATTTTTCTGACCACATTCTTACATCTGCTGATTCTATTTTTTTATTCGAAATCTTTCCGTTCAATAAAAACAAATCGTCTGTTTTTTTTCGGTACAAAAGAATCGAAATTCCCAAGTATAAAATAAACGAAAAAACGACTGCTCCACTTATATAAGTAGCTCCTGGCGCTCCCATAATGGCTAGAAAATAAAATAGAAACAAGAGAAAATTACCTAAAAAAAGCATTCCGAACCACATTTCGGCTGGAGTTGTTTTTTCTTTTCGGCTGAGGATTTTTTTCAAAACGATGCGAAGTTCAAAACCAGCAAAAGCAATATAAACAAACCATTGAAAATAGATGATTCTTATTAAATAACCTCCCCAAAGTTTTGGATACGCTTCGTACGGATATAAAATGCCAACCACAACGATTAATATTCCCCAAAATGCCAGAATAAATTTCCATGATTTAGGCATTATGTGCACTTCTTCAACTGCAGATTTGATGAAATAATACAAAAATGGCCCGATAAAAAAACAAGCCGTAAGTCCAAACTGAAGATACATTTTTGGAAGTTCGGGATGAAAATAAACAAACACAGATTTTCCGATACGGATACTCAGAGCAAACAAAAGCGCCCCCAGAAAATAATTTGTCAGGTATTTTTTCTTAGTAAAAAAGAAGAAGTACACGCCGAGAATAATTCCGTTGAAAACTCCTAAAGCACTAAAAAAGAATAAAAGTTCTTTGCTAGTATCCATAATTTAAATTTGTCATATCGCTAACAAAGCTAAAAAGATTATTTCTAAATGAAAATCAATTAACTTTATAATAGCCAACTAATACAAAAAATTATGAAAAACATTAACGATCCAAGCGAAGAAACTAAAAACCAATGGGAAAATGATCCCGATAATTGGATTTGGGGAATGTTTTATTACAACCCAAAAGACAAAAGATCTTATTTTCCAAAAAGAATAAGTGAATTTGGATGGCACGCCAATTATGCAAATCCCATTTTTATTATAATCATCGCGTTCTTTGTTTTGATAATTTTGGCTTTTATTAAAAATGGAAGATAAGATATACTATTGACCAATAAATCTAAAATAACCTACACTGCAATTCACAATTATAAATACTACTTTTGACTTTTTAGAGTTAAAGTATTTATGTTGAAAAAATTACTGTTTTTGACGGTTTTCTTCTGGTTTTCTGCGCTTCAGGCGCAGGAAACTGAATCACTGTACAAAACCAAAAAAGTAATGGTTTCAAAAGATACTATTCGGCTGGAAAAAGTCTCTATAAATTCTGGATTTTTTCAAATTCTAAATACTAAAAACCAGCCGATTGATTCGACATCTTATAAAGTCGATTTTCAAAAAGGATATTTGCTTTTAAATGAAAATTTCCAATCAGTTTCAGATACTTTAATTGTCAATTATCTTAATTATCCCGATCTCTTAACCAAAGAATACAGTCTTTACAAATCGGAACAAATTGTAAGCGGCGATGTCGGAACAGAAAAACTTTACCGAATAGACAACAATTCAAACGCCAAAAAAGTAACTCCTTTTGACGGTCTGGAAACTTCTGGAAGCATTACTCGAGGCATTACTGTTGGTAATAATCAAAGTACGGTTTTAAATTCCAATTTAGATTTACAGATTACAGGAAAACTTTCAGACAAAGTGAGTTTGAGAGCTTCACTTCAAGACAATAATATTCCGTTGCAAGATGGCGGTTATTCGCAAAAACTCGATCAGTTTGACAATATTTTCATCGACCTTTTTAGTGAGGACTGGAACATTCGCGCCGGCGATGTTTTTTTAGAAAACAGAAAAACTCAATTTTTGGGCTTTAATAAAAAGGTTCAGGGACTTTCTGCCAACTTTGATTTTGATACCGAAAAAAGTAAGACCAATGTTTTTGCTTCGGTTGCTTTTGTAAAAGGCCAATATGCCAGAAGTACTTTTACAGGTCAGGAAGGAAACCAAGGTCCGTATAAACTAAAAGGTCAAAATGGCGAATTGTATGTTCTCGTTATTTCGGGTTCAGAACGCGTTTATGTAAACGGGGTTCTATTAAAAAGAGGCGAAAACAACGATTATGTGATTGATTACAATGCGGGAGAAATTGTCTTTACTTCGCTTTTTACCATTACTTCAGAAATGCGTATTAATGTGGAATACCAATATTCGGAACGAAATTATAACCGTCTTGTAACATACGCAGGCGCAACTCACGAAAATAAAAACTGGAGTTTTGGCGGTTATTTATATTCTGAAAATGATATGAAAAATCAGCCTTTACAGCAAAATCTTTCTCCAGAGCAAGTTCAGATTTTAAGTCAGGCGGGTGATGACATCAATTTAATGAAAGCGCCTTCTGCTTACGAAGATACTTATGCCGATAATAAAATTTTGTATCGAAAAATACTCATCAATTCGGTTGAAGTTTATGAATATTCAAATAATTCTGCTGATGTTTTATACAATGTAAGATTTAGCCAGGTGGGTGCAAATGCCGGAAATTATATCATTCAAAACAATAATTCCGTTGAACGAATTTATCAATATGTCGAACCTGTTAACGGAATTCTACAAGGAAATTATGAACCAATTGTACAGCTTGTCGCGCCAATGAAACTTCAAGTCGCAACGTTTTTAGGTAAATACAATCCTGATGAGAAAACGCTGGTTGATTTTGAATTGGCGGTAAGTAACAATGACCAGAATTTATTTTCTACAATTGATGATGCTAATAATGAAGGAGTAGCTTTTAAAACCAATCTTAAAAAACGTCTTTTTTCTAGAGACTGGAGTTTAGACGCTTTCGCAAATTATCAATATGTGCAGCAGAATTTTAAATCGGTTGAACGTTTATACAATATTGAGTTTAATCGCGATTGGAATTTAACTGGAACACTTTATGGCAATCAGAGCCTTTTGGTTACGGGATTAAATTTTGATTTATTTTCTAAAAATAAGACTTCAAATATTGGTTTGCTAACATATCAGTTTGAAAAATTAGATTTTAGCGAAAGCTACACAGGCGTTCGACATACCACAAATGCTTTGTTCAAACTGAAAAATTGGACGATCGAAAACAACGGAAGTTTCCTGAATTCTGATGCTACAGCTTCGACTTCAAAATTCATTAGAAACCAGACTAGAACCAAATATCATTTTGGAAAAAACTGGGTTGGTGGTACTATGCAATTAGAAAACAATCAGGAAAAAGACAAAGTGACCAATCAGTTTTCGGCTTTAAGCCAAAGATTTACAGAATATGGCGTATTTACAGGACGTGGCGACAGCACCAAAGTTTTCGTTGAAGTTGGTTTTCTGCAAAGACGCAACGATAGTTTGCAAAACGGATTATTGCAGCATGTAAACAATTCGCAGACGTATTATTTAAAGTCGAAATTAATTCAGACCAAAAAGACCGATTTAGCAGTTTATGCAAGTTATCGAAACTTAGATTTTACAGACAAATCGAGACAGAACGAACCTTCTTTAAATTCGAGAATTCTGTACAATGATCGTTTTTTTAATCAGTTCATGCAGATTGGAACAGCTTACGAAACAAGTTCTGGAACTATTGCGCAACAAGAATTTACATACGTAGAAGTTCCAACAGGTCAAGGAGTTTACACTTGGAACGATTATAACGGAAACGGAATTCAGGAATTGGAAGAATTTGAAGTTGCAGTTTACCAAGATCAGGCGAGATATGTTAGAGTCTTTTTACCGAATCAGGTTTACATAAAAACCAACCAAAATAAGTTTTCGCAGTCTTTAACTTTGAATCCGCTGCAATGGCAGAATGAAAAAGGCTTCAAAAAACTACTGTCTTATTTTTACAATCAGACCTCTTTTATAATGGATCGAAAGGTAAAAAGCGAGGGTGAAAAATTAGAACTCAATCCGTTTGATTCCTCAGAAGAAAATATTTTAGGCTTGAATTCGAGTTTTAGAAACAGTTTGTTTTACAACCGAGGCAAACAAAAACATTCTGTAACCTATTCTTATTTGGTCAATAAAGGCAAAAGTCTGCTTTCTATTGGTTCGCAAAACGTACAGAATTATTCACATCAAATTCAATACACCCATTTGTACCAAAAAAGCTGGCTGTTTAATCTTTTTACCAAAACCATTAAAACCGATTTGGTTTCTAAAGATTTTACAGAGAAAAATTATGATATTCAAGGCTGGCAGCTGGCGCCAAAAATCAGTTATTTATTTTCTAAAAACACCAAATTGGATTTCTTTTATGAACTTCAAAACAAAAAAAACCAAATTGGAAATCTGGAAACTTTAAATCAAAACAGACTTGGAACTTCTTTTTCTTATGCAGGCGAAAAGAAAGTTACGGTTAATGGAGAATTTTCTTTTTATGAAAATAAATTTAGCGGAAATGAATTTTCATCAGTAGGTTTTCAGATGCTAGAAGGACTTCAAGCGGGATCGAATTTGGTTTGGAAACTGCTTCTGCAAAAGAACATTACGTCTTTTTTGGATGTTAATTTAAATTATCAAGGAAGAAAAAGTGAAACCGGAAATACGATTCATACAGGAAACGTACAGCTACGTGCATATTTTTAATGTAACACGAAAAAGATGACAATAAATTGTTTAATTTTAATTGAAATTTAAACTTTTAGCCTTATGAAAAAATTAGTATTGTTCTGTTTAATGGTTGCTTTCTCTTCTAATTTTTATGCTCAGGAAACAACTACAAAAACCACGAAAAGTAAAACAGAAACTTCGGCAAAAAAAGCCAAAGCAAGTGCGGACAAAGCTTCGGCTGACGCAAAAAAAGAAGCCACAAAATCTAAAAAAGCCGCTGATGATGCAAAAGCCGCTTCAACAAAAGCCAAGAAAGAATCTGCTGACGCTGCAAAAAAAACCGCTGATAAAGAAGCTGCAAAAGCTAAAGCCGATGCAAAAAAAGCTACTGTAGAATCTGATAAAGCAAAAACTACTGCTGACAATGCCAAAGCCGACGCAAAGAAATCGACCGCAAAAGCGGACGCTGCAAAAAAAGATGCGACTGCTGCTAAAAAATCGGCCACAAAAACTTTAAAAGAAACTAACGAAAAAGCACCGTCTGTTCCAGACAAAGTAACCGGCGAATACAATGGTAAAAAAGTATATACCGGACCAAGAGGCGGTAAATATTATATTAACAAAAATGGAAATAAAACCTATATTCAAGATTAAGTTTCTAAGATGCTAAGACGCTGAGATTCTAAGATTAAGCCGAAGTTATAGTTCGGCTTTCTTTTTTTAAATAGAAAATCTTTGAGCTTAGAGACTTAGCATCTTAGTAGCTTAGCAACTCCAAAACTTAGAACCTTAAATTAATAATTTAGTAATACCCTCGAAATAACACAGAAAACATATTTGTCTATCTTCGTTTTTAAAACGTGTTAAAAATGAGCATAGATTATTCTGCGAATAAAACTATTTTAGTAGCTCCATTAAATTGGGGACTTGGGCATGCCACTCGCTGCATTCCAATTATCAAAGCGCTTCAAGAGAATAATTATATTCCGATTATCGCCTCAGATGGTGTTGCGCTTGCTCTGTTACGAAAAGAATTTCCTTATATACAAACCTTAGAATTGCCTTCTTATCATATTGAATATGCAAAGAATGGTAAAAACTTTAAATGGAAACTGATTAAGAATCTTCCGAAAATGATTACTGCCATTTTGGATGAGAAAAAAATGATTAATCATTGGATCAAAAAACACGGAATTGATGGCATAATCTCAGATAACAGATTGGGGGTTTTCAGTAAAAAAGTGCCTTCGGTTTTTATGACGCATCAATTGAATGTAATGACGGGAAATACGACTTGGTTTACGAGTAAATGTCATCAGCATATTATTAAAAAATACAATGAATGCTGGGTTCCTGATACAGACGGGAAAGTTAACTTAACGGGAGATTTAGGTCATTTAAAAAATAATGAACTCAATCTAAAATATATTGGTCCGTTGAGCCGCATGAAGAAAAAGGATACTCCAAAAATATATGATTTGATGATTATCTTGTCTGGCCCTGAACCTCAGCGTACTTTTTTGGATGAAAAATTACAGAAAGAAGCAGCAAACTATCCCGGAAAAGTGGTGTTTGTACAAGGAATTGTAGAAAAATCGCAAGAAAAATGGCAAGCCGGAAATGTTACCTATTATAATTTTATGAACTCGAAACAGCTGGAGCAGACTTTTAACGAAAGTGAGTTTGTATTGTGCCGATCTGGTTATACGACTGTAATGGATTTGGCAAAGCTGGGTAAAAAAGCCTTTTTTATTCCAACACCTGGCCAATATGAACAGGAATATCTAGCTATAAAACTTCAGGAAGAGAACCTTGTGCCTTATGCCATGCAGGATGACTTTAGCATTGAAGATTTATCAAAAGTAAAGTCTTTTCAAGGATTATCTCAATTTGAAAATAATATCGACTGGGATTCTTTATTTAAAGTTTTTGAAGACAAAATTGCATAATTGTACGCTGATGAAACGGATTTGCTTTCGCAAAGACGCGGATTAAGCGGATTTTATCGTTATTTCTTCACTACAATAAAAAAACCTCCAGCTAAAGCTGGAGGTAATTGAATTTTTTCTCAAATAAAAAATAAGTTTTTATCCGCGTCTTCGCGAAAGCGAATCTGTTTTATCTGCGTGCTGATTTTAGAAATTAAACTGTACCTGCATTCTAAGTACATTTCCTTGCTGTCGGTTTACTGGCAAGACGCTGTCTTCAAAAGTTCGGTCTGCTACTACGTATTCTGCAGTTAGTTCTAAGGCTTTAATTGGCTGCCATTCTACACCAAATTCAAAATCTCTTACTACATAACTTCTAGCATCCTTTTCGTATTTTTTTCCTCCGTCGTAATATTGAAATTTGGCGAAAGGATAAATATGCTGTTTTTTAATATCCCATTTATAGTTTAACAAAACATAACCTCCGTTTAAATCGGTTTGGTCTATTGTATTGGTACGCGCGTTATATCGAGGTCCAGTTCCGATGTTGTATTCAGTTTGGATTCCGAATGGTCTTGGATATAAAACGAAAGTCGCTCCAACTCTCTGATCTTTTACATATTGAGGATCGTTAACTGTAACCCCGGGCGAAACTTCTCCTGTAAAAGCCCATTTGCCAGTGTAAGCCTGAATTCCAGGTTCTATAATCTGGCTTCCAATAACAAAAGGATAAGTAACTCTAGCCACCACATTTAAGTCTCTGTTTCCATCTAATTTATTTGCGATTTGACCATTGTAAACTCCTAAAGCAAAAACACCAAAATCTCCAGAACCTTTGTAACCATCTCTAACCAACATTTCAAAACGCTTTCTGATTTCGGCTGGAGCCCAATAAAAGAATATTCCTAAATCACGTTCGTTTAAAATTGAAGAGTTGATTCCATCGGCACGGTCTAAAGTTAAACGCTGTGAACTTGACTGCATATTCTCAAATCCGTATGGAATTTTACTTTGTCCTACACGCACACGATATTCTCTTTTTTTATCAAAAGAAAGATCAAAATACAAGTCACGAATCTGTACGAAATTATTAATTCCACTAGAAGGCGAACTTGCAAAATCGGGCTGAAAATAGAAAAACACATTTGGATGAACTTGTCCAGAAAACACTAAACGGGCACGGCGAATAAAAAGTCCGTTGTTTGCTTTTGCATCTGGAGCTGTAGAAGTTGTTCCCCAAGATTTATCACATTGTTCGCAAGACACTTTATCGTTTGTAGAAAGCAAGCCATTGTATCTAATTTGTGCGTAACCTCTCAAGGAGATTCTATCGTACCAATGTTCTTCAACTCCTCCTCCAGATTTTGTCTCTGGAAGTTTAGCTTTGTTTATAGAATCTAAAATACGCATTACTTCGTTTTTTACATCCTGTTTATTTAATTCTTGCTTATTAGTTTCCTGTGCATTGGCAGCACAAGCTAACAGTAATAAAACGGCTAAAAGTTTTCTTTTTATCATTAGTTCTGTAATTCCCTTAATTTCAGGATGCAAAGATGGAGCACCTATGTTAAGAAATCATTAACCAGATGTTACTATAATAAAAATTTAATGTTATGACCTAAATCACTATGTTTATTTATTGTTAAACACCTTTATTTTAGGGCTTTCAGCAAAACCGACGTTACGATTTTTTAACGTCGATTTTTGATGCTTTATTTGCTTTTTCGAGCGTAAAAGAGAATTCAGAACCAATTCCGAACTCACTTTCTACATAAACTTTCTCTTTATGCGCTTCAATAATATGCTTTACAATTGCCAATCCTAAACCAGAACCACCTTCGGATCTTGTTCCGCTTTTATCTACTCGATAAAAACGCTCAAAAAGTCTTGGAATATTTTGTTTTTCGACACCTTCTCCGTTATCACTAATTCTGATTAAGACTTTTTTCTTGGTTAAATTAACTACGCCAACTTCTGTAAGACCGCCTTCTTTTCCGTACTTAATAGAATTTACAATCAGATTTTCCAGCACTTGCTGTATTCTGTCCTGATCTCCTCTAATTATTACCGATTGTATATTTTTACTTTCAAAAGCCAATTTAATTTTCTTTTTATCAGCTTTCATTTCAAGCAATTCAAAGACATTCTGAATTAATTCGACAACATCAAAATCGGTCATATTCAAATCTAAATCGCCCGATTCTAATTTGGTAATCATATCCAAATCTTCTACTATATAGATAAGACGCTCTACTCCTTTTTCGGCGCGTTTTAAATATTTCTTTCTGATATTTTTATCGTCCATTGCTCCATCAAGCAAAGTTGAAACATAACCTTGAACCGTAAATAAAGGGGTTTTTAGTTCGTGCGAAACGTTTCCTA
This sequence comes from Flavobacterium chungangensis, assembly GCF_042654045.1. Lineage (NCBI taxonomy): Bacteria > Pseudomonadati > Bacteroidota > Flavobacteriia > Flavobacteriales > Flavobacteriaceae > Flavobacterium > Flavobacterium chungangensis. The sequence goes on from NZ_JBHSFY010000007.1 coordinate 12,563, forward strand.
AAAACTCTCTTCTATATTGTTCACGAATTTCGAGCATTTCGATTTCGAGTTTTTTATCGGTGGCAAACTTTTTCACTTCACGCGAAAGCGTTTCCATATCGGTATTAATCGGCTGATTGATTAATGTTGTCGATTCTAAAAGCGAAACCTCATCGTAAATTTTCTTTACTCTTCGGTAAATAAATCGTTCTACACGATATTGTAAAACCAGAAAAGAGAAAATATAGATTACGATAATGAAAATTATTCCAAACGCAACTTGATGTTTTAATTGATTTTTATAAAATAATGACATTAACATCAATACAAATGCTGTTGTAAAGAGACTGATATACAATGCCGATTTTATGGCGAATTTGTATGTTTTTTTAAAATTAATTTTCATTGAAAAAATTGAACCATTAAGAAATTAAGAAAATTAAGTTTTGCTTTTAAGTTATTTTCTTTTGAATAAATCAAAAAACAAAAAAGGAATAACTCAAAAACCATATAAGAAAATGAAGATTGTACAGCTTCAATTCTTATATGGTTTAAATGTATTGAATATTTTTAAAAGAATTTGAAAGGGTTTAAATCTTTGCCAAAATTCTAAAATCACTTAGCAACTTAGAACCTTAGCATCTTAAAATCTAAACCTCAAATTTATAACCAACACCTTTTATGGTTTTAAAAAGGTCTTCGCCTATTTTTTCGCGCAGTTTTCTGATGTGAACATCGATTGTTCTTCCTCCAACTACAACTTCGTTACCCCAAACTTTATCCAGGATTTCGTCTCTTTTAAAAACTTTCCCTGGTTTTGAAGCCAATAGATAAAATAATTCGAATTCTTTTCTTGGCAAAGCAATTTCTACATTGCCTTTTATGATTTTGTATTCTTCACGATTAATCTCGATTCCGCCTACATTTAAAGTATCTGTAACAACTTCTTGTTCTTTTAACCTTCTTAACAGCGCCTTTACTTTTGAGACCAATAATTTTGGTTTAATCGGTTTTGTAATATAGTCATCAGCACCTGCATCAAAACCAGCTACTTGAGAATAATCTTCGCTTCTTGCTGTAAGGAATGTTATGATAACATTATTTAATTCAGGAATTTTTCTAATATGCTCGCAAGCCTCCATTCCGTCCATTTCTGCCATCATCACGTCCATAATGATTAATTCTGGCAGCTCTTTCTGTGCTTTTGCTATAGCATCTTTTCCATTAGAAGCTGTAACAATCTGATAGCCTTCCTGAGCAAGGTTATAGCCAACGATTTCTAAGATATCTGGTTCGTCGTCAACTAATAAAATCTTAGTTTGTGTTTTTTTCATAAATAGCAAAAATTGAGATTTTTATATCGAAACTTCTTCATTAAACATTCGATATTTCTTATTTCACAGGGTAAATATACTAACAAAAGAACCTTTAAAAAATGGTGTTAACCGTAATTTAATCTCGTAACAATTTGATAATCTTAACAACACAAAAACATAACAAGTCGGTAACATGGACTTCACAGAGCGGTTCTTTCTTTGCACAAAAATAATAAGACACAAACACAACACTGAAAAAAAATGAAATTCAATTTAAGATTTCTCTTTATTGCATTATTTATCTGTACGATTTCGATCGCGCAAAACAAAGGTACGATTTCTGGAGTTCTGACTGACAAAGATATGAACAACGCATCGTTGCCATTTGCTAATGTTTTAGTTAAAGGTACAAATATTAGCGTAAATACCGACGTAGATGGAAAATATTCCTTAAGCGTAAATCCTGGAAACTATACTTTAATCTTTAGTTTTTTAGGATATGAATCTGTAGAAGCTCCTGTAGCTGTAAAAGCAAATGAAACTGTAACGATTAATCAAGGGCTTTCAGCAGGAAGTTATACTCTTAAAGATGTAGTGGTTCAAGCAACTGCGGTAAGCAAACAAAAAGAAACTGCATTACTTCTAGAACAAAAAAATGCTGTAGATATTAAACAGACTATTGGTGCACAAGAACTTTCTAGAAAAGGTGTGGGCGACGTAGCTGCAGCTGTTGCAAAAACATCTGGAGTTTCTAAACAAGAAGGAAGTAACAGCGTTTACGTAAGAGGACTAGGTGACCGTTACAACTCGACTTCGATGAACGGATTGCCAATTCCATCCAATGATCCGCAAAGAAAAAACATTGCTCTAGATCTTTTCTCTACTGATATTGTTGAGTACATTTCAATTGACAAATCTTATGGCGCAAAAATGTATGGTGATTTTGCCGGAGGAAATGTAGATATTGTATCTAAAGATTACCGAGGAAAAGGAATGTTCGAAATCTCATTAGGATCAAAAGTTAACACTAATGCAGTATCAAATTCTAGCAATTTCTTATTACAACAAGGACCAAACAAATCTGGTTTTGTTTCTTACGGAGTTCCAAACAATCCTTTAACTAGTTTTAGTTTTGAAAACAGTTTAAATCCTAAAAAAGAATCTCCTTTTGGCGGAAACTTCAATCTAAAAGCAGGTAAAACTTTCAACATTGGTGAAGAAGGAAAATTAAGCCTTTTTGCTACTGCAGGTTTTGCAAATGGTTACGAGTATAGAGAAGGGCTTAGCCAAAGTGTAAATGCTCAAGGCGCTTCATTAAAATCTTTCCAACAAGAAAAATTCACTTATAACACCAACACTACTGGAATGTTCAATGCTAACTACCGTTTGAACAAAAACCATAAAATTGGATACAACTTTTTGTTTGTTAATACATCTGAGCAAACTAGAGATACTTATTACGGAAGTGATCGTGATTTTGATAATGAAAATGCTGATCTACTTGTTCAGAGAGGTACATTTACCCAAAACACAGTTTTTATTAATCAGCTTTTAGGAAATGATAAATTAACTGATAAAATTGATTTGGACTGGGGGCTTTCATACAATACTGTAAAAGGTGATATGCCAGACAGAACTCAAAACAAAATGTTCCATAACCCAACGACAGATGTTTATACACTTGCCCAAAGAACTACTACAGACAACCAAAGATATTTCCAAAATCTTACAGAAAATGAAGCAGCAGCTAATCTAGCTTTCTCATACAAGTTACAAGATCAAGATGGAGAGTCTAAAGGAAAAATCACTGCAGGTTATAACGGAAGATTTAAAAACCGTGATTTTGAAGCTATTCAATTCAATTTCAACATCAGCCAAACTGGTCAAAATACAAGTGTAAATCCAAATAATTTAGATGCCTTTTTTAACCAAGCAAATTATGAAAGTGGTTTATTCTCAACTGCTTCTTTTGCAGGAATGACTCCTCAAACTTATGATGGTAAACAAGATATCCATGCTGGATTTGGTAATATTGAATACAAATTTGCTAATAAATTAAGCTTAGTTGCAGGTATTAGATACGAAAGAATATCACAGACAGTTAACTGGAGAACACAGCTTGATGCAGGTGGAGGAACAAATACTTTTGAAAGAAATGAATTTTTACCAAGTGCTGTTTTAAAATATGAATTAAACGAAAAACAAAATCTTCGTTTAGCAGCTAGTAAAACTTACACATTGCCACAGTTTAAGGAACGTGCTTTATTTATCTATGAAGATGTAATGGAGTCTGTAATTGGTAACCCAAGTTTGTATCCTTCACAAAACTACAATTTGGATTTAAAATGGGAAATGTTCCCGAAAAGCGATGAGTTATTCTCTGTAACTGCTTTTGGAAAATACATTATGGATCCAATTAACCAAATCATAATTGCTTCTTCTACAAATGATATCTCTTTTGTAAATATTGGAGACACTGGTTATGCTTATGGAATTGAATTGGAGGCAAGAAAAAATATTTTCGAAATCGAGGGAGAATACACAAACAAACTTTCATTTGGATTTAATGCTTCTTTAATGAAAACACATCAAGATATTGATGCTGATAAAGTAAGAGAAGAAACAGATGGTAGATTAAATATCAACACTACAGATAATAGTTCAGGATTTACAGGAGCATCTGATTTGATTTTGAATGCAGATCTATCTTATACTAAAAACTTCAGAAACGACTCTGGAATTATGGCAACTCTTGCTTACAACCATTATTCTGATAAGCTTTACGCAATTGGAAACGAAGGAAAAGGAAATTTAGTTGACAAAGCAATGGGATCTTTAGATCTTATTTTAAAAACAAAATTGACTAAAAGCTTTGGAATTGATTTTGGAGCAAGAAACTTATTGAATCCAGAATTTAAAAGAGTTCAAGAAAATGCAGGTGGAGACGTATTGGTTTTCAACTACAAAAAAGGTCTGACATTCGGATTGGGAATGAACTACCAATTCTAAGAAACATACTGGAAATATTGAGTTATCAATTCCTTAACGTTAGAATAAAAAACACATAACAAATAGATGACAACGGCTTAACGTTGATTAAAGCTTAAGTTCTAATCTTTGCATAAACACAAACTAATTAAAAAAGTAATGAAAAAAACAATTTCAACAATTTTCGGTTTAGCTGCATTATCGCTTGCAACACTTACAACTTCTTGCTCAAGTGATGACAACAAAAACGAGGGACCAAAATCTGATTTCGTAGTAGTTAGAGATAACTTACAAGGAGAAATCAACAGCGGAGAGGTAGTATTAGAATCTGGAACTTATAAACTAACAGGGAAATTAGTAGTTAAAAACACTGCTAAACTTACAATCAAACCTGGAGTTATCATTGAAGCAACTGCAGTAGCAGCTGACCAATTACAAGCAGTAAGATATATTGCTGTGGCACAAGGAGGACAAATCGACGTTCAAGGAACTGCTGCTAGTCCAGTTATTATGACTTCAGAAACTAAAAAACCAGCTGCTTGGGGTGGTTTAGTAATCTGTGGAAAAGCACCTATCAACAAAGGAACTACTGCTAGTGCTGAAGTTTCTGAGTTAACTTACGGTGGAACTGTAGCTAACGACAACTCTGGATCAATTAAATATTTAAGAATTGAGTACCCAGGTTTCTCTTACAGCAGTGACAAAGAATTCAACGGACTTTCTTTATTTGGAGTTGGAAACGGAACTGTTATTGATTATGTACAAGTTTACGAAAGCTCTGACGACGGATTCGAGTGGTTTGGTGGAACTGTAAATGCATCTCACTTAGTAGTTTCTAATAAAGACAATACAGCTGTAGGTGATGATTTATTTGACTGGACTGAAGGATGGAGTGGAACAGGAGATAACTTCTACGGAATCAGAACTAACGCTGGTAACAGAGGTATCGAAGCTGATAACAATTCTAACAACCACTTAGCTACACCAATTTCTTTCCCAACTATCAAAAACCTTACTTTAATTGGTTTCGGATCTACTGATACAAGTGCAGAGTCTCAAGCTTTCAAATTAAGAGTTGGTACAAAAGGGAAATTTGATAACGTTGTATTAAAAGGTTGGAAAACTGGATTTGACGTAGAACATGACGAAACTATCTCATATGTTGGAGCTGACTTATTAGCTACTAACGTTAAATTTGAAGACGTTCCTACTAAATCAAAAGGTACAACTACAGGAAAACTTACTGCTGATGTATCTAAAGTTTACACAGAATCTACAACTGCAACTGGAGCAGGAAACGGATCAGGAGTTCCAACTTGGGCTGCTGGATGGACAAAAGGTCTATAATAAGAAAACAAAAAATAGTAAAAAACACTCTAATTTTATTAGGGTGTTTTTTTTTACTTTTTAGTAATGTAAATCGCCTCTAAAGTAATGCAATCTCTTAATCGCTTCGAAAACATAATGTTAAAAACATCCTAATTCTTTAGGATGTTTTTTTTTGGCGTACTTTTTGTAATTTTTTTTGTATATTTACATTAATCAAATACACGCGATGGCAAAAAACTACTTTTATATTACTTTCTTATTGGCATTTTTCTTCACTGTAAGCGTTTCGGCTCAGGACAGCAAGCAATTACCAAAAACTCAAGAATCTACTTCTATCGAGGGGCTTAGCTTGTATCCTAATCCAGTGACAAACGGAAAAGTCTATATCTCATCTAAAAACGATTTAGAGAAAGAAATTATTGTGTTTGACATCTTAGGCAAAAAAGTATTGCAGGCGCATTTAGTATCAAGAGAGCTAAGTGTTGCAGAATTACCGCCAGGTGTTTATATCATCAAAATAAGCGAACAAAATGCATCGGCAACCCGAAAACTCATTATAAGATAAAAGCTCCTTTGGAGCTTTTTTTAGTTTTCAGTGGCAGTTTTCAGTTTACATACTTTGCTGAAAACTGTGACTAAATACTGCAACTGAACACTAAAAAACAATATCTTTGCAAAAAAAAAGTTTTGATCACAGCCAACGATATCTTTACCATTTCGAGTCAAAAGCAATTTGAAAAAATAGCATTAAAAGTGTTTCGTTTTCAGCACGAGAACAACAAAGTTTATCGTGATTTTTGTGATTTTTTAAATGTTAATCCGCAACAAGTAAAATCACTGCAGCAAATTCCTTTTTTACCCATTCAGTTTTTCAAAAGTCATGATGTTGTTTCTAATACAGATCCGATACAAGTAACTTTTACCAGCAGTGGAACAACTGGAATGATTACAAGCAGACATTTAGTGACCGATATTTCCCTATATGAGGAAAGTTACCGCAAAGGATTTTCGCAATTTTACGGCAATATCGAAGATTACGTTGTTTTAGCCCTTTTGCCATCTTATTTAGAACGCGAAGGCTCTTCTTTAATTTATATGGTAGAAGATTTAATAAAACTCTCTAATCAGCCTGAAAGCGGGTTTTATTTGCACAATCACGACGACTTAATCAAAAAGCTTCTTGAATTGGACGAAGCGGGTCAAAATGTAATTCTAATTGGGGTAACTTACGCTTTATTAGATTTGATCGAAAAACACCAATTCAATCTTCAAAATACCATTATTATGGAAACTGGAGGAATGAAAGGAAAACGTAAAGAAATGATTCGTGAAGAATTACATGAAATACTTTGTAAAGGTTTCGGCGTTTCTTCTATTCATTCAGAATATGGAATGACCGAGCTTTTAGCGCAAGCATATTCTTTAGGCGAAGGCGTTTTCGAATGCCCTTCTTGGATGCATATTTTGGTTCGAGATCCCGAAGATGCTCTCACTTACGTGAAAGACGGAAAAACTGGTGGAATCAATGTAATTGATTTAGCCAACATCAATTCCTGTTCTTTTATTGCCACGCAGGATTTAGGCAAAAAAAATCCCAACAACTCTTTTGAAGTATTGGGACGTTTTGATAATTCTGATATTCGCGGCTGTAATTTAATGGTGCTTTAAACCTGAAGCAATCCTAATTATAACTTTATTTCATAGAACAAACCTAAGGATTAATTTTCTTCCAACACACCAATGTTTTCTATCCCTTCTTTAACTGATAAATCTCTTTGTTTTTGAAGTTTTCTTTTCAAAAATTCATAAACGCCATAACAACCTAGGGCCCCCAAAGCAAAACATAAAAGATTTAATCCTATATTTTCAAATTCAATTTGGTCTATTGCATCAAATCCATTTAAAAATCCAAATAATCCAATATAAAGAAAACAAAAAAGTAAGGCAAAGAAAAAATAGGAAAGCAATCCTAATAAAAAGTACATCCATTTATTTTTGTCATATTCAATAGCCAGATTGGCAAATGGTTTCCATATCCAGTAAATCAATAAAATACTAAGCATTTTTATAAGTTTAAAGCTACAAATATAATAAATAAATAATTTAATCTTTTTTTAAATATAGATAAAAATCCCAACAACTCTTTTGAGTCATTAGCACAATTTATAATTCAGATATTGACAGTTATGACTTAATGCCATTTGACTTATTAATAAGCAAATAGAAATCAATTTTCCTCTTGCACGCCAATACTCTCTATTCCTTCTTTTTTTAATTGTTCTTTTTCACCTTTACTTTCTAATAGTTTGTAAACTCCATAGCAAGCCAAAGCTCCAAAAAGCACAAAAAGTATATTCCATCCTGAATTACTAAAACTGTCATCGTTTACATTTTCAACACCCCTAATAAGAACAGCTAAAAGTCCAACAACAAATCCAGAAACGAGAGTGCCTCCATAATAAGACGCTATTCCAATTCCAAAATAACCCCATTTGTTCTTATCATATTCAAGAGCCAAATTGGTATATCCTTTCCAAATCCAATAAATAAGTAAAATTCCAATCATAGTAGTTTTGTTAGTTTTTAGGGAATAAACTTAATAAAAAAAGATTTACATTTTCATTGTCAGCCAATTAAAATAAAAAATCCCAATATTCTTTTCGAACATTGGGATTTATATATTTAGTTTGTAAGATTTTTACAGATCGATTAAACCATTAACCGATTAAAGAGTTAAATGTTTTTAAACAACGCGAATTACAAAATAATTTTTCTTTCCGCTTTGCAACAATACAAACTGGTCGTTAATTAAATCATTTGCTGTTAAAACAAAATCTTCTTTTATTTTTTCTCTGTTTACAGAAATTGAGTTTGCTGTCAAAGCACGTCTCGCTTCTCCGTTTGATTTAAAAAAACCTGTTTTTTCGTTTAAAACCGTGATAATTTCCAATCCGTTTTCTAAATCAGCTTTTGCGATTTCAGCTTGCGGAACTCCATCAAAAACTTCTAAGAAAGTCGCTTCATCCAATTTCTTCAAATCTTCTGCAGTTGAATTTCCAAACAAAATATTTGAAGCTTGAATTGCTTTTTCCAACTCTTCTCTATTGTGAACAAAAACGGTGATTTCTTCTGCCAATTTCTTTTGTAAAACTCTCAAATGAGGAGCCGCTTTGTGCTCTTCGATTAAGGCATCGATAGTTTCTTTATCTAAGAAAGTAAAAATTTTAATGTATTTTTCTGCATCAACATCTGTTGTGTTTACCCAAAATTGGTAAAATTTATAAACAGAAGTTTTATCCGCATCTAGCCAAACGTTTCCTCCTTCAGATTTTCCAAATTTAGATCCGTCAGCTTTTGTAATTAGAGGCGTTGTTAAAGCATACGCTTTTGCATTCTCTCCTCCCATTCTGCGCACCAATTCTGTTCCTGTGGTAATATTACCCCATTGGTCAGAACCTCCCATTTGCAAAATGCAATTGTTGTTTTTATATAAATGATAAAAATCGTAACCTTGAATTAATTGGTATGTAAACTCTGTAAAAGACATTCCCTCACCTTCTCCGCTAAATCTCTTTTTTACAGAATCTTTAGCCATCATATAATTTACAGTGATTCTTTTTCCAACTTCACGTGCAAAATCGATAAAAGAGAATTCTTTCATCCAATCGTAGTTATTCACCATCACTGGCGCATTTACTTCGGTTGAATTAAAATCTAAGAAACGAGACAAAACACTTTTAATTCCGGCTACGTTTTTAGCTAGAGCTTCTTCATCAAGCAAGTTTCTTTCATCAGATTTTCCAGAAGGGTCACCAATCATTCCTGTTGCTCCACCTACTAAAGCAATCGGTCTGTGTCCGAAATTCTTTAGGTGAACCAATAAAATAATCTGAACCATACTTCCGATGTGCAGTGAATCTGCCGTTGGATCAAAACCGATATAGGCAGTGGTTGCTTCTTTTAGCAATTGTTCTTCCGTTCCAGGCATACTATCATGGTATAACCCGCGCCATTTTAATTCTTCAACTAGATTCTTCATTTTTTTAAATAATTTGCGCAAATGTAATCAATGTCAATGGCAATATCAAAAAAGTCTGCCACGAAGACACTAAGACACAAAGTTTTTTATTTTTATAAAATTTAAGCAAAGGATATGTTTAAATACATTTATTAAATAAATCAATTTACGGAAACACGTAAAAAAATATTTTGTTTTTTCCTTAGTTTCGCCTCCCAAAAAAACTACCCATAATGAAAAAAACTTTTTTACTTATTCTTTTTCTTTATTGCACTTTCATCAATGCACAGGTTACTTTTGAAAAAGGATACTTCATTTCCAACAATGGAAATCGAACAGAATGTTTAATCCGAAACTTAGACTGGAAAGACAACCCAACCGATTTTAGATACAAAATAGATCCAAACGACAAGGACTATGTAACCGAAACTATTGCAAACGTTTCTGAATTTGGCATTGGAAACAGTATTACTTTCAAAAGAGCAAAAGTAAAGATAGATCGTTCAACTGATGACTTATCTAAAATATCGCAAACAGGAAAACCAGTTTGGGAAGAAAGCACTCTTTTTCTTCGTGTTTTAGTTACGGGCGAAGCTTCATTATATTCTTATAGAGAAGCCAATCTTTTCAGATACTTTTATGAAACAAAAGAAGTGCCTCTTGAACAGCTTGTGTATCTTAGATATATTGAAACACAAAATGAAAACGCTAGCAAAAATATTAAGGAAAACACTTATTACAAGCAACAGCTAAACTTAAATGTTAGATCTGCTAATATTACAGATAATAACATCAAAGGTTTATCATATAATAAATCAGATCTTACAAAATACTTTGTAAAATATAATAATGTTCCCGAGAAAAAAGAGAAAAAGGAACAATCGACTGAAAGCAAAAGCCAGTACTTTATAAAGGTGACAGCTGCGGCCAGTCCGACTTCACTTTCGATAACTAGCTCTTCTCTTCCATACAGAAATGCGAAAATAGACAGTAAAACTCTTTTTAAAGTAGGAATTGAAGCTGAATTTGTACTTCCATTTAACAACAACAAATGGAGCATTTTTACAAACCCTATGTATCAAAAATATGAAAACAACAAATCTTATAGTCTACCTGGTCTTTTCCCAACATCACCTGTTGAAAATCATACAGTAGACATTTCATATACCGCGGTCCAAGTACCAATAGGAGTACGTCACTATCTTTTCCTTAACAAAAGCTCAAAATTGTTCATAAACGCAGCTTTTGCGTTTGATGTAGCCAATACAGCAACTATAACATATGATGAAGATATACGTAATGATAGCAAAACTGGAACCAATTTATCTTTTGGTTTTGGATACAATTTTAAAAACAAAATTAGTGCTGAGGCAAGGTTTAACACTAAAAAAGAACTAATGGCAGATTACCGCAATTTTTCTGCAAAATACAATACTCTTGATTTAGTAATTGCTTATACCATTTTTTAAAATCTTTTCAAGTCTTATTTATATATTTATCAAAGCAGTTAACAGACCCTAAAGCCTCTGTTAACTGCTTTTTTTATATTGTGTTTTTATTAAATTAGGCTTGAATTTATTCAAAAGTACTATCTTTACAATATGATATTAGTAACTGGAGGAACTGGTTTAGTAGGCGCACATTTATTGCTTCATTTAATTGAAAATGGAGAAATTGTTCGGGCAATTTACAGAAGTCAAAACAAAATTGAAAAAACAAAATCGGTTTTTGATTTTTATAAAAAAGCAGATTTGTTCGAAAAAATCAATTGGGTTGAAGCCGATATTCTAGACGTACCTTCACTCGAAACTGCTTTTATCGGCATTAAACAAGTATATCATTGTGCGGCTTTTATTTCGTTTGAACCCAAAGACGAAGAAATCCTCAGAAAAACCAATATCGAAGGAACGGCCAACATGGTCAATTTTGCCATTGCCAAAGAAGTAGAAAAATTTTGCTATATCAGTTCGATTGCCGCTTTAGGCGATATTGCTCCTCACGAAACACACATTACCGAAGAAACCGATTGGAATCCTGAAAAACCACACAGCGATTACGCCATTTCTAAATATGGTGCCGAAATGGAAGTTTGGCGAGGGCATCAAGAAGGCTTAAATGTTATTATTGTAAATCCAGGAGTTATTTTAGGACCGCCAAAAATGATGGATATTTTTGATGAAGGCAGTAGTGAAATTTATCGAAAAGTTTCAAAAGGACTTTCATTCTACACACTTGGAAGCACTGGTTTTATCTCGGTTGACGATGTTGCAAAAACAAGTTTTGAATTGATGAAAAGCGAAATAAAAAACGAACGTTTCACGCTTATCTCTGACAATATTGTTTTTAAAGATCTTTTAGACACCGTTTCTGATGCTTTAAAAGCAAAAATACCACACATTCATGCAAAGCCTTTCTTAATGAATTTCTTGTGGATTACTGACGGGATATTTTCTACTTTGTTTTTTAGAAAAAGAAGCATTACAAAAGCAACAGCAAAAGCTTCGTATTCAAAAAATCTGTACAGTAATGAAAAAATAAAAACCGCTCTAGGAACGGTTTTTACAAATATTCATCAATATATTAAAGACAGTTCTAAACTATAATCGTTTTTTTCTTCTGTCTTGCATTTGCATGTGAGCTCTTTTTATAGAATCGATATTAACCTTAGGAGTTACTTTCTTCACCGAATCTTTTGAAACTTCTTGAGCTTTCTTTTTAATTTCCTTAGCTGCTTTTTTCTCATCAATTTTAGCTAAAGAATCTGCCGCTCGCTGGTTTACAGAAATCCTTTTGTTCACTTGATCAAACATGTCTTTATAATTTTCATAATCTGAAGCATAATACATGTTGTTTTGAGCAAATTGAAGACTATCTACTTTGTATTTTTTCAAAATAAATTTCGTCGGATCATTTTCTATAGAATCTAAAGACAATGGTTTCTGATATCTCATTGCTTCCAAAAGAGATAAATCATACATAATATCAATCATTTTATCTTTCTCAATAAGCTTTGCAGGCTGTTTTACAACATCCTTTTTACAGCTTATAGAAAGAAATATAACCAATATTATTACTATAAAATTCTTCATAGTTGCTTTTTATCTGTCAAACAATAATCTTTTACCTGCTCTGGTATCTTTTACTTTAAAGTTATTATAAACCAATTCACCGTTTACAAAAGTATGTGTGATTCTAGATTTAAAAGTAAAACCTTCAAATGGAGACCATCCGCATTTGTATAAAATATTTTCTGGTTTCACGCTCCAAGGCAAACTTGGATTTACGATTACCAAATCGGCATGGTATCCTTCTTTAATAAAACCTCTTTTTTCTATTTTAAAAATCTTAGCCGGATTGTGGCACATTTTCTCCACAATTTTCTCCACGCTAATTTTTCCTTGATGATGCGCTTCAAACATTGCTACAACTGCATGCTGAACAAGCGGACCTCCAGAAGGCGCATTCAAATAAGACTGCTGCTTTTCTTCTTTTGTATGAGGAGCGTGATCTGTTGCAATTACATCAATTCTTCCGTCGTTTAAGGCTTTCCAAAGTTCTGCACGATCTTCGGCAGTTTTAACCGCAGGATTCCATTTAATGAAATTCCCTTTTGTTTTATAGTCTTCGTCAGTAAACCAAAGATGGTGCACGCAAACCTCAGCGGTAATTTTTTTATCTTCTAATGGAATTTTATTCGTAAACAATTCCATTTCTTTCGCGGTTGATAGATGGAAAATATGCAATCTTGCTCCAGTTCTTTTAGCCAAAGCTACTGCTTTTGAAGAAGAAATGTAACAAGCCTCTGCACTTCTAATTAAATTGTGTGCCGTAACTGGAACATCTTCTCCATATTGCTCTTTAAAAGCAGCAAGATTATTTTTAATCGTAGTCTCGTCTTCACAATGAACTGCAATTAACATTGGAGTGCTTGAAAATATCTTTTCTAAAACAGCTTCATTATCAACCAACATATTCCCTGTAGATGAACCTAAGAAAATTTTAATTCCAGCCACATTTTTTGGATTTGTTTTTAAAACTTCTTCCAAGTTATCATTTGTTGCTCCCATCATAAACGAGTAATTCGCAAATGATTTTTGAGAAGCAATTTGGTATTTATCTTCTAAAATTTCTTGAGTAACCGCATTCGGAACTGTATTCGGCTGTTCGATAAAAGAAGTAATTCCTCCCGCAACAGCAGCACGAGATTCCGATTCGATATCTCCTTTATGCGTTAAACCTGGTTCTCTAAAATGCACTTGATCGTCTATCGCGCCGGGCATTAAATAATTTCCTTCAGCATCGATTACAATACAATCTGAAGTTTTTAATGAAATGCTATCTGCAATTTCAACAATCAGATCATTTTCAATCAAAACATCACCTTCAACAATTGTCCCTTCGTTTACAATTTTGGCATTCTTTATTAAAATCCTGTTCATTTTGGTTGGTTTATAATGAATTGACTAATTTTCTTATTCTGAGTGAAATTACTCCAAGTATTGCTTCTTTAATGATCGCATTGCTCATTTTAGAAACTCCTTTTGTTCGGTCTGTAAAAATAATTGGGACTTCGGTAATTTGAAATTTAGCACAATAAGTTCTGTACTTCATCTCGATTTGAAACGCATATCCGACAAATTTTATTTTGTTAAGATTAATTTTTTCCAAAACCTCTCTTTTATAACAAACAAAACCTGCAGTAGCATCATGAATTTTCATTCCGGTGATAAATTTCACATAAACAGATGCAAAGTAAGACATCAAAACTCGGCTTAAAGGCCAGTTCACTACATTCACCCCTGTTACATAACGAGATCCAATTGCAAGATCTGCTCCGCCGAAATGACAAGCATCATATAATTTTTCTAAATCATTTGGGTTATGCGAAAAATCGGCATCCATCTCAAAAATAAATTGATAGTCGCGCTCCAAAGCCCATTTAAAGCCATGAACATATGCAGTTCCTAATCCAGATTTTTTTGTTCTTTGCTCTAAAAAAAGTTTTCCTGGAAATTCTTCCTGTAAAGCGATCACTTTTTTAGCAGTATGATCTGGAGAATTATCATCAATAATAAGCAGATGAAAAGATTTATGTTGCGAAAGTACAGCTCTTACTATACTTTCTATGTTTTCAATTTCGTTATAAGTGGGAATTATGACAATACTATCATTCATTTTTTTCTCGGTAATTTCATCGCAAAAGTAAACTTTTTATAGCATTTGATTCATAATAAATATATAATAAAAGTATTGCATCAAAAAATTACTAATTTTGTATCGCTATGATTGAACAACTTCATCCTCGAATAATCGAAAACAAGGACTGGGCAACACTTTTATTTGTGGTGACCTTTGCCGTTGTTGCCATGACAAAATCTGCTTACGAAACAAGATTTAGTGAGTTTAGTAAACTTATTTTTTCAGATAAATACGCTAAAATTTATCGAGACAACAGCCACATGAAAAACAGCTTTACGGTTGGTTTATTTTTTGTACAAATTGTATCGTTTGCCTTTTTTATTCTGCTTACCATGAATAGTTTTGGTTATGCTTCAAAAACCGACTGGGTTCTATTTATTCAGATTGCCACTTTTTTGCTTTATTTCATTTTAGGAAAATATTTAATCGAAAAAATTGTAGCAGCTTCATTCAATATTGACGATTTTGTAGAGCTATTTAACCTCCAAAAAGTAACTTATAGGACTTATATTGGCGTTTTAATCCTTCCAATCAATGCTATTTTGTTCTATTACAACAATATTCCGCAGATTATTCCGCTAGCAATCATAGGTATTTCCCTGTGTATTAGTGTATACTCTTACTTTATTTCAATTAAAACGTATCAAAACGTAATAATCGGTAAGTTATTTTATTTTATTTTGTATCTTTGCGCTCTTGAAATAGCCCCTTATTATTTTCTCTATTATTGGATAGCAAAAGGGAGTGCTTAGTAAATATTTATAATATGAAAGTGAAAACAATTTTGGTGTCACAGCCTGAACCTAAAGTGGAGAATTCTCCTTACTTTGAGCTCCAACAAAAACACAAAATAAAAATTGATTTCAGACCATTTATTCATGTAGAAGGGGTTAGCGCAAAAGAGATTCGATTACAAAAAATCGATCTTAATCATTACACTGCGATCATTTTAACAAGTAGAAATGCTGTAGATCATTTTTTTAGAGTGGCTGATGAAATGCGTTACAAAGTTCCTGAAGGATTGAAGTATTTTTGTCAATCTGAGGCTGTTGCGTTTTACCTTCAAAAGTATGTTGTGTACAGAAAACGTAAAATTTACGTTGGAGCAAAAGATTTTGCAGATTTATCTCCGCTAATTAAGAAGTACAAAGACGAGAAGTTTTTACTTCCTGCATCTGACCAATTAAATGCAGATGCTCCTGTTACCTTGAACAGTTTAAAAGTAGATTGGGCACAAGCTATTTTCTACAGAACTGTAATGAGCGATTTATCTGATCTAGCTGACGTTTATTATGATGTTTTAGCTTTTTTCAGTCCAACAGGAATTAAATCATTGTTCAAGAATTTCCCAGATTTCAAACAAAATGATACTCGAATTGCTGTATTTGGAAGCACTACTCAGAAAGAAGCTTTAGATCATGGTTTAAGAATTGATATTCTTGCACCAACTCCTGAAACTCCTTCTATGACAATGGCTTTAGAAAAATACGTTGCCGAAGCAAACAAAGGAAAATAACCTAAGAATAAAAATATACAAATTTGAAAATCCAAATTCCAACTAATCACTGGGATTTGGATTTTTTGTTTTTAGGATTTTCACGATTTGTCCTGTGGCTGAAACCAAGGGTCATATTTTAAATTTTGGGATTGGAGATTTGGGATCTATTCTATACGTCTCCCGTGATTGAAACCAAGGGTTATATTTGAAATTTGGACTCGAGCGGTAGCGAACAGGTGAAGCAATTTGGAATTTAGAATTTGATTTTTGGAATTTTCTTTTGTTCTGCATTTTAATTACATTTGATTTCTATTCAAAACCCAAATCACAAAAATAGTTTCAAATTGTAAGTTATGAAAATCAACTCCCTCTTAATTGAAATTGACGGAATCGACAAAGAAATTCTTCGTTATCTTATGGATGACGCTAGAAAACCGATTTTGCAAATCGCTAATAAAATCGGAATTTCTGGAGCCGCAATTCACCAGAGATTAAAAAAACTGGAACAATCGGGCGTAATCTCTGGTTCTAAATTCACTGTAAATCCAAAAGTTCTGGGTTACAACACAATGGCATTTGTTGGAGTTTATTTGGATAAAGCTTCAAGAAACTCAGAAGCCGTAAAAGAACTTAGAAAAATACCCGAAGTTTTAGAATGCCATTATACCACAGGAAACTGGTCGGTTCTGATTAAAATTATCTGTCGAGACAACGAACATTTAATGCAACTTTTAAATAACAAAATCCAAGCAATTGAAGGGGTTTCCAGAACAGAGACTTTTATCTCGCTAGATCAGCAGATTGATAGACAGATACAGCTTTAGAATTAGATAATGTGTCAATTTGATAATTAGATAATTCTTGAAAACGAATAATATCCTACTGTAATCCTGAGCGAAGTGGAAGGCTTAATTAGACATAAGGGCTTCGACTTCGCTCAGCCTGACAATTGATCAAAGAGTCATTATAAAACAAAACCCGACAGATTTTAAAAATCTGTCGGGTTTGTTATAAATTATCTAATTGACTAATTATCTCAATTAACTAATTAGTTTCTTCTGCTTCCAGAATAAATCGATATATAGTACAACAACGTTGCGATTGAACCAATTGCCGCGACTACATAAGTTCTTGCTGCCCATTTTAAAGCATCTTTTGCTCCAGCCTGCTCTTCTTGCGTAAGCATATGTTTGTTTTCTAGCCAAGCCAAAGCACGATTACTTGCATCGTATTCTACCGGAAGCGTAATAACCGAGAACAAAGTCGTTGCAGCAAAAATGATGATTCCGATTAATAATAATCCAGGAAAAACTTTAATCATAAGAATTCCTGCAATTAAAATCCATTGTACATAATTTGAAGCAACGCTTACAATAGGCACTAACTTAGAACGCATAGTCAGCCATTCGTAACCAATAGCATGCTGTACAGCGTGACCGCACTCGTGTGCTGCAACGGCCGCTGCAGCCGCATTACGATGGTTGTAAACTGCTTCACTTAAATTTACTGTTTTATCTGAAGGATTATAATGATCTGTTAACTGACCTGGTGTCGAAATAACACGAACATCTGTAATTCCGTTATCGGCAAGCATTTTTTCAGCAATTTCTCTTCCGCTCATTCCGTTTCTTAATTGCAACTTCGAATACAATTCAAATTTACTTTTCAGCTGCGAGCTTACCAGCCAGCTGAACAGCATGATAGCTCCAGCAATAATTAAATATCCTGATCCCATTTTTTTTATGTTTTTAGATTGATTTTTAAATTTACAAAACAAACTGCAAATTGCGAACCATTTTAACAAAATGTCATTTTGACATTATTTTACCATTTTTGACCTAATTCAACATGTTGTTTTTAAGCAGAAAAGCAATTAATTCTGCCACATTTTTCATTTTATATTTCTGAAGAATATTGCGTCGATGTGTTTGAACGGTTAAAAAACTCAAAAATAAATCATCGGCTATTTCTTGAGTCGATTTTCCTTGCGAAAGCAGTAATGCAATATCTCTTTCTCTTCGACTCAAACCTGGAATTCGTTCCAAATCTTCAGACAAAGGCTGACTGATTATCGTTTTTACTTCTTCACTAAAAACAATTTCGCCCTCAATTGCTTTGTAAATACAGTTTTTAAATTCATCAAAAGAAGCATTTTTAAGAATATATCCGTTTCCTCCATTCTGGATAAACTGCATAACCAAACTTCTTTCAGATTGGCTACTCATGCCTATAATTACAATTTTAGGATGCTTTTGCTTGATTGTTTTGCACAGATCTACTCCATTTATTACAGGTAGAAAAATATCCATTAAAATCAAATCCACTTTATTGTCTTCTATATAATCTAAAAGCGCAATTCCCGATTCGAATTTTTCTACAATTTCTATATTATCTAACTCCGAAAGTAAGCCCGCAATTCCAGAAATCACAATTGGATGGTCGTCTACTATTACCGTTTTATACTTCATAATCATGATTTGGGTTATATTTTAATTCGATATAAGTTGAAGTCCCTTTATCAAGGACAGAATCAATTTCTAATTTTCCGTTTAAAAAAGCCACGCGGTTTTTAATATTTCGCAAGCCCATTCCATCTCTTTTTTCTGCATACTCCACATTAAAACCAACTCCATTATCTTCAACTGTTATAAAAAATACGTCTTTATTTTGAGAGCAAGAAACTAAAATCTGCGAAGCTTTTGCATATTTTAAAGCATTATTTAAAAGTTCTTGAATAATCCTGAAAATCATTATTTTAAAATGCTGCGGTAAAGTTGTTTTTTTAATCAAATACTGAAATTCGATTGCTGTCTCTGGTGTTGAATGTGATGCACACAAATCTCTCAGCGCATGTTCGAGCCCTAATTTCATTAAACTTTCAGGCATTAAATTCTGAGAAATATTGCGAAGTTCTTTTATCGAATCGTTCAGCATTCCGTTTATATTAGAAACGTTTTCATTGTTTTCACGTTCCGCAAGATTCAAATGAATTTTTAATCCAGAAAGCATACTTCCGAGTCCGTCATGCAAATCTCTTGCGATTCTTTTTCGTTCGATTTCTTCTCCCTCAATCAAGGCATTTGAAACGGATAATTTCTGCTGATTCTCTAATGCTTCAAGTTCTTGCTTATGATTGACTTCTTTTTGAAAACTGATCTTTTTCTGATAATTATTCCAACTCCACAAAAATAAAACAGTCAAAAACAGCACAAACGAAAGCACTGCAAAAAGCATCATATTCAAGCGATTATTATTAACCTGCAAAACCGCTTTTTCATTTTCAGATTGCAACAAACCAATTTTCTTTTCGCTTTCTGCTTTTTTATATTTGGCTTCAAGCTCTACAATTTCATTTTTCAGTTTTGCATCATTTAGACTATCATTAATTACATTGTATTTATTTGAATAATAATAGGCTTTCGGATATTCTTTGGTCGCGTTATAAACTTTTGACAATTCTTTATAATAGTTTTTCTTGTCTACAATAAAAGGAGTATTTTTTATTAAATATTCTAAATTGCTTTTGGCCTTATCATAATTTTTAAGTTTAAAGAGCACTTCATATTCTGCAAACTTCAATCTGTTTACCGCTATAGCATTATGATGCTTTTCTGCCGATTTAATTCCTTTATCAAAACTTTGCAATGCCTCATTATGCTTATTTTGTTTCGCATAATAAAGTCCTTCCGAATAAAAATAAGAATCATTTAGATTAGATTCTGGGTATTTTTCTAATGTTGCATAAGCTTTCTCCAGAATTTCTTTAGCATCATAAAAATGCTTCAGCTCAACTAAATTTTCTGCATTTATAATATACGTCTCCATCTTAGACTCTGCTAAAGTTGCCGATTTTTTCGTAGCACTTTCAATATATTTCTGCGCTTGATCTAGGTATTCTGCCGCTTTTTCGCGTTCATCATTATTCATAAAAATAATGGCAACGGCTTTATTTAAAGCACTTATCAATTCATAATCACCACTTTTTTTCGCAATAGGAATCGCTTCGTTGACTAGCAATTTCATATAAGCATTTTCATTATTTTTCCTTTGCTGCATAATGCCGTAGTTCTGAAGTATCACGGCACGAAGTTTATAGGCTTCTTTATTACGATACTTTTTAAGTTTCGCGTTTGCATCTAGTAAAGCTTTTTCAAAGCCCTCCAAATCGCCTTTTTCTATAAAGCTGTACGCATTATAAAAAATAGAAGCATCTTTTAAAAAAGGAAATTTAACTTTTAGACGATTCGCTTGATCCAAGTATTCCTTTGATTTTTCTGCATCTTGGGCCATTAAAAATAGTTTTGACAATCTGAAACTATTCAAACTTTTGACACTGTCGGATTTTGTGTTTTTTGTGATTTTAACAATACTGTCAATATAAACCGTATCATCATCTAACGAAAGAATTACTTGCGAACTGGAAATTGCAGTGAAAAATAAAAAAAAGAATAAGGCGTAGAGTTTCTTCATAAATGTGGCATTTACTCAAAGTTATTAAAGCTTAACGACTTTCAAAAAAAAATCACTTGCTTTTACCTGATATCAGGTAATAAAAAATACATTTTATCAGGTATTGCCGTCCGTAGGATAAGCGTCTAACTTTGTTAAGTTATGAATTTTAATTAAAGAATTTTATTATGAAATCAATTTTGAAAACCTTAGCAATTGTAATGACTCTTGCTTTTTCAGCAGTTTCTTGCAGCAGCGATAATGATGATAATGGTTCAGGAAGTGCATCAAGAGATGTTAAATATGAAATAACTGGAAATTATACAGGAACAGCTTCAGTTACTTATTTTGAAAAAGGAGGTAACGCATTAAATGAAGATATGACCAAACTTCCTTGGACTAAAGAATTTACTGCTGAAGCAAAATCTCTGGGAGCATCATTAAGCGCAAGTGGATACGGTGGAGTTGCTGGACAAACCTTAACTGGAAAACTTTACATTGGAGGAAAATTAGAGAATGAATTGACTGCAACAGCAAATAGCGACGGAATAATTGTATTATCTCTTACACCGTACGTTTTTCCTCTTTAAAAATTAGTTTAGAATTTAGATTTAAGTTTTTGGTAAAAAGAAAGCTTCGTAAGATTTTACGAAGCTTCTTTTTTTTTATGATTTTAATTGATTATTGACTTCTTCAAACTTTTCAATTAAAGCATTTATTTTTTCCTGCTGTTTTTTAATTTGTTTTGGACGAATGTAAAACCAATTGAACAACATCCAAAGCAAAGTAACTCCGTAGGCTAAACTCGCTCCTAAAGCACTCATTCTACTAGCGTATTCGTACATATACAAACAAATTCCAAGTGTTAGTACTATAAAGTAAAAACTCATCATTTTGGTTTGCAAAAACTGTTGCTTCTTTTTTATCGAAATCAGTTTTTGAAGGTATTCCTGATTGGCCTGTGTAGTATCTATGTTTTTATAATCGCCCATTAACTTATTATAGACAAACACATAAAGGACCATAGCAAGAATGGTAAGCACAATTCCGATTTTAGTCGAAACAAATTGTGGCTGATAATATATCCAAATAAAAACAATAAAAACACTTGTTACCGAAAGCAAAATATTGATCATCCATAAACTGCGTAAAGCCGCTTTTTTAAATTTACTTAATCGCGCCAGCAAATCGGTTAGGTCTGGCTGACTTACGGATTGTTTTTTCCATAAATCTTTAAAATCTATATTATTATCGTTGTTCATTTTCTTTAAATTTTTGAGTCAGTTTTTCTTTGATTCTATGGATTTTCACTCTAACATTGGCTTCAGAAAGTCCGACAATTTTTGCAATTTCATTTTGTTTAATGTCTTCCAATTCTAATGAAATAATAATACGATCGGTTTCGGGAAGCTCAGCAATACATTTATACAAGAATTGAATCTGAGGTTCTATAGAATGTTGTTTTTCTTCTGAAAGATGAATAGGAAGTTCTGATTTCGGAAAACGTTTTTGTTTTTCTATCTGCCTTAGACAGTTATTGGAAGCTATTCTAAAAATCCAAGTTCCAATAGCCGATTCGTTTCTAAAGGTTTCCAGCTTTTGCCAAACAATTATAAAAGTTTCCTGGGTCAAATCCTGAGCGGCATCATAATCATTCACGAAACCCATACAGAGCCTGAAAATTCGATCCCAATACATTTTGTAGATTTGTTCAAATTCCATTCTTTCTATTTTAAAAAAGTGCTTAATTGCTCTAAGTACCAAGCTGTATCATCGTACATAATAAAATGCAGTCCATTTGTAGCGTACTGAAAATTGGCCGTTTTCAAATTTTTATACTGATCTTCTATAGCTGGTTTTAAATTTATAAAATAAGATTCTAATAAAATTAAAGTTGGGCATTTAATCTGTGCAATTCTTTCTCTTAAATCAATATTGTAAAAATCACAATACATTTGCCCAAAAGTTGTTCTGTCTGATTTTACACTCCAATCTACAACCATATCCAGCTTAGACGCATCAGCCAAAAGTCTTGGCATGGTCTTTTTTTGCATATCATAAAACTGATCATTGGTCATTCCTGTCATCTGATTTACCATCGAAGAACAATCGTTATTCATTTTTGATTTAAAATTAGGGTCGCTTAAAGCCGCCAAACAAGGAAGCGCATCTACTACTACAATTTTACTGATCAAATCAGGATAATCTGCTGCAATGGCAAGCGCTATCCCACCGCCCATACTATGGCCAATTAAGATGGGTTTTTCAATATTATTTTCTTTGATATAACTGGCAATTCCATTCTTCCAGTTTTCAAATGAAGCATTCGGCTGTGGCTTTCTTCCAGCAAAACCAGCCATTGTAAGTGTATAACAGGTAAATTGATTTTCGAATGTAGCTCTGGTTTCATTCCAAACATCTCCAGACGATGCAAAACCAGGAATAAATATAATAGACTGATTTCCATTTCCGGTTTTTAAAACTTCAAACGGAAATTGTTTCGTTTGCGCAAAAACATTTAAACATAATGCTGAGAATAAGAATGCGATAATTAAGATGATATACTTTTTCATTTTTAATAGTTTTAAGTTGTTAATTAAATCGGATCCATGCTTTTGATACGACAACTATTAAAATGTTACAACTTAATTTAAAATTTCAATGAAAAAATTCCAAATTCCAACATTGGTGCGGGTTTTTAACCGCGAAGTGCGCGAAGGTTTACGCAAAGAACGCAAGGTTTTTTCTACAACAGACTTTACGCATTGTAAGTCTGAGCGAAGTTGAAGACCACGCAAGAAGCTCCGTAAAGTAAATCGCCAATCTTTGTAGAGTTACTTATGTGGTCTTCGACTTCGCTCAGACTGACAAACTGCGCGCATGTGTGTTTTTTAACCGCAAAGTGCACGAAGATTTACGCAAAGGACGCAAGGTTTTTTTTGCTCGCAAAGACGCAAGGGCGCAAAGTTTTTTTCTGCAACAAACCTTACGCACTGTCAGTCTGAGCGAAGTCGAAGACCACGCAAAGATTTTCCGCCACGAATTCACGAATTATTTTTGACAATCTTTGAGAATAAAAATTCGTGAATTCGTGGCGGAAAAAAATAAACACAAAAAAAATCCCAAACCCCAATCGTAAAATTGGAAATTGGAATTTGGAATTTTTTATATTGAAATTTTAAAATTATTACCCTACAAGGTTGATGATTTTTCCAGGAACGATAATCACTTTGTTTGGCGTTTTTCCGTCTAAGTGTTTTTGTGTTCTTTCGTCTTTCATTACGATTTCTTCGATTTGTTCTTTGGTTAAATCCAAAGGCAATTCGATTGTGAAACGCATTTTTCCGTTGAAAGAAACTGGATATTCTTTATTGGTTTCAATTAAATGTTTCTCATCAAAAATCGGGAAAGCAACTTCAGAAATCGAAGTTGTATGTCCTAACTGTGCCCATAATTCTTCTGCGATATGCGGTGCATAAGGCGAAACCAAAATTGCCAACGGTTCTAAAATTGCTCTAGAATGACAGTTTTGAGAAGACAATTCGTTTACACAAATCATAAATTGAGAAACCGAAGTATTGAAAGAAAAATTCTCGATATCTTCGGCTACTTTTTTGATCGTTTTATGCAACGATTTTAAGTTGTCTTTTGTTGGCTCGTCGTTGTTTACGATTAAACCGTTATCATCAAAATACAATCTCCATAACTTTTTCAAGAAACCAAATACCCCAGAAATACCCGCAGTATTCCAAGGTTTTGCCTGCTCTAACGGACCTAAGAACATTTCGTATAAACGCAATGTATCAGCACCGTATTCTGCACAAATATCATCTGGAGTTACTACATTATAGTATGATTTAGACATTTTTTCTACTTCACGGCCTACAATGTATTTTCCGTTTTCGTCAAAAATGAATTCAGCTGTATTGAAATCTTCTCTCCAAGCTTTGAACTTTTCGATATTTAATTCATCTGAAGAATTTACAAAATGAACATCAACGCGAATTGGCTGTACATTTTGACCTTCAATTTTATTTTTAGAAACAAAAGTATTTGTTCCTTCCAATCTGTAAACATAAGCCGTCGTTCCTAAAATCATTCCCTGATTGATCAGTTTTTTGAATGGTTCTTCAGTTGGAGCAAAACCTTTGTCTTTTAAGAATTTGTTCCAGAAACGAGAATACAATAAGTGACCCGTTGCGTGCTCACTTCCTCCAATATATAAATCTACACTTTCCCAATAAGCTAAAGCTTCTTTGCTTGCAAATTCATTTTCATTGTGTGCATCCATATAACGCATCCAATACCATGAACTTCCTGCCCATCCTGGCATAGTGTTCAATTCTAAAGGAAAAATCGAAACATTATCAACTAAGTCTGTATTGACAACTTTATTTTGCTTTGTATCCCAAGCCCAAACAGCCGCGTTTCCTAATGGTGGCAATCCGTCTTCTGTTGGTAAATATTTCTCTACTTCTGGTAAAATAATTGGCAAGTGCTGCGTATCGATCATTTTAGGTAATCCATTCACGTAATAAACTGGGAATGGTTCGCCCCAATAACGCTGACGAGAGAAAACAGCATCACGCAAACGGTAATTTGTTTTTCCTTTTCCTTGTCCGATTTCTTCTAATTTATAAATCGCTTTTGCTGTCGCGTCTTTGTAGTTTAATCCATTTAAGAAATCAGAAGCTGCGATTTCAACATTGTCTTTTGATCCGTAAGCAGCTTCAGAAATATCAACATTAGCGAAGATATTTTTGATTTCCTGCATTCCGTTCTGACCTTTAAAGAAATTAGCAAAAGCGTAATCTCTTTCGTCTCCGCAAGGAACCGCCATTACGGCACCAGTTCCGTAACCAGCCAAAACATAATCTCCAATCCAAACCGGAATAGCTTCTTTTGTAAATGGATGTTCTGCATAAGCTCCAGTGAAAACTCCTGAAATCGTTTTTACATCTGCCATACGCTCACGCTCTGAACGTTTTGCTGTTTTTTCGATATACGCTTCAACAGCTTCTTTTTGCTCTGGAGTTGTAATTTTAGCAACCAAATCATGTTCTGGTGCTAAAGTCATAAAAGTAACTCCGAAAATAGTATCAGGTCTTGTTGTAAATACTTCGATTACTTCATCGTGATTTTTCACATTAAAAGTTACCAAAGCCCCAACCGATTTCCCGATCCAGTTTCTTTGAGATTCTTTGATTGATTCACTCCAGTCGATATCATTTAAACCTTGAAGCAAGCGTTCGGCATAAGCAGAAATTCGCATACTCCATTGTGTCATTTTTTTTCTTATAACAGGAAAGCCACCACGTTCTGAAACTCCGTTTACAATTTCGTCATTTGCCAAAACAGTTCCCAAGCCTGGACACCAGTTTACTTCGGTTTCTGCCAAATACGTCATTCTGTATTGCAACAAGATTTTCTCTTTTTGATCATCAGAATAAGATTTCCATTCGTCAGCTGTAAAAATTGCAACATTATCGTCGCAAACTGCTTCAACCAATGCATTTCCGCTTTCTTCAAAAACAGTTACAAGCTCAGAAATATCAAAAGCCTGACCTTGTTTTCTGCAATACCAAGAGTTGAACAATTGGATAAAAATCCATTGTGTATGTTTGTAATAATCCGGATTTGATGTACGTACTTCGCGCGCCCAGTCAAATGAGAATCCGATTTTATCTAATTGTTTTCTATAACCCGCAATTTGTTTTCCTTCTTTGTCTACTCCACCGTCAATATTTACACGCGTTGTATCTTCTGGACGCTGTCCGGTCTGAATCGCATATTGTTCTGCTGGCAATCCGAAACTATCGTATCCCATTGGGTGCAAAACATTGAAACCTTGATGTCTTTTGAAACGAGAATATACATCTGAAGCTATATAACCCAGCGGGTGCCCAACGTGCAGTCCTGCTCCAGATGGATAAGGAAACATATCGAGAACATAATGTTTCGGCTTTTCAGAGTTATTCTTTGCTGCAAAAGTTTGATTTTCTGCCCAATATTTTTGCCATTTGGCTTCAATTTCGTTTGGATTGTACTTCATTTCTAAGTGACTAAGATTCTAAGTTACTAAGGTTCTAAGCTTTTCACTAAATTAATTAAGCCGCAAATTTACATTTATTGCGCATTGTAGCAAAGCTATTTCACTGACAAACAAATAAAATAACAAAATACTTATTTTTAATTACGTAAAAATACTTATGTTTGCGTTTTAATTACGTAGTTAAAGTTCTTTTTTCAGACTTTAATTTCCTACAAAACGAAAGAATAGATTTACAGAAAAAACAATTACTTTTACAAGTACGTAAAAAATGAAATGAGCAGCGATAAAAAATATTCGATTGAAGTCCGAGTTTGGATTGAAGAAGCGGCCGGGCCTTTTTTGGGAATTGGTAAAATCTGGCTTTTAGAAAATATTCAAAAAACAGGTTCTATTACCAATGCTGCAAAAGAAATGAAAATGGCGTATCGTCAGGCTTGGCAATTGGTCGAAGAAATGAATCGGCGCGCCGAATCTCCTTTGGTTGAAAAATTATTAGGCGGAAAAGGCGGCGGAGGTGCAAAACTGACGGAAGCAGGAGAAAAAGCCATAGCCGTTTTTTATGAAGTAGAAAAACGCATTAAAGATTTTGCCCAAAAAGAAATGCAAAACCTAAAATTCTAATCTCTATTTCATTTAAATCCTAAAAGTATGATTCTAATCACATTTTAGGTTAAAAAATATACTTTGCTTTGTCAAAGCAAAAAATCGCAACAATTAATACTTGTTGATTTAGGAATATTCAGAACACATATCAGTATTCCTTTTTAAACATATTGATGTTTCAGAATCAAAAACGAATTAAACACAGTCATTTCTCAAACCATCAGTATTCATTTTAAAACATACTGGATTTAACAGCCAAAAACCATGAACCAAAAACTGTATTTATTCTTTTTTTTTATAAGCCTGAAAAGTTTTTCTCAAGTCCAAAATTCGAAAACACAAGACAGCATTAAAAAAGAAGAACTAAATGAAATCGTGATTACAGCATCTCGTCGTTCTGAAAAATTAATGCATTCGCCAATTAGTATTGAGCAATTGAAATCGGCGGAAGCCAAATCAATGGGATCGCCAAGTATTTATGAAGCACTCGAAAATGTAAAAGGGGTCCAGATTATTACACCAAGTTTGGGTTTTAAAGTTATCAATACAAGAGGTTTTGCCAATTCTACCAATGTAAGATTTGCCCAATTGGTAGACGGAATAGACAATCAGGCTCCGCATTTGGGCGCTCCAATTGCAAACGCTTTGGGCGCAAATGATTTGGATATTGATAAAATCGAAATTATTCCAGGAACAGCAGCCGCTTTGTATGGAATGAATGCTATTAATGGTTTAGCCAATATTCAGACCAAAAATCCTTTTGAATATCAGGGAATCGCCATTCAACAATTAACTGGCATAAATCATGTAGGGAATATTGATCGGTTTTCACCGAAAGTATATTCTCAGTTTAATTTAAGAATTGCCAAAGCTTTCAATGAAAAATTGGCTCTCAAAATCAATGCTTCGACTACAGGAGGAACAGACTGGGTTGCAGATGACCGAACAGATTTAGCTCCAAACGCAAATGCTTCGACAGGTTTGTTTGGCGCAGATAACCCAGCTTATGACGAAGTTAACGGTTACGGGAACGAATCGGCCAA
Organism: Flavobacterium chungangensis; assembly: GCF_042654045.1. Classification (NCBI taxonomy): domain Bacteria; kingdom Pseudomonadati; phylum Bacteroidota; class Flavobacteriia; order Flavobacteriales; family Flavobacteriaceae; genus Flavobacterium; species Flavobacterium chungangensis. The sequence continues at coordinate 41,037 of NZ_JBHSFY010000007.1, forward strand.
TCGAAAGACATTAAACTTAAATGGCAAAAATTATGTTGTTGCCAGAACAGGTTATCGAGAAACCGACATTTCTGACTACGAAATCAAAAATTATAAAGCCGATTTCGGATTGTATTTCCGACCAAAGAAAAATCACGAACTTTCTGTGACTTACAAAACTGCTCTAATCAATACGATTTATCAGCGCTCGAATAGATTTCGATTAGATAACTATACTTTAAATCAATTTTCGGCAGATTATCATACTCCTATTTTTCAGGTAAAAGCTTACGCAACTACCGAAAATACTGGAGATTCATACAATATGCGTTCGCTAGCAGAAAATATGGATCGCGCTTATAAATCTGACGATAAATGGTTTGCCGATTACAGCACAGCTTATAAAAATGCTGTTACAGGCGGAGCAAGCGTTGCTGATGCCCACAGAATTGCCAGAACACAATCTGACGCGGGGCGATTTTTACCTGGAACCGAAGCTTATGAAGAGAAGAAAAAGGAATTGATTGATATTAATAATTGGGATATTGGTGCGGCTTTGCGTGTAAAATCAACTTTGGTTCATGGCGAAGGATTGATTAATTGGGATAAAGCTTTTGTTTCTTTTTTCGAAAAAATCGATGCGAAACTTTTGAGCGGTGTCGATTACAGAAATTACATTATTGTTCCCGACGGAAACTATTTTATTAATCCAGTTCATGCTGATGAAAATCTGACGTATCAAAAAACTGGTGCTTTCACGCAATTAACCAAAGATTTTTTCTCAGATAAATTACGTTTAGGAGCAACAATAAGAATGGACAAAGCCGATTATTTTGATGCGAAATTTACGCCTCAGTTCACAGCAGTTTATTCACCAAAACAAAGTTTAAACTTTAGAGCATCTTACCAAAACGGGTATCGTTTTCCAAGTATTTTTGAAGGGTTTTCGAATGTAAATTCAGGCGGCGTAAAACGTGTTGGCGGATTGCGAATTATGTCTGATGGAATTTTCGAAAACTCCTATACCAAAGCTTCAATTGATAAATTTCAAGCGCAGGTAAATACCGATGTGAACACAAATGGTTTGACTCCAGCGCAGGCAATCGAAAAAAATAAAAATACGATTCAGAAAAATCCGTACACGTATTTAGAACCTGAATTTGTAAAATCGTTTGAAGTTGGTTTTAGAGGAATTACTTTAAACAGAAATCTTTTTATTGACGCCGATTTCTATTACAACTCTTATAAAAATTTCATTGCTCAGGTCGAAGCCAGTATTCCGAATACTTCAGATCCAAACTTAATTCCGACTGCTTTGTATTCCAAAAACACGCAAAATCGTTACAGACTTTGGACCAATTCTAAAAGTAAGATTTATAATTACGGAGGAAGTTTAGGTTTGAAATACCGTTTTGATAATACTTTCAGCGCGCTTACCAATTTAACTTATACCAAACTCGACAGAACAGATGATAAAGATGGTTTAGAAGATGGTTTCAACACGCCAGAATTTAATGTGAACGGAACTTTGATTGCTCAAAATATCTGGAAAAATCTCGGCGCTAGTGTTACCGCACGTTATCAAAATAATTTTGATTATGTTTCATTTTTAGTCAGCGGAACCGTTCCTGCATATTGGTCAATGGATGCTCAGTTAAATTATGCTTTCAAAAAAGGAATTTCGGCAAAATTGGGAGGAACCAATATTCTTAACAAACCCTACACTTCAATTCTCGGCGGACCATCAATTGTCGGATTATATTATTTGTCGCTCGTTTGGGAAAGCAGCAAAATTTAAAAAGACAATTAACCAAAAAAACTATTTTTAATCAGCAGTATTCATTTTAAAACATACTGAAAAAACTATTTTTATGAAACCAAAATTATTAATCTTTCTGCTATTTCCGCTTATCGGATTTGCACAGCAAAACAATCCGAAAACCCCAGATTCACTCAAAATTTCAAACATCTTTAATCTTGGAGAAGTCGTTATTACCAATCATCAAAACAAAGACACTTTAAATCGGATCACTTCAAAAGCAATGGAATCTCAAAATAAAATGGAGGTTTCAAAAGCTTTAAATATGTTGCCTGGAGTCAGTTTAACTGCTTCTGGACCAAGAAATGAATCTATGGTTTCTGTTCGTGGTTTCGATTTAAGACAAGTTCCAGTTTATATGGACGGAATTCCAGTTTATGTTCCATATGACGGCTATGTTGATTTGGCTAGATTTACCACTTTTGATTTGGCTGCGGTCGATGTTTCAAAAGGATTTTCATCTGTTCTTTATGGACCAAACTCGCTTGGAGGCGCAATCAATCTGGTTTCTAGAAAACCTTCTAAAAAGTTAGAATATGACGGCTCTTTAGGAATGATTAACGAGAACGGATACAGAGGAAATGTAAATATTGGCTCGAATTTAGGAAAATTCTATTTTCAAGGAGGTTTCTCTTATTTGGACAGAAACTCTTATAGAATGTCTTCTAACTTTATTCCAACAGCAAATGAAAATGGTGGACAAAGAGACAATTCATATCGAACAGATCAAAAAATTAGTTTTAAAGTTGGGTGGACGCCAACCGAAAAAAGTGAATATGCAATTGGATACATCAATCAGCAAGGCGAAAAAGGAAATCCTGTTTATACGGGTTACGACACACAAAATTCGCTATTGCTAAAGCCTCGTTTCTGGCAATGGCCTAACTGGGACAAAGAAAGTTTTTATTTTATTTCTAATTCTGCTTTTGATGATAAAAATAGTTTTAAAACTAGATTGTATTTTGACCGATTTAAAAATACGTTAGATAGTTACGACGATGCTACTTATTCAACACAAACAAAGCCTTATGCTTTTGAAAGTATTTACAACGATTATACTTTCGGAGGAAACTTAGAATATAACACCAAAATAATTCCGAAAAATGATTTAAAAATTGCCTTTCATTTTAAAGAAGATGTCCACCGTGAGAATAATCTTGGCGAACCCGTTCGTCATTTTATAGACAATACAGTTTTAATTGGAATTGAAGATGTTTATAAAGTCAGTTCAAAGTTTACTGTAATTCCAGGTATTAGTTATAATATTCGTAAAAACAATGAAGCCGAAGATTATAATAGCACTACAAAAGTAATTTCAAATTTTCCAGATGCGGGAGCAAGTGACGCTTTTAATGCACAAGTTGGATTTTTCTATCAATTAAATAATCAGCAAAAAATAGGCGCAACCGTTTCTCAAAAAACCAGATTTGCAACTATCAAGGACCGATATTCTTATAGAATGGGAACTGCAATTCCGAATCCAGATTTAAAACCTGAAAAAGCAATCAATTACGAATTGAATTATACAGCCAATCTTTTTGAGAAAATCACTTTTCAAACAGCACTTATCTATAGTTCGCTTTCAGATGCAATATTGAGTGTCAGCAATGTTGAACCAGGAAAATCTCAAATGCAGAATTTTGGTGAAGCAGATTATAAAGGTATTGAAGCGCAGCTAAATTATGTTGTCTTAGAAAACTTGTCTCTGAATTTGAATTATACATATATCGAAAGAAAAAATATAACCAACCCAAATATTCATTTTACAGATGTTCCGAACACGAAAGTAATGGGAACTTTAGAATATAGCCCGATCAAAATTCTTCGATTGATTGCCAATGCCGAATTTAATTCGCTACGTTTCAGCACAAGTTATGGTGCGAGAGTTCCAGATTATACGCTTTTGAATTTATATGGCTCCGGAAAAATCTCTAAAAACTTTAGTTTAGACGCTGGAGTTAACAATATATTTGATAGAAATTATAGTCTTGTAGAAGGTTATCCAGAAGAAGGTCGTAATTTCTTTGTAACACTTCGTTTTTTCAATTTCAACTAATTCAAAAATTATATTTTATATGAAAACACAAAATTATATTCTCGTTTTACTAATTGCATTTTCATGCGCCATGTGTAATTCTTCTAAAAAAGATAAAGAAGAAAATATTGCCGAAAAAACCATAAAAGCAGACAATGACAAACATCCTGTTTTAACTCCCGAAGACAGTTTAAAAATGGTAAATCATTCGATAGAAGTAAAAGGCGATGTCGAATTTCCTTTAAACTTAACGGTTGATTCTTTAAAAAAGATGAAAGTTGTTACACTTGATGATTTTAAAGTAGTTTGCCAAAGCGGTGAAGTGAAAAAAGATAATAAAGTATGTAGAGGTGTTCTTTTGAAAGATATTTTAGAAAAAGCAAAAATTAAACAAAATGGACATAAAGACCGAAACTTCTATATCGTAGCTAGAGCTTCAGATGATTACAAAGCTACTTTTTCATGGGCAGAACTTTTCAATAATCCGACTGGAGAAAATGCCTATATTCTTTTTGAAGAAAATGGAAAACCAATAAAAAATGGAGAAATGATTGCAATTTGCAAAAATGATATTAAAACTGGACCACGCCATGTTTATTGGCTAAAAAGCATCGAAGTTTATAAAGTTGAATAAAGATGCTAAGGTTCTGAGATACTAAGTTGCTAAGATTTTATTGCTCGCAAAGTCGCGGAGTCGCAAAGTTTTTGTTCAACCAATTTAATATCTTATTGTCAAACATACCCCGCGGTTTCAACCACGGGAAACATTTTTATATATTTTTCGTCCCGTGATCGAATCCACTGAAATACGGATCGTGCCCACGATTGTGTCCCCGTGGTTGAAACCACGGGCTATATTTGAAAAACAATACGTGCAAAATGCAAAGTTTTTTTGCTCGCAAAGTCACGGAGTCGCTAAGTTTTTGTTCAACCAATTTAATATCTTATTGTCAAACATACCCCGCGGTTTCAACCACGGGAAACATTTTTATATATTTTTCGTCCCGTGATCGAATTCGCGGAAATTCGGATCGTGCCCATGATTGTGTCCCGGTGGTTGAAACCACGGGCTATATTTGAAAAACAATACGTGCAAAATGCAAAGCTTTGTTTTTTTGCCACAGATTAAAGAACTTACACAGATTTTAAAAATCATTTTAATCCTTTTAATCTGTGGCTATACTTTTTACTTTGCGAACCTTGCAAAAGGCTTTACGCAATTTTCTGCCACAGATTAGAGGATTTACACAGATTTAAAAAAATCATTTTAATCTTTTTAATCTGTGGCTATATTTTTTACTTTGCGACTCTGCGACTTTGCGAGATTAAATAAGCTTTGTTTAGAAACTTCACACAAAACCTTGCCCACTTTGAGATTAAATAAAAACTTTTATTCAAGATTTAAATTGTACTTTTAAGTATAAAAGTTTGTTATTAACTTTAAATAAAGAAATTCTTTATTATTTTTACCACATAATTTAAGCAAACTATGAGTTCTAACTTTGATAAATTTCAAAAACGCAGGTTAATTTCCTCTTATTTTTCGGTAGTATTAAGTGTATTCTTGGTTTTATTCCTTTTGGGAGTACTAGGATTATTCATTATTAATTCTAAACAGCTGGCGGACGATTTTAAAGAAAAAATCGCGATGACGGTTTTCTTTAAAAATGAAGCAAACGACAGTGTTATCAAAGCATTTAATACCGAACTTAAAAGAGCTCCTTTTGCGAGATCTTTTGTTTATGTAACCAAAGAAAAAGCGGCAAAAGACCATACTGACATCATCGGAGAAGACTTTTTAACCTTTCTGGGAGAAAATCCGTTATTGAATTCATACGATATTCACTTAAAAGCAGATTACGTAGAAAGAGACAGCATCGTTAAGATCGAAAGTAATTTTCGCAAAAACACCATGATTTCAGATATTGTTTACGACAAACAATTGGTAAATCTGGTAAATGACAACATCAGAAAAGTAAGTATGTGGATTTTAATTATCAGCGGTTTCTTGACTGTAATTGCTGTCTTATTAATCAACAGTTCGCTACGTTTATCGATACATTCAAATCGTTTTATTATCAAAACCATGCAGATGGTTGGAGCGACAAAAGCGTTTATTCGTAAACCTTTTGTAATGCGAAGCGTAAAACTTGGAATGCTAGGTGCAGGTTTGGCTATTATTGCTTTAATTGCACTCTTGCTTTATGTAGATACTAATTTCCCTGGTTTAGGAATTCTAGAAGACAAAGCTTTAACTGGTTTAGTTTTAGTTGCTGTTTTCGGATTAGGAGTTTTGATTACTTGGGTTAGCACGCATTTTGCAACACAACGTTTCTTGAATTTAAGAACTGACGATCTTTATTAATTTTTGATTGCAGATTATAGATTTAAAAAAAATGCCTTCGACTTCGCTCAGGCTGACAAACATATAAAGATGAAAAACAACAATAATAAAGAAGAACAACAAGTTCAAAAACAGGAATTCCTTTTTGACAGCATCAATTATAAAATTTTATTGATTGGTATTGCTGTAATTGCGCTAGGATTTATTTTAATGTCTGGCGGAGGAAGTAAAGATCCAAATGTTTTTAACGAAGATATTTTTAACTTTAGACGTATTCGTTTAGCACCGACAACTGTTTTAATCGGTTTTGGAATCACGATTTATTCTATATTCAAAAAATCTAAATAATAAAGTTTTATAGATTTCCAATTGGAACGCCCTTCGACTTCGCTCAGGGTGACAATCTGAAATCTAAAATCTGAAATCTAAAATTCTAAATGAATACATTACAAGCTATTGTTCTTGCCATTATTGAAGGAATTACAGAGTTTTTGCCTGTTTCTTCTACAGGTCACATGATTATTGCCTCTTCTTTTTTTGGAATCGCGCATGACGATTTCACTAAACTTTTTACTATTGTAATTCAGCTTGGCGCAATACTTTCTGTTGTTATTTTGTACTTCAAACGTTTCTTTCAAACTTTTGATTTTTACTTTAAACTTCTTGTTGCTTTTATACCAGCGGTAGTTTTAGGATTATTATTAAGCGATTTTATTGATGGCTTATTAGAAAACCCGGTAACTGTTGCAATTTCACTTTTAATCGGAGGAATTATTTTATTGAAAGTTGACGAATGGTTCAACAATCCAAATACAGCTGAAACTTCTCAAGAAATCAGTTATTTGCAAGCTTTCAAAATTGGATTATTTCAATGTATCGCTATGATTCCTGGAGTTTCTCGAAGCGGAGCTAGTATCGTTGGGGGAATGTCTCAAAAACTATCAAGAACTACAGCTGCTGAATTTTCATTTTTCTTAGCCGTTCCTACTATGTTGGGAGCAACTGCAAAAAAATGCTACGATTATTACAAAGCTGGTTTTGAATTATCTCACGATCAAGTAAACATGTTGGTTATTGGGAATATTGTTGCTTTTGTTGTAGCGCTTTTAGCGATTAAAACTTTCATCGGATTTTTGACTAAAAACGGATTCAAAGTTTTTGGTTACTACCGAATCATTGCCGGAATCATTTTATTATTGATTCACTTTTTTATTCATCCGCTTACGATTATATAATGACACCTGAAGAATATTTAGAAGGACAAGTTTTATTGATTGACAAACCATTAAAATGGAGTTCATTTCAAGCTGTCAATAAATTAAAATACCTTTTAATTAATAAAGTTGGACTTCCAAAGAAGTTCAAAATTGGTCATGCGGGAACTTTAGATCCTTTAGCAACTGGACTTTTATTAATCTGTACAGGAAAATTTACTAAAAGAATTTCAGAACTTCAAGGTCAGGCAAAAGAATATACAGGTACTTTTTACATAGGCGCCACTACTCCATCTTATGATTTAGAAACCGAAATAGATCAGACATTTCCAACCGATCATATCGACGAAAATTTGATTCATGAAACGGTAAAACAATTTTTGGGAGAAATCGATCAGAAACCGCCTATTTTCTCGGCTATTAAAAAAGATGGTGTTCGTTTGTACGAACACGCTCGCGCTGGAGAATCTATAGAAATCGAAAGCAGAAAAACTACAATTCACGAATTTGAAATTACGAGAATTGCATTGCCTGAAATAGATTTTAGAGTAGTTTGCTCTAAAGGAACTTACATTCGCTCTCTGGCTTATGATTTTGGAAAAGCCATGAATTCAGGTTCACACTTAACTGTTTTACGCCGAACTAAAATTGGCGATTATGACGTAAAAAATGCGATTGATATTACTTTATTTGAAGAAAGCTTTAAATAATTAAAACAAAAAAAGCACATTACAATTTGAAAAGTAATGTGCCAAGCTCCTAAAATAAGTAAAAATTATTTCATACTTATCTCTTTTTAATAGTGAGGCACATTCTTCCCTCCAAATAGAAATTTAGAAAAGAAATCATAAAACCTTTCGAATAACTTTTTCATAATAGTGTATTTTAATTGTTGAACAATAAATAAAACACCAATAAAAAGAGTAAATCTAAAAGTTATAATAGAAGTGGGTTACTTTCACTAAGTTACAAAAATCTATTGAAGTCAAAAAGACTTTAAGATAATTTTATTAACTAAATCATCTGCTTATCAACACATTAATCCGATTAAAGGCGATTGTATTTGATATTTTCCATGATTTCAACCAATTCTTCCTGAACCGAAATTCCTTTATCTGCTAAATACCATAACTGCAAATCGGTTTTAATTTTTTCATCAATAGCACCAACTTCTCTTTTATGTTTGGCCATTAATTCGGTTGCTCCTTTTGGTCTTGGCCCCCAATCTGCACGTACAATTCCGGCTTCTTTACAAATGACGATTACTTTAGGAATTGCTCTTCCGCCATTGGTCAGATAATGGCTCATCAAATCGTCATTTTCATCGCGAAATGCAATTCTCAAATCAATCTTTTTATGAGAAACCAAAGCCATTTTATTTAAAACTGGAAGAATCTGGGCTGCATCTCCGCACCAACCTTCAGAAAGAACAAGCCAAATATAATGATTGTCTAAATTTTGAAGCTTCTCTGCGATCGCTTCTGAAATAGTTATCGTTTTTTCTAGCCTATTCATTCTGGCTTCATTCAATTTGGAATAATTGGTAAGACTTTCAGATTGTTCATTTCCTGTAGATTTTCCTTCAGTCAATAAGTCGGTTACTATTTTTCTATATTCAGCATAAGAATGACTATTGAATAATGCTTTGGCTACGATGCTTTTCATATTTTTTTATTTTTTAGGATACAATAAAAATACGAAATTTAGGAAGATGTAGAAAATGACATTTGTCACATTTCAAATTAAGCAACTGTATGGCCTTTCTAAACCTAAAATTGTAACACCAATTAATTTTTTGCAAACATTATTTTTAAAAATCAGAATATGTCTATATTTGCACAAATTAACGCAACACACACATGAAATATAAAAGAATTCTTCTTAAACTTAGCGGCGAGGCCTTAATGGGTGATTTACAATACGGTATAGACCCGAAAAGATTAGCCGAATATGCAGATGAAATCAAGCAGATTCACGCAAAGGGAGTAGAAATTGCTATTGTTATTGGAGGAGGAAATATTTTTAGAGGCGTTGCCGGAGCAAGTGCCGGAATGGATAGAGTACAAGGCGATTACATGGGAATGCTTGCAACTGTTATTAACGGAATGGCTTTGCAAGGCGCTCTTGAAGATAAAGGAATGAAAACGCGTTTGCAGACTGCTTTAAAAATGGAATCTATTGCAGAACCATACATTAAAAGAAGAGCAGATCGCCACCTTGAAAAAGGAAGAATTGTAATTTTTGGTGCCGGAACTGGAAATCCTTATTTTACAACCGATACAGCTGCTGTTTTAAGAGGTATCGAAATCAATGCGGATGTTATCCTTAAAGGTACTCGTGTTGATGGTGTTTACGATTCTGATCCAGAAAAAAATGCTTCTGCAGTAAAATTTGATTTTATCTCATTTGATGACGTAATCAAAAAAGGATTAAATGTAATGGACACAACTGCATTTACATTAAGCCAAGAAAACAAATTACCAATCGTTGTTTTTGATATGAACAAAATCGGAAACCTATTGAAAATTTGCGAAGGCGAAAATATTGGAACTGTAGTAAATATATAGTCATCAGTAACAGTTTTACAGTCGCGCAAGACTTTAACTGAAAACTGAGAATGAAAACTGAAAACTAAAAAAAAATGACTGAAGAAATAGACTTTATTTTAGAAAGTACTGAGGAATCAATGAACGGTACTATTGCACACTTAGAGAAAGAATTTCTTAATATTCGTGCAGGGAAAGCTTCTCCAGCTATGCTTGGAGGTGTTTTTGTAGATTATTACGGATCTGCAACTCCGCTTTCTCAAGTATCTAAAATCAGTGTTCCAGATGCTAGAACAATTACATTACAGCCATTTGAAAAAAATATGCTGCAAGCAATTGAAAAAGCAATCTTGATCGCTAACATTGGTTTCAACCCAATGAATAATGGAGATATGATCATCATTAGCGTACCGCCATTAACAGAAGAGCGTCGTCGTGATTTAGCGAAACAAGCAAAATCTGAAGCGGAAGACGCTAAAATTGGTATTCGTAACTCTCGTAAAGATGCTAATACTGATATCAAAAAATTAGAAAAAGAAGGAACTTCCGAAGACATCTGTAAATCTGCAGAAGAAGAAGTACAGAACTTAACAAACGCTTACATCAAAAAAATTGATGAGTTATTGGTTGCAAAAGAAGCCGAAATCATGAAGGTGTAATCTTAAGATTGAGATAAAATAAAAAATCCGTTTGGTTTATTGTTCCAGACGGATTTTTTTATTGCTATTTTTGCATACGAAAATTGTTTTTTTTTCGTTTTTGAAACTATATCATTCTGTATGAAGCTATTTTGTTTTTTGACTTTGTTTTTTACGCTTACTCTTCAAGCGCAAATTCAAATAAACGGAATCGTAACCGATTCAAACAACAAACCTCTTCCGTTTGCCACCATTACCACCTCAGAAAACAATAACACCATTACAGATGTTGATGGAAAATTTATTTTCAAAATTAGCAGTTCGGCTACATCACTTTCGGTTTCTTATGTAGGTTTCCAAACTAAAACTATTGCGTTAATTAATAACAAAACCTTTTATTCGGTAGCGCTTTTACAGCAGACAGATGATCTAAAAGAAGTTATTGTTTCTAATGAAAACCCTGCGCTTACCATTATTAAAAAAGTAATTGCAAATAAAGCGACAAACGATCCGCAGAAAAAACTCAATAATTTTGAGTATAAAACCTATAACAAACTTATTGTTACTGCTAATCCCGATTCGATTGATGGACGTATCGATACTTCGGCGGCATATAAAGACTTAAGCAAAAAAGTTATCAATATCGATTCTTCCGATTATAAGTTTAAAGAAATTGTAAGCAAACAGCATTTGTTTCAGACCGAGAAAGTTTCTCAATATCAGTTTGGAGACCACAAACTAAAAGAAACCGTTTTGGGAACCAAAATTGCAGGTTTTAAACAGCCTATTTATGAAGTTCTGGCTTTCAACCTTCAATCTATTTCGATTTACGATTCTAAGTACGAATTATTCGAAACCAAATATGAAAATCCGATTTCGAAAAATGCACCTTCTAACTACAATTATAAACTCTTAGACACTGTTAGCATTAAAGGTCGTGATGCGTATATGATCTATTTTAAAAATAAATCAAAACATAGAACCTCTGGATTAGAAGGGGTTTTATATATCGATAAAGAAAATTACGCTGTCGCGAAAGCTGTAATGCGCATAAAGGGCGTTTTGGATATTAGTGGAATCCATGAATTTGAATATATTCCGAAAGAGAAAATATGGTTTCAAAGCTACACCACTTTTAAAATCGTAAAAGGTAAAAATGATGATGATATTCGAATTTTGGGCGGAACGATTCAATTTGACGGAGATGTTGAAGAGAATTTCGAACCCAGAAAAAAAGTGGCTTCAGATTTTACCTATCTCCTTTCTGAAAGTAATAGTTTTGATATTCGTGTAAACACTGACAGCCCAATAAAAAACCCTTCGCTTTATATCGAAATTAAAGACGATGCAGCCAAAAAACCGGAAAGTTTCTGGGAAGCCTACCGAAAGGAAAATTTGGATTTAAAAAGCCAAAAAACTTATTTGCTATTAGATAGTCTTTCGATTCGAAATCGAATCGAAAAACGCTTAGGAATTGGCCGAAAAATCATTAATGGCTTCTACCCGATTGGCCCTGTCGATTTAGATTTGAAAAAAATCATAAGTTATAACAATTACGAAGGTTTTCGTATTGGCGTAGGCGGAATTACTAACGATCGTTTATCTAAAAACTTCCGCTTAGAAGGCTACACCGCATACGGAACAAAAGATGGTGTTTTTAAATACAGTGTTGGAGGTGGCGTTTTATTAGACAAACACACCAATACTTGGTTTAATGGTTATTATACTGATGATGTGCGAGAAATTGCGAGTACTGTTTTTTCTGTGGATAAACGCGTTTTTAAAATTTACGATCCGCGTCCGATAAACATTAGTACATTCTATGAATATATAGGATGGCGCGCCAATGTTCAAACCAAATTTATTCCGAAAACCGAAGCTGTTTTGGAACTTTCGCGAAATTATATCGAGCCAAAATTTGATTATCTTTTTAATCTAAACGGAAATTTATATTCAAATTATATCATGACCACAGCAATGCTTTCGATTGTGTGGGCACCTTTCAGCAATTATATGCAGACTCCAACAGGAAGAACCGAAAGCGATAAAAAGTTTCCGAGATTTACTTTTCAATACACACAATCGTTACCGAATGTTTTTGAAAATGATTTTACTTTTAGCAAAATAGATTTTAAAGCCGAATACGAAAAACAGTATTTAAACCGCCAGAAGACAAGTTTGCTTTTACAGGCTGGTTATGCAATGGGAGATGTTCCTATTACACATTTATACAACACCTCTCCGAATAACTTAACGAAAGAAACTGTTATTCAGCGTATCACTTTTGCCGGAAGAAATGCTTTTGAAACCATGTATTTTAACGAATTCTTCTCGAGTCAATATTTGATGTTTCAAATTAAGCACGGTTTTGACCGAATTAGAATCATGAAAAAAGTTCGTCCATCGTTGGTTTTAGTTACCAGAATGGCCTGGGGAAGCATGGAGAATCCAGAACAGCATGTTGGTCCAGAATATAAAACTTTGGATAAAGGTTATTTTGAATCAGGAATCGAATTGAACAGAATTTTTAAAGGTTTTGGTTTAGGCGGATTCTATAGATATGGACCAAATCAGTTATTGAAGTTTGAGAACAATATCGCGGTTAAGATTTCTTATGTTCTTGATTTGGGACTTTAAAAAGTTAAATTCCAAATCTTTTTTAAATTCCAAATTCCAACTTACTTTCTTTGAACATAAAAACTTTGTCAAAGTTTCAAACTTTGACAAAGTTCTGCGTGCTCTAAAAAACAGAAAACTTCAGAAGTTTTGTCATTTCGACCGAAAGGAGAAATCACACTAGAAATTCCGCAAAGAAAATCGTCAATCTTTGTCGAGCTACTAATGTGATTTCTCCCTTCGGTCGAAATGACAAACACAATAAAAAAATCCCAAACTCCAATCAATAAAATTGGAATTTGGGATCTTGTTTTTTTTTTAAATTCCCAACTTTGGAATTTTAAAATTTTGGAATTTCAGTAAGTTTAAGGTTTCAAAATCAAAACCGATGGCGAATTATTTAGCCAGATACTTTGAGATTCTATTAGCTTTTTCCAGCTATCTAAACTGATAATCATTAGATTTTGGCTTTCTAAAAATTCTTTCTTCAGTGTTCTATCATTCATAATCATGATATGATTTGGCGCAATCTGTTCAATAGAACGAATTGTTTCCTGAATTTCTCTCGTATTTTTCACTTCTCCACCAGCATCTAAAACGGTAATCTGAGAACCGTTATTATTGATCAGTTTTTTAGCATAATCAATTAAAAAAGCATCTTCTTTACTAAAAACGGGCATAAAAATCTGGTTTACGTCTTCCAGATCCTTATCGATAAAAATACCTACTGGCATTTTCGCTTTAGTAATAATATGTCGCGTTCTCTCATCGAACGGATTGTTTTCAAACAAACCTTCTTTTCCTGTAAACTTATCGATCAAACGGTCTGGATTTACAATTCTTGTAGTAAATCCGAGAATTTTCCCCAATAAAGTTCCATCAAAAATGGACTGTCCTAAACCAACCAATAATAAATCATATTCTCCATGGTTTGCCGTATCAATAATATCCGAATCAATATCGCTCGAAACTTTAAACAAACTCTGCAGATTTTGATCTAACAATTGCGATTCTTCCACCACTGGCCCGATCATTTTACGTTCATGTTCTTTAACATCAAAAGAATGTATTTCTGTACTTAGAGAAATATGCATTGCTGTTACAACTGAATTATCCGTTTGCTTTTTAACAAGGCTGTTGGCAATTTTGAGTAATTTTTTCCCTTTTTCTGGAGTAGCAAAAGAAAGCAAAATCTTGTACTTACTTTTAGTACCAATTTCCTCTGGAACGGCTGTGATTTTATCTTTAAAAATGAATCCAATAAAATCTAAAGCCGGACCCGTCATAAAAGTCGTTACCAATGCCATAATTACCATCATAGTAAAGATTTCTGTTGATAATACCCCTAGATCGTAACCGATGTTTAGAACCACTAGTTCCATCAAACCTCTTGTGTTCATTAGGGCTCCAATGGCTAAACTGTCTTTCCAGTTCTGTCCCATAAATTTTGCTGCCAAAGCACTCCCGAAGAATTTACCAACGACAGCAACCAAAATGATCAAACCGGTAAGTTTCCATAATTCAGGATCATTCAACAATCCGATTTGTGTACGCAAACCTGTGAACACGAAAAACAATGGCAATAAAACAATGATAGCAACGTCTTCTACTTTTTCGATAAATATGTTTCTAAATTTATTGTTTTCTGGCATAATCGCTCCAGCCAAAAAAGCACCGAACAAAGCATGAATTCCAATTAACTCAGACGCATAAGCCGAAATTAAAAGTGTTATAAAGAAAATCGCAACAACTGGCTTATTCAAACTTTCTCTCGTTGCATTTAAATCTCCTACTCTTTTTAAGAACGGACGAACAATTTTTAGCATGATGATCACATACAAAATCGCCATTCCGATTACATATAATGAACTTGAAAGCGAGCCTGCTTTTACAATCGCAATAACAACTGCCAAAATACACCAAGCCGTAATATCGTCTGCAGCCGCGCAAGTAATAGCAATGGTTCCTAATCTTGTTTTCTGCATGCCACGTTCTTGAACTATTCTAGCCAAAACGGGAAAAGCGGTAATACTCATGGCGATTCCCATAAATAAACCAAAAGAAGAAAACTCAACTCCCAATGGAGCATACGTTTCATAAATAAAAAATGCCAATGATAAACCTAAAGCAAACGGAATTACAATACTGGCGTGACTGATTACAACTGCATCATGCGCTTTATTTTTTAGCACTTTCAAATCCAATTCCATTCCGATAACAAACATGAAAAGGATTAAACCGATTTGGCTTAAGAACTGTAAATTACCTAAAGATTCTTTTGGAAATAAAGCTGCCGAAAACTCTGGAAAATACATTCCGACCAAAGATGGCCCTAACACAATTCCGGCAATCATTTCTCCAATTACAGACGGCTGTCCTATTTTTCTAAAAAACCATCCAAACAAACGGGCAACTAAAATAATGGTTACGATCTGCGCTAATAAAATAGCCAAAGGATGCTGCAGATTTTCGACCATCGAATGAAGAAAGTCTTTCCAATGATTGCTTTCAACACTTTTCTTTACAATATTGCGCCCAACTTCCAATGAAGCGCCTTTTGAAATTACCCAATATATTAGCGCTGTAAAACCACCAATAACTGTTATGTAGAATAGAGAGTTCTTAACGTTATTCATAAACTCGTTCTTTAGATTTAATTAACGCAAATATCAGCACTGTGAATTTAGTGAAAAAGTAATTCACTTGTTAATTTCAATCACATGTAACAAGTCAGGAAAAAATTGTAATAAGTTTTAGAAATGATTGTCATCCTTATCAAAGTTGAAGACTTAACATACGGAATTGGGCTTGGACTTCGCTCAGCGTGACAAAAAATAGATTTATTAGAAATGGCTATAGTTTCACCTTTTTCAAAAAATCAGCTCGGTAGGTTTCGCTTAAAATTACCGTTGTGTTTTTACTGTTTTCATCAATATGATGCAGAACAATTTCGTTATGATTAAAGAACTTAATTGCTTTTACGGCCACTATTTCTTTTTTATTAACCCTACAGAAATCAGCATCTGGCAATTCGTTTAAAAGAGTATCAAATTTTACATTTTTTAAATTCAAAAAGCTTCCATCGGTAAGCAGAACCGTTTTGTCACGGCTATCGCTTGTGGCGGTTTTTATGTACTGAATTTTATTAAAATACAATAGCGTTTTCCCTTTGTCTGTATTGAGCTGAATAAATTTTTTATCTGAATTTGATTTTTCAAAACGCTCCAAAGCTTTTGCGACTGCTTTTTGCAAACGTTCCAATTTTACAGGCTTTGTAATATAATCTACGGCATCGATATTAAATGCCTCGGCTGCATACTCTTTATAAGCTGTACAAAAAACAACCAATTTATCTTGCAGTTTTTCAGCCAGATGCAAGCCATCAATTCCGGGCATTTCGATATCCGAAATGAGCAGGTCAAAATCTAAATTAGGTATATCAGACAAAAGTTTTTCAGGATTATTGAATGTCTTCACGATTTCCAATTCTGGAATTTGTTCGCAAAGCATTTTTAGGTAAGTCAATCCTGGAAGTTCATCGTCCAGAAGCAAGCATTTCAGTTTTGTATTCAAGTAAATCAATTTTTAGATGGGCAATATAAACATCGTTTTCTATAAACCTATCGAGTTTGAAATTATTCTTATAAATAATGCGAAGACGGTGTTCGAGCGTTGTGTGGCCAAAACCGCTTCGTTCTTTTTTCAGTACTTTTTTATCTGATATTTTATTCGAAACCGTCATAAAAAAAGCATTGTTTTTAAATTCAAAAACTACCGAAATAAAAGCATCTGCACTTTGGAGATCGGCATGTTTGAATGCATTTTCAATTAAATCAATGGAAATTAAAGGCGCTAGCAGAGGCTGTTCATATAATTTGTCTTCCTGATTGATATTGGTTTTAACCTTAAGTTCAAAAAGCGGACTAATTTTGATTTTGTTGATTTCGATTAAATTCAATGCAAAATCTATTTCTTCTTTGGCCGTTACAAATTTCTTTTTGCTTTCATATAAAATATAATCCAGAACGTTGGCCAATTTATCTAGAGCAAAATAGGTTTGATAAGCATGCGACTGAATCGAATTTAAGATATTCTTAAACAAATGCGGATTTAGTTTGGATTCTAAATTCTCCAACTGCAAATCGTTTACCTTAGATTCTAAAGCATAAAAACTTTTTTCAGCATCTTCTTTTGCTTTCTTCGTTTGCTTTAATTGATAAATCATAAAGCAAATAATAACAATTAAAAGCAAAAGAATGGTTAGAAAAATGAAAGTTGTAGTATTATTTTGTTGCATTGTTGCTGATCTATTTTTTAGTGCAAAATTACAATAACAGTATTTTTTACTGTAAAACGAATTGCAAATATGGCAAAAGCTAACGACTAATTGGCAAAAAGCAAGTAAATTATCCTGTTTTTAAAAATCTTGCGTTTTGTGTTAACATAAAGTAAAATAGAATCGAATATTTATGATTTCGAGCACTTTTCACTACATTTGCATCCATTTTTAAAGATTTTATGAAAAACGCTATCCAAGTTGGATTTTGGGAAAAGTTAGCCCGAATCATACTTAAAAACCGAATTACGATTCTGGTTATACTTTCTGCTTTAACTATTTTCTTTGGTTATCAGTGGAAGAATCTTTCTATGACTTATACCGAAGCTAACCTGCTTCCAAAAGATCATATTGCAAATAAAGATTATCAAAAATTCTTAGACAAATTTGGCGAAGAAGGAAACTTAATTGTTATTGGTTTCAAAGATCCTAAATTCTTTACACCAAAAAATTATGCGGCTTGGACCGAATTAATGAACGGTTTGAAAAAAGCCAAAGAAGTTGATTTGGTAATTTCTTTAAATGATCTAAAGAAACTTGAAAAAGATACCGTAAACCAAAAATTTGTTTTAGCACCGTTTATTGACGAAAGTAAAGTATTGGATGCTGCTTATTTAAAAAGCGTACAATACGATTTGTTTCACAATCTTCCTTTTTACGAAGGATTGCTGTTTAACAAAGAAAGCGGAAGCGTTCGTTCTGCCATTTACATGAATAAAGCGCTGGTAAATACAGCAGAAAGAAAGGTTTTTATCTTAAAAGATTTAGTTCCGAAAATCGATAAATTCGAAAAAGAAACGGGAATCGACCTTAAAGTTTCAGGAATGCCGTACATCCGTACAATCAATGCGGATAATATGAAAGGCGAAATCGGACTTTTCATTGGAGCGTCTTTATTGACCGTTTCTTTGATTTTCTTTTTCTTCTTCCGTTCGTTCAGAGCTACGTTTATTTCAATCTGTATTTTAATTGTCGGAGTAACTTGGTCGTTTGGAACGCTTGGTTTATTTGGTTATAAAATCACGATTTTAACAGCTATTATTCCGCCGCTAATTATCGTAATCGGAATTACAAACTGTATTTTCCTGATCAACAAATATCAGCAGGAAATCAAAATTCACAACAATCAGGCAAAAGCTTTACAGCGTGTTATTTCAAAAATTGGACATTCAACTTTTATGACCAACTTAACGGCTGCAATTGGTTTTGCAACCTTAATGATTACAGGAAACGAACTGCTTTTTGAGTTTGGATTGGTCACTTCAATCAACGTGATTTCTGTTTATACTTTGACACTTTTTATCGTACCAATTATTTACAGTTTTATGCCATTGCCAAAAGCAAAACACTTATATCATTTAGATAAAACTTATATTTCAACGCTTTTAAATACAGTTACAACTATCGTAAAAGGCAAAAAGACAATTGTTTATTGCATTTACGCTGTTCTGTTTCTTGTGAGTTTGAATGGAGTTAGACAAATGAAAGTTTCGGGAAGTTTGATTGGCGAAATGCCAAAAAGCGCTTCTTTCTTTAAAGATATTTTATTTTACGAAAAAGAATTTAATGGTGTAATGCCTCTGGAAATCATGATTGACACCAAAAAGAAAAAGGGTGTTATGAAACCGGCGACCATTCGTAAAATGGACGAATTGCAAAACACCATTTCTGAAATTCCTGAATTAGCAAAACCTGTTTCTGTTGTAAACTTGGTTAAATATGCAAAACAGGCTTTTTACAACGGAAACCCTGAATATTACCAATTGCCAACTTCTCAGGAACAGACTTTTATTTTAGGTTATGCCAAAAATGCAACCAAAAACAGTAAAGAAAACTTGATGAAAGCGTATGTTGATTCTACTGGACAATATGCCAGAATCACTACTTTCATGAAAGATATTGGAACAGATGAAATGGCAAAAGTAGAAGGAAAACTTCGCAAAAAAATTGATGAAATTTTCCCGAAAGACCGTTATGAAGTTACGATTACAGGAAAAGCATTGGTTTTCCAGAAAGGAACAACTTATTTGGCACATAACTTAATTGAGTCATTATTGTTTGCGATTTTAACTATTGCAATCTTGATGCTGTATTTATTCCGTTCGTTCAAAATGGTAGCAGCTTCTTTGATCACGAATATTTTACCGCTTTGCATCACTTCGGGATTAATGGGTTATTTCGGAATTCCGTTAAAACCTTCGACGATTTTGGTATTCAGTATCGCTTTCGGAATCTCGGTTGACAATGCTATTCAGTTTATGGCGAAATACAAAGATGAATTGACTCAAAACAAAGGAAAAGTAAAAAAATCTGTTTTCAGCGCCTTAAGAGAAACTGGAGTAAGTACATTCTACACTTCTATCGTTTTGATCCTAGGTTTTGCAACTTTTACATTATCAAGCTTCAGCGGAACAATTGCTTTAGGAGGATTAATTTCTTGTACTTTGGTTTTTGCGATGTTTGCTAACTTGGTTGTATTGCCTTCGTTGGTTTTGACTTTTGAGAAGAAGAAAACTAAGAAAGAGGAATTGGAGAATTTGGAGAAGTAAATATAATTCCCAACAAGTGATTGAGTATGGATAAGAGTTTTTCAGACATAACGAGTTTAATTAAACAGACTAGAATTAACACTTTAAAAATTGTTAATGCTGAGTTAATAAACTTATACTGGAATATTGGTCAATATATCTATGCCAAAACACAAGAAGCAAATTGGGGGCAGTCTGTTGTGAAACAATTAGCAATTCACATTCAAGATACTGAACCCGAATTAAAAGGATTTTCAGACAAAAATCTTTGGCGCATGAAGCAATTTTATGAAGCCTATAAAGATTTTCCAAAACTCTCACCATTGGTGAGAGAAATTAGCTGGACAAATAATTTATTGATATTTTCTCGAACTAAAACCATAGAAGAAAAAGAGTTTTACTTAAAAATAAGCAGACAGGAGTCTTATAGTAAGAGAGAGCTTGAACGCCAAATTTCTGCAAGTCTTTTTGAAAGGACAATGATCGGAAATTCAAAACTCTCAACAGTGTTGAGAGAAATTGATTCAGACATTACAAACTCATTTAAAGACAATTATATTTTTGAGTTTTTAAACCTTCCCGACTCTCATAACGAAAGTGATCTACAGAAAGGGCTTGTCAACCAGATGAAAAATTTTATTCTTGAATTAGGAAAAGATTTTTTATTTATAGACAAAGAATACAAATTACAAGTAGGGAACAGTGATTTCTATATTGATTTATTATTTTACCATCGAGGTCTGCAATGTTTGGTTGCCTTTGAATTAAAAACAGACAAATTTAAACCAGAACATTTAGGTCAATTAAATTTTTATTTAGAAGCTCTTGACCGCGATGTAAAAAAGCAAAATGAAAATCCAAGTATTGGTGTTTTGCTATGTAAAGATAAAGACAACGAAGTTGTAGAATATGCTTTGAGCAGAAGCTTATCGCCAACATTGGTTTCAGAATACAAAACACAGCTTCCTGACAAAAAACTTTTAGAGAAAAAATTGCACGAAATTTTTGAGAGCAAAAACAACCCTGAGTAGTTTTTTCGCCACGAATTACAACAACTGACATGAACTTAAAAAACTTAAATCTTTATCAAGCTCAAAACTTTGACAAATATTTAATATAAAGCATGTCATTTCCCCTTCATCGAAATGACAAAAACAAGAGAAATTGCTTCTTTTGAAACCGAGTACCCTAGCCCCGATCGAAGCGGCATCCTTTCTATTTTTCCTTTAAAAATAGAAAGATATAGCGAAGAGCGGGAAACAGCTTCAAAAATTAATTATTATCGATTATATTTGCAGTTGTTCAAAATGAATATTATTTAATATCAATTATATATAAAAATGAAACACACAAAAGTTAGAGACTTATTAAACAGTACGACGACGTTACAGGAAGTGAATGCAAAAGGATGGGTGAGAACTTTTAGAAATAATCAGTTCATCGCTTTAAATGACGGTTCTACCATTAATAATATTCAATGTGTTGTTGATTTTGAAAATACACCAGAAGAGACTTTAAAAAGAATCACAACTGGAGCTGCAGTTTCTGTAATTGGAACTTTGGTTGAAAGTAAAGGTGCGGGTCAGAAATATGAAATTCAGGTGAACAAACTTGAAATTCTTGGAGATTCTGATGCGGAGAAATTCCCAATGCAACCTAAAAAACACTCTTTAGAGTTTTTACGTGAAAATGCTCACTTGCGTGTACGTACAAATGCTTTTGGTGCGATTATGCGTGTGCGTTCGGTATTGTCTTATGCTGTTCACAGTTATTTCCAGCAAAAAGGTTTTGTTTATGTAAACACGCCAATTATCACTGGAGCTGATGCTGAAGGTGCTGGAGAAATGTTCCAAGTAACTTCATTGCCTTTGGATAATCTTCCAAAAAATGAAGAAGGAAACATTGATTTCAAAAAAGATTTCTTCGGAAAACATACCAACTTAACCGTTTCTGGACAATTAGAAGGAGAAACTTTTGCAATGGCTTTGGGTCAGATTTATACTTTTGGACCAACGTTTAGAGCGGAGAATTCAAACACTTCTCGTCACCTTGCTGAATTCTGGATGATCGAGCCAGAAGTTGCTTTCAACGACCTTGACGACAACATGGATTTGGCTGAAGATTTTATTCAGTACGTAATAAAATATGCTTTAGACAACTGTAAAGACGATTTGAAATTCTTGGAAGGAAGACTTCTAGAAGAAGAAAAATCAAAACCACAAGCTGAAAGAAGCGAAATGGCTTTGTTGGATAAACTGAACTTTGTTTTAGAAAACAACTTCAAACGTGTTTCTTACACTGAGGCAATTGACATTTTAAGAGATTCAACTCCAAATAAAAAGAAGAAATTCCAATATTTAATCAACGAATGGGGAGCAGATTTACAGTCAGAACACGAGCGTTTCTTGGTTGAAAAACACTTTAAATGTCCGGTAATTTTATACGATTACCCGGCAAACATTAAAGCGTTTTACATGCGTTTGAACGACAACACAGAACCAGGAAGAGAAACAGTTCGTGCAATGGACATCCTTTTCCCTGGAATTGGAGAAATCGTTGGTGGTTCTGAAAGAGAAGAGCGTTACGATGTTTTGGTTGAGAAAATGGAAAAACTTGGAATTGACAAAGAAGAATTATACTGGTATTTAGACACCAGAAGATTTGGATCAGCAACTCACGCAGGTTTCGGTTTAGGATTTGAGCGTCTGGTATTGTTTGTAACTGGAATGACAAACATTAGAGACGTAATTCCTTTCCCAAGAACTCCTGGAAGTGCGGAGTTTTAATACGTAAGGTTTTTTGCCACGAAGGCACAAAGACGCTAAGTTTATTTTTAAACTGATTGAAAGACTCTAAAAATTTTAAAATAATACCACGAAGACATAAATTCACAAGTATTATTTTATTGTTTATTGAAGATTTAAAAACTTTCAAAACAAAAACTTTGTGCCTTTGTGCCTTCGTGGCAAATCCCTAAAAAATATGCTCTCTGAAAGAACGGAAGAAATTGGAAAAATAATTGTAAACGCAGCATTTAAAGTTCACAAACAACTTGGACCTGGATTATTAGAAAGAGTTTATGAAGTTTGTTTGGCTCATGAAATCACTAAAGCTGGTCTTGATGTAAAACGCCAAGTTGATATTCCAATATTTTACGACGGAATAGAATTTAGCGAAGGATTAAGATTAGATTTACTGGTTGAAGATTCTATAATTATAGAAATAAAAGCAGTTGAACAAATAAATCCCGTTTGGGAAGCACAAATCATAAATCAATTAAAACTATTGAATAAAGATTTAGGCTTTTTAATTAATTTCAATGTTCCTTTAATAAAGAGCGGAATCAGAAGATTTATAAATACCAAAAGAGTATTTTAAGTTTTTGTAAATGTAAGAAAGCAAAAAACCTTGTGTCTTAGTGCCTTTGTGGCAAAAAACAAGAAACAAAAAACAAATAAAAAAACTTTGTGTCTTAACGCCTTTGCAGCAAGAAACAAAAAAATAAAAAAACTTTGTGCCTTAGCGCCTTAGTGGCAAAAAATAGCGCCTTAACTATGCTCAAGCAATTTTTAAATTTAAAATTATCCCAAAAATTATCTCCACAGCAAATTCAGCTGATGAAGTTAATTCAATTGCCTACGCAAGCTTTTGAACAGCGTTTATTAGAAGAAATGAACGAAAATCCGGCTCTAGAAGCTGGAAAAGAAGACGATTACGAAGCTGATGAATACGCTAATGAAGACTACGATGATTATGATGATGCAGAATCTGACAGAATCGAAGCAGACGACATTAACATTGACGAATATCTAAGCGACGACGATATGCCTGATTACAAAACTCAGGTAAACAACTACAGTGACGACGAAGAGCGCGAAACGCCTTTTGCGGCTCCGATCAGTTTTCATCAGGATTTAATCAATCAGTTGAATACTTTTATTTTGAATGATGAAGAGCGTGAAATCGCTGAATTCCTTGTTGGAAGTATCGATGATATGGGTTACATCCGTAGAAGTATTCCAGACATTGTAGACGATATGGCTTTTACTCAGGGAATTTATACTGACGAGGCGATGGTCGAGAAAATGATGACGGTAATTCATGAGCTTGAACCTTCAGGTGTTGGTGCTCGTGATTTACAGGAATGTTTATTGCTTCAGTTAAAACATAAAACTCCGACTGAATATGTTGATTTGGCTATTGACATTATCGAAAATCAGTTTGATGCTTTTACGAAGAAGCATTACGATAAGCTTTTACAGAAATATAGCATTTCTAACGAACAGCTTAAAAAAGCAATTCACGAAATAGAGAGGTTAAACCCAAAACCAGGCGGTTCTTTTACTGGAAACAATAAAGTTACAGAAAACATTGTTCCCGATTTTGCCATCAGAATTGTAGATGGAGAATTAGAACTGACTCTAAACGGAAGAAATGCCCCTTCTTTGCACGTTTCTAAAGACTATCAGGAAATGATGCAGACGTACAAAGAATCTCGTGATAAATCGACTGCGCAGAAAGATGCCGTTCAGTTTATCAAACAAAAACTAGATTCTGCAAAATGGTTTATTGATGCCATCAGACAGCGTCAGGAAACTCTTTTTGTAACGATGAATGCAATTATGCATTATCAGGAAGAATATTTCTTAGATGGCGATGAAACCAAGCTAAAACCAATGATCTTAAAAGATATTGCTGATATGGTTGGTTTGGATATTTCGACGATCTCGCGTGTGGCGAACAGCAAATATGTAGAAACCCCATACGGAACTAAATTGATTAAAGAATTCTTCTCTGAAGCCATGAAAAATGATCAGGGAGAAGACGTTTCGACTTTAGAAATTAAAAAGATTCTTCAAAATACGATTGAAGAAGAAGATAAGAGAAAGCCGCTTCCAGACGATCAATTGGCAGAAATCTTAAAAGAAAAAGGATATCCGATCGCGAGAAGAACTATTGCAAAATATCGTGAACAATTAGATATTCCGGTTGCGAGAATGAGAAAGAAGATTTAAACTTTCTCTAACCATATAAGAAATATAATTACACTTAAATAGCAAACCCGCCAGATTTTAAAAATCTGGCGGGTTTTATTTTGCCTCTATTTTACTACATTTCACACTCTTCAGTTTTGTCCGGCTGAGCGAAGTCGAAGCCCTAGTTAACTTAAATGGGCTTCGACTTCGCTCAGCCGGACAATCGTTTTAAAACAAAAAAACCGACAGGTTTCTAAAACCTGTCGGGTCTAACAACATCTAAGAAGAAGTTAAACTATTTGTATTCGTCTGGCAATATTTTCACATCAAACAAAAACACTTTCTTTTTATCGCTGTAGCTATACACCAACGTATAATCGTTTTCTCTAAAAACTTGAAGTCCAGGATTTGCTTTCGCAGTGCTTAAAAGGCTTTTTCTAATTTCTTCCTGAATTAAACTAATCTCTGCAGTTTCTTTAACGACCTTCATTAAAGTTAAATTGTACTGAACTGTTCTTTCTTGAGGCAAAGTAACACTGTCTAAACGAATTCCTTCTTGAATATTTAACGGACAGCTTTTATTGTATTTCGTAACTAATTCTTTAACTTCAGTATTTACTTCATCTTCTTTTTCGCCAAGATAAAATTGAAAATAAGCCACCAAAGCAACTGCAATTCCAATTAATAACAACAATAAACTAGTCGACTTTCTCATATTTTGTAGTGTTTTATTAAGGCTTATAGAAGGAAAATGAATCTATTTTTCCTGATTTTTTTTCATGGCATTAAAATACGCTGCACGGCTAAGTGGCTCGTATTCTTCTGTTTCACCAAGCATTACCAATTTATCATTAGCCGTTTTTCTAAAACTATAATTTGCTAAGTTACCAGTTCTAGTGCAAACAGCATGAACTTTCGTTACATATTCTGCAGTTGCCATAAGTCCTGGCATTGGTCCAAAAGGATTTCCTTTAAAATCCATATCCAATCCAGCTACAATTACACGAATTCCTTGATTTGCCAAATCATTACAAACAGTAATAATTTCGTCATCAAAAAACTGAGCCTCGTCAATACCAATTACATCACAACCTTGGGCCAAAATTAAAATATTAGCCGCTGCAGGAACTGGCGTAGAACGAATTTCGTTGGCATCGTGTGACACGACCATTTCGTCATGATAACGGGTATCAATAGCGGGTTTAAAAATTTCGACTCTTTGTTTGGCAAATTGGGCGCGTTTTAATCTACGGATCAGCTCTTCGGTTTTACCCGAAAACATTGATCCACAAATAACTTCAATCCAACCAAATTGTTCTTTGTGATTTACTGTATTTTCGAGAAACATTTTGTATTTTTCTACCTTTAAAAATGAATAGTTTTTATTACTTTGTACTGGCAATAAATTGATGTAAAAATGTGCTGTTTTACATTTTTTCAAAAGTAGAAAATTTTTATCAAACCTTAAATTCGCGACAGCGTATTAACAGAAATAAAAAATTATCTTTTGAATTTCCTTGAGAATAGAGACATTCAAACATCAAATACACTAAAATACCTTATTCACTATAATTTTCAACAGTTATGAAAAAAAAATTGGAAGCTGATTTAATTAGCATTGCACATCGAATTTTAAAACTTAAAAATAAATCCGATATCAATCAATTGTACCTTGAAACTCAGAAATTATACGAGAAATTAGCGGTATTAAAGTTTGTAGAAGAGAATTTCGACGCTGCAAAACCAACAATCGGGCAAAATGATATTGTATCCGAATTGGAAACCATTTTTGAAAAAGAAGAAGAGACAATTCCTGCTATAATTGAACTTGAGGCTCCAGCTGAAGAAAAAGTTATTGCACTTGAAGAATCTTACGAAACTGAAATTTCAGAAGAAAAACCAGCAGAAATTGTTGAAACTGCCGAACCAATTGTTGAAGTTGAAGAACCAGTAATTGAAGAAACTCCTGAGCCAGTTGTTGCCGAAATTGAAGAAGCTATTGTTGAAGAAATTATTGAGCCAATTGCTGAAAAAGTAGAAGAAACTGAAAAACCTATCGATGATCTTTCGTTTACGACTGTAAATGAATTGAAACCTATTCCAGATTTCAAGCCTGCTTTTGAATTAGAAATAGAACCAATTACTGAAGAAGTTAAAGAAGAACCTAAAATAGAGACAAAAGCAGAAACTCTTGGACAGCCAACTATTCAATTTGAAGATTTCGGAATTAATTACGCCGATGCGCAGTTTGTAAAAGTGGAAAGTTTTGAAAATGTTCCATCAACACAAGCTCCTTCTATCAGTGACTTTAAGGAAACTAAAAAAGTAGAAACGGCTATTCTTGAAACTCCTGCACAACCAAAATCGGTAAGTTTAAATGAAAAACTGGCAAGAGGTTTTCATATTGATTTGAATGACAGAATTGCTTTTACCAAAAATCTTTTTGGCAACAGTACAGAAGATTACAGCCGTGTTTTAAATCAATTAATGACTTTTGATTCCTATACAGAAGCAAACGAGTTTATCGAAAACATGGTAAAACCAGATTATAACAACTGGGAAGGAAAAGACGATTACGCAGAGCGTTTCATGGGAATTATCGAGAAAAAATTCTCTTAAAGACTTTTTCAAATCTTACATTTTACATTTCACGAATAAACAACTATGTCAAAATTATATATCGTTCCAACGCCAATTGGCAATCTTGAAGACATGACTTTTAGAGCCATTCGGGTTTTAAAAGAAGTCGATTTGATTTTGGCGGAAGATACTCGCACAAGCGGAAAATTGTTGAAGCATTTTGAAATTGGCACGCACATGCACAGCCATCATATGCACAACGAACACAAAACTACCGAAAACTTAATTGCACGTTTGAAAGCGGGCGAAACTATCGCTTTGATTTCAGATGCTGGAACTCCAGCGATTTCAGATCCTGGTTTTTTATTGACTCGCGCTTGTGTTGAAAATAAAATCGAAGTCGAATGTCTTCCTGGCGCAACTGCTTTTGTTCCGGCATTGGTAAACAGCGGACTTCCAAATGATAAATTTGTTTTTGAAGGTTTTCTTCCTGATAAAAAAGGACGTCAAACCAGATTTTTGGCTTTAGCCGAAGAAACCCGAACAATGATTTTATACGTTTCTCCGCATAAACTCGTTAAGACTTTAGCAGAATTCGTGCAATATTTTGGAGAGGATAGACAAGTTTGCGTTTCGAGAGAATTATCAAAATTACACGAAGAAAATGTACGCGGAACGGCAAAAGAAGTTTTAGCGCACTTCGAAAAAACAGCACCACGCGGCGAAATCGTAGTTGTCGTGGCCGGAAAAACCATAACCAAAGAACCTAAGAAAAATAAGTTTTCTAAGGACGAAGAAGAATAAAAAATAATATTAGTTCAATTCCATTTGTCACATCGAGCGGAGTCGAGATGCACGTTTGGTTCTCGCCTCCGCTCGAACTGACAATATGAACCAAAAAATATAATTAAAGAATAAATCATGAGCATTCAAGCCTTTTTAGAAAAAGTAAAACAAACTCCAACACAAATCACATTTCCAGAAACTATTGCAGTAATTGAAGAAAATTACATCTTTACTCCGACTGCTTTTCAAAACGGAACACAACATAATGCTGCAGGCGAAAATTCAGGTTCTTGCAAATTGTTTTCTTTCGCAAAACTGCAAAACTTAAGCAAAGAAGAAACTTTAGCATGTTTTGGAGCATTTTATTTTGAAGAAGTTTTAGGAGATCCAAACGGAACAAATCACCAAAACATTAGAAATTTCATCAACTTAGGTTGGGACGGAATTCAGTTTGAAGGAAATGCATTAGAAGCAAAATAACATTTGTCAGGCTGAGCGTAGTCGAAGCCCTTTCAGCACAAAATATTTTTGCCACAGATTTCACAGATTAACACAGATTAAAAAAAATTCTTTTAAATCCTTAAATCTGTGGCAAAAAAAATTACCCATCAAGATTAAACGATTTCACGAATCTGAAGTCTAAAATCTAAAATCTAAAATCAACCCATGCGTTGGACCTTAAAACCAAAACCTTCTGAAGAAAAAGTCAAACATTTGGCGCAAGCCTTGAATGTAGAAGATTTTGTTGCAACGCTTTTGATTCAGTGTGGTATTGAAACTTTTGAAGATGCCAAAAATTTCTTTCGTCCATCATTAGAACATCTTCACGATCCGTATTTGATGAAAGATATGGACAAAGCTGTTGCCAGAATCGAACAAGCCATTCAAAACGAAGAATACATCTTAGTTTTTGGCGATTATGATGTTGACGGAACAACAGCCGTTTCTTTGGTTTCTTCGTATTTAAAATCGCATTATCCTAATATTGCCACTTACATTCCCGATCGCTATGCCGAAGGTTATGGGGTTTCGTATAAAGGAATTGATTATGCAGATGACAATGGAATTTCTTTAATTATTGCTCTAGACTGCGGAATCAAATCGATTGATCATGTCGCCTACGCGAAAGCAAAAAACATTGACTTTATTGTTTGCGATCACCACCGCCCTGGAGAATTTCTTCCAGATGCCGTTGCTGTTTTAGATCCAAAAAGAGAAGACTGCTCCTACCCTTACGACGAATTGTGCGGTTGTGGAGTTGGTTTTAAATTAATTCAGGCTTTAGGTCAAAATCGAAATGAAACGATTGAAGATTTAGTTCCTTATCTAGATTTAGTAGCTACTGCAATTGCTGCTGATA
Organism: Flavobacterium chungangensis; assembly: GCF_042654045.1. Taxonomy (NCBI): domain Bacteria; kingdom Pseudomonadati; phylum Bacteroidota; class Flavobacteriia; order Flavobacteriales; family Flavobacteriaceae; genus Flavobacterium; species Flavobacterium chungangensis. Next base: position 70,794 of record NZ_JBHSFY010000007.1, read on the forward strand.
TTGTCCCGATAACTGGAGAAAATCGTGTTTTGGCATATTTCGGATTGAAAGTCATTAACAGCGAACCAAGACCTGGAATTAAAGCTTTAACGCATCAGGTAAAAAAGAAAGTTCTCGATATTACCGATGTCGTTTTTATTATTTCGCCAAGAATTAATGCTGCGGGAAGAATAAAACACGGAAATCATGCTGTTGAATTATTGACTGAATTCAATTTTGAGCAAGCACAGCAATTTGCTTCAGAAATTGAGCAATATAATGCAGATCGAAAAGATTTAGATAAAAAAATCACTAAAGAAGCTTTCCTGCAGATTATAGAAAATAAAGAAGAAGAACGTTTTTCTACCGTTGTTTTTCAGGAAGATTGGCACAAAGGTGTTATCGGAATTGTTGCTTCAAGATTAATCGAAACGTATTATCGCCCAACTTTGGTTTTTACTAAAAGTGGCGACAAATATGCAGCCTCTGCCCGATCTGTAAAAGGATTTGATGTTTATAATGCATTAGACGCCTGCGCCGAACATTTGGAACAATTTGGAGGCCATATGTACGCTGCAGGAATGACTTTAAAAGCAGAAAACTATCAAACTTTTAAAGATGCTTTCGAAAAACAGGTTTCAGAAACGATCCAACCAGAAATGCTTACTCCAGAAATTGAAATCGATGCCGAAATCAATTTCTCTGATATAACCCCCAAATTAATTCGAATCTTAAAACAATTCGAACCTTTCGGACCTCAGAATATGACACCTGTTTTTATGACTGAAAATGCTATTGATACAGGTTACGCTAAAACCTTAGGTGCAGAAGAAGAACATTTAAGGCTTTTTGCCAAACAAAATAACTCAGACGGGATCGCTGCAATTGGTTTCGGATTAGGAAAAAAACTAAATATTGTAAAAAATCAAAATCCGTTTCAGTTGGCATATTGCATTGCCGAAAACGAATGGAACGGAACTGTTTCAACACAGCTTATGCTAAAAGACATTAGAACAAATGGAAGAAATTAAATCCAATAAGCCCGATCCTTATCAGGCGCTTCGATATAAAGAATTCAACGTATTTTTATTATTGCGTTTTGCAATGGTTTTTGCCTGGTCTATGCAGTTTATCGTAATTGAGTGGGAAGTTTACAGTTTAACCAAAAACCCGCTTTCTTTAGGAATTATTGGTTTAATGGAAATTATTCCTGCCGTTTCAATGTCTCTGTTTGCTGGACATATTGTCGATCAAAGAGAAAAGAAAAGCTTATTGGTAAAGTGTATTTTAGGATTTTCAGTAATTAGTTTTGGGCTTTTCTTACTGACTTGGCCAAAAGTTGTTGGAGGCTGGTCTACACATGTTATTTTGTATTCTATTTACGCTTTAGTCTTTTTTGGCGGAATCGTTCGTTCTTTTATGGGACCAACTATTTTCTCTCTTCTTTCATTAATCATTCCTAAAAAAGTATATCCAAATGCGGCAACTTGGAGCAGTTCGGTTTGGCAGATTGGAGCCGTTATGGGGCCTGCATTGGCTGGATTCTCTATCAACTGGATTGGTGTTCATTGGTCAATGTGTTTGGTTTTCGGGTTTTCGATTCTTTCGTTAATTGCCTTATCGCAAATCAGTCAAAAACCGATTATAAATCCGAAAATGGGAGAATCTATGAAAGACAGTCTTATGGAGGGTATAACTTTTGTGTTTAAAAATAAAATTGTTTTGGGCGCACTTTCGCTTGATATGATTGCTGTACTTTTTGGAGGCGCTGTTGCATTATTGCCAGTTTTCGCACAAGACATCTTAAAAGTGGGTTCTGAAGGTTTCGGGATTTTAAGAGCAGCTCCTGCTGTGGGTGCTTTTATTACGATGCTCGTTTCTGCGTATGTTCCCCTGTATGAAAATGCAGGAAAGAAACTTTTAATTGCCATTTTTGTTTTTGGTTTATCCATCATCTTGTTTGGGTTGTCTACTTATTTCTGGCTTTCTGTTTTCGCCTTATTTTTAAGCGGATTGGCTGATGGAATTTCAGTAGTAATTCGTCAGACTATTTTACAGCTAAAAACTCCAGATCATATGCGCGGACGTGTTGGTGCTGTAAATTCGATATTTGTTGGATCTTCAAACGAATTAGGCGCTTTCGAAAGTGGTGCAACTGCCAAATTGATGGGAGCTGTAACTTCTGTTGTTTTTGGAGGAAGTATTACACTTTTAACTGTAGTTTTCACTGCATTGAAATCGCCTACTTTTAGAAATTTAGATTTGAAAAAAGATATGGATGAACACCATAAATTGGAGTAATGAAATCCTTTTTAGTCTCTTTCTTTTTCGTTTTTTCCCTTTTCTCCAAAGGACAAAGTCTTTATATCAAAACCTACGGAAACGAAAAGAATAAAACCATCATTTTTATTCATGGCGGACCAAGCGGCAATGCAACTTTATTTGAAGGAACAACAGCTCAAAAACTAGCCGATCAAGGTTTTTATGTTATTGCTTACGACCGAAGAGGCGAAGGAAGATCGACAGATTCTAATGCGAAATTTACTTACGAAGAAGTTTTTCAGGATCTAAATTCAATTTATGCAAAATATCACTTAAAGAAAGCTGTTATTTTAGGTCATAGTTTTGGCGGTTTAGTTGCGACACTTTATACTCATAAATATCCGCAAAATGTAAGTGCATTGGTTTTGGCGGGCGCTTTATTTTCTCAACAGGAAACTTACGATCACATTTTAAATACGCTGAAGAAAAAGTACAGCAACGATTCTGAACAATTAAAAAAAATCAGCATTGTTGAGAACCTAAATAAAAATTCAGCTGAATACAGAAAAGGATGTTATGAACTTGCTGGTGAAAATGGCTTTTTTAAAATGCCAAAACCAACAAAAGCTTCAAAAAAACTATACGCCAATTACGAAGCTGGCGAATTTTATAAAACCAATATTCGAAATAAAAACGCTCCACTTCTTTTTTATCAAAACGAAAAGCAAAATAATATTGATACACGTCCTGTTTTAAAGAAAATCAAATCTGCTGGAGTTCCTATTTATGGAATTTACGGAAAAGATGATGGTATTTTTTCATCAGATCAAATCAATTCTCTAAAGGCAATAACTGGAGAAAAACATTTCGCTTTTCTCGACAATTGCTCTCATTATTTATTTGTTGACCAACAGGTAGCATTTATTTCTAAGCTAAAATACTGGTTGAAATAATTCATCTAATTTAGAATTATAAACAACTCAAAATCAAATAGTAATATTAGTTTTTAGCTTTTTTTTATGCTTTTCTTAGTCAAGTATTAATACAAATAGCTCGTATCTTTGTGGCCTAAAAAAATTGCCATGAAAGATATCGAACAGATATACCGAAACGATTTTGGAATTTCATTTTATTGGAAAGAAGGCAACGAAATTATATCAGATAAAATCCAATTGCTTTTTAAACAAATGGGATTCTATTTTTCAGTTGAGGAATTGAATGAATTTCACGATTTAATTGAAGACTGCGTCACAGACCATAATAATTATGACACGCATGGTGTAAAACGCGCCTTCGATAAATTTTTATTGAAAACACCATATGTTGCTATAGATCTAGAAATATCACCAATGGAATTAAACTCCATAAAAGACTTGGTAGATGGGTCTTTATTTCGACTTAATCTTAATGAATATATCTACGGTTCGGGTATGAACTAAAGCGCGCTCAAAAAATATTTTTTTCAAACTTTTATGATTTTTTTATTTAGAATTAATATAAATAATATTTATATTTGTTGAAATAAAAGGATTTACGATGAGAGAAATTGAGCAAATATATCATAACAACTTTGGAATAGCTTTTTACTGGAAAGATCGCAATACTACAATTTCAGACAAGGTACAATTGGTTTTTAAAGAAACTGGCTTTTATTTTACGGTTCAGGAATTAAATTATTTTTGCGATTTGATTGAAGACAGTATGATAGAAAATGCTTGTTGCGAAGCTTGCGAAATGAAATACTCCTGCCATAAGTTTTTATTGAAAACACCTTGCAATTCTATAGATCTGGCTGTAAACATGACGGAATTAAAATCTATTAAAGATTTGGTTGAAGGTTCTTTATTTAAAATTGAATTAGATGAATATGTTTATGGAGTTGGCATGAATTAAGAAGCATTCTAAATATTTTAACAGCATTTTTTCATTATTGAAATATATTTTGATTCAATTCAAAAAAAAGTATATTTACAGCAATGAAAAAAGCTGCATTTCGACTAACTCTAACACTTCTGACAATTCTCGTTGTCAGTTGCAATAACAAATCTGGAGAATATATTGATCCTCGCGGAACCGATTATGCGGGATCTGAGAGCTGTATACAATGCCATAAAGTAGAATCTGAAATGGCATTCAAAAGTTCGCATTTTAAAGCAACCGCTCCAGCTATTTTAGGAAATGTTTCGGGCGACTTCGATTCCAAGAATCATACTTTCATTTACGATAAAGAGACCAAATTGGTGATGGAAAAACGTGGAGACAGCTTGTATCAAGTTGTTTATAAAAATGGTAAAGAAACAGCCAAATACAAATTTGAAATTGTTTTTGGAACCAAACATGCTCAAACTTCTGTTTACTGGAAAGACAACAATACATACGAATTACCAGTTTCTTTTTATCACTCTATAAACAATTGGGCAACAAGTCCCGGTTTTCCTGCTGACAAACCCTATTTTGACCGAATGGTGGTAAAAGACTGCTATTCGTGCCATGCCTCAAATGCCAGCAGCCGAAGTGTGAATCAAAATTCTGAACAAAAAAATATGATGTCTATGGATGTTGAAGATATCATTAGAAAAGAAACAGTTGTTTACGGAATTGACTGTGAACGCTGCCACGGTCCTGCCAAAAAACATGTTGAATTTCATCTAAAAAATCCAAACGTAAAAGTTGCCAATAGCATTACAAGTTTTAAAACTCTAAACAGACAGCAAAAATTGGATGCTTGTGCTCTATGTCATGCAGGAAATGACGGAATGAAATTAAAATCGCGTTTTGATTTTAAACCTGGAGATAATTTATCAGAATTCTTTCGTGAAACTAAAAGTATTAATGATACAACAAATTTTGATGTTCATGGCAATCAGTATCGATTGATGGCGCAGAGCAAATGTTTTATAAAAAGTGATAAAATGGATTGCATTACTTGCCATAATCCACATGAAAACGCTTCTAAAAACATGGCTTCGTATTCTAAAATCTGTATGAGCTGCCATCAAGGCTTAAAACACAAAGAAACCACTTTAAAAACAATGCCTGAGAAGCTATTAGCGAGCAATTGTGTAGAATGTCACATGCCGAAAAAAGCATCTGGAGCAATTAAATTTCAGCTTTCAAACAGCAAACAGCTTTCAGAATATATTCTGCGAACGCATAAAATTGGCATTTATCCGAATGCAAAGTAATTATTTTTCGAATTTTTTAAGCTCGAATTTTTCACCGTCAAAAACACCGTAAGTAAAATATCCGATCCAGTCTCCAAGATTTACATACTCGGAGTTTTCTCCAACCGGAATAATCATGGGTAAATGGCGGTGTCCAAAAATAAAATAATTGTAATGTTTGGTTTCTAGTTTTCGTTTGGCATACAAAACCAGCCATTCGTTTTCTTCTCCTAAAAACTTCACATCTTCGGCACCAGAAATCAGTTTGTTTTTTACTGATAAATATTGAGCCAAACTTACGCCAACATCCGGATGCAACCAGCGGAAAAGCCATTTTGAAAACGGATTTGTAAAGACCTTTTTCATTCTTTTATAGCCTTTATCGCCAGGACCTTTTCCGTCTCCGTGACCAATCAGGAACGTCTTTCCGTTAAAAGTAAATTCTTTGTTATCGTGATAAACCGGAATATTCAATTCGGTTTCAAAATAATCATTCATCCAAAGATCATGATTTCCAACAAAAAAGTAAATCGGAATTCCGCTGTCGCGAATTTCAGCCAGTTTGCCTAAAATTCGAACAAAACCTTTGGGAACAACGGTTTTATATTCAAACCAAAAATCAAATAAATCTCCCAATAAAAAAATTGCTTCTGCATCTTCTTTAACCTCATCAAGCCAAGCCACAAATTTCTTTTCACGCGGTAAACTCAATTCTGGAGTTGGCGCACCAAAATGCTGATCTGAAGCAAAATATATTTTTTTCATTTAATGTGAGATGTGAATTGTGAGATGTAAGATGTGAAATGAAAAAGCATTTTACAAATTACTTTTCACATTTCACTTTTAACTTTTTTACAAATTATCCGATGCGTACCATTCTGCAAAAGATGATTCTGTTTCCTGAAGTTTTAATGAGAAAAGAGAAATTCCTTCTGGAAGTCTTGCAACGATTCTCTCTGCAAAATCAACCACCATATTCTCGCTTGTCGGCTGATAATCTACTAAGATAACATGATGTCCGCGGTTTTTCAATTCATTTGCCAATTCGATATGCGGAGTTGTTTGATTAAAAACAGTTGCATGATCAAATTGATCGACGATTTCTTCTTTTACAATTTTCTTTAGATCAGAAAAGTCAATCACCATTCCGAACTTTACATTCGATCGGTCTATAATTGGCGAACCAATAACTGTTACCGATAATTTATAACTGTGTCCGTGAACGTTCTTGCATTTTCCGTCGTAACCGTACAAAGCGTGACCGGTTTCGAAACTAAATTGTTTTGTAATTCTGATATTACTCATCGATTTTTAATTTTAAGCTTGCAAATTTACAAATTAATTGCCGTTTTTAGCTCTTTTTTTAGCACGAGTATACATCCACAAAGCAATTCCGCCCAAAACTAGAAACGGAATGAAAGATCCAATGACAACGCCAATTTGATAACCGCTGTCTGGAGCATCTTTAATTTTCTCTGCAATGTCAACTTTTTGCATTAACGAAATAATAGTCATGTTCAATAATTTATATAGTGAAAATTTGATTTTAAAATATTTTTCAAAGCTATGCTCCCATTTTTCTAAAATCAATGACTTATATCATACCTTATTTTTTAAACTGCAGCAAAGCATTTTTAGTGAAATCAGACAAAACGAGTTTACCTGTAATGGCAGCACGCTCAAATAAAAGAGATTCCCATTGTTCTGTTCCTTCCCAAATTATCTTCTTCATTTCGTAAAGCGCTTCAGGATTATAAGAACTCAGTTTTTGAGCAAAACTTTCAACCTCAGCATCCAAATTTTCAGCGTCACATAAAACCGAAAAAAGTCCTTTTTCAAAAGCCCAATTTGCCGATTTCCATTCGTGAGCCGCTAATGTCATTTGTGTCATTGCTGTTTTTCCTATTTTTCTAGAAACTGCTGGTTCAATTACGAATGGTCCAATTCCTATTGCTAATTCTGATAATTTAATATCACTTTGCGGAGTTGCAAAAACATAATCGCAAGCCGAAACAATTCCGACACCGCCTCCAACAGCCTTTCCCTGTACGCGTCCAATTATAATTTTGTTGCAATTTCGCATAGCATTGAGCAGATGTGCAAAACCCGAAAAAAACTCTAGACCTTGCTCTTCACTTTCAACTTTCAAAAGTTCATTAAAAGAGGCTCCTGAGCAAAACGTTTTTTCTCCTTCACTTTTCAGAACAATTACCGAAACTTCTTCATTTCGACTTAAAGAATTAATTTCAGCTGTAAGTCTATTTAACAATTCACGTGGAAAAGAATTACTTGCAGGATGGCCAAATTGCACCGTTGCGATTGTATTTTGAAAAGAAGTTTCTAAGCTTCCGTTTGTATTTTCTAAACTCATAAAAATTAGATTTAAGGTAAAGTTACGCTTTTGAAAATAATTTGCCTGAAACTTCTACAAATTTGTTTTTTGAGAATTAATTGACTTTATTTGTTAAGACTTTGGGGGATTAGCTCATTTGGCTAGAGCGTCCCGATGAAAAATCGGGAAGGTGACAGTTCGAATGTAGTATCCTTCACAAACAAACGGGGGATTAGCTCATTTGGCTAGAGCGCTACGCTGGCAGCGTAGAGGCGATCGGTTCGAATCCGATATTCTCCACAAATAATTTAAAAATACCCAAGCAGAATCAGTATCCGCTTGGGTATTTTTTTTAGTACACCTTTTATGTTTTATATCTACATCATATATTCAAAAACCTTAGACAAATACTATGTTGGTTCCTGCCAAAATATTGAACAGCGTTTAAAAGATCATTTAAATAGTAGAAGTAAATTCACAAAAATTGTGAAAGATTGGGTATTAAAATATTCAGAAACATTTGCTACCAGAAGTGAAGCTTATCAAAGAGAGTTACAAATAAAAAAAATGAAAAGTCGGAAATACATTGAGACCCTAATAGAAACAAAAAGCTAGAGTGTCCCGATGCATCGGGAAGGCGAACGGTTAGAATCCAACATTCTGCACAATCCTGTCATTTAAGCAAGGAGAAATCACACTAGAAACTAGCGTAGAGATTAGAAATATAGTTAGTCGCAGATCTTTTTATTTATATTCCTAACAAACTTCCCTATCTAGTTTCAAAGAACACCTTAAACTATTAGAATTAAATCTTCTACAGCCTATCCTCTCAAACTCGTTTTTCCATTTTTGCAGTAAATAAAAAAAGAAAAATGATGAAAAAAGTAATATTATTATTCAGTCTTGTGTTTATTTACTCCTGCACAATTGACGAAATACTTGAAAATTCAAATCAAGGTATGGAAATAGGAAATGGAGATGATGTCTATGCAGATTATTTATCAAAAGATATTACTCCACCTTCCTGGATAATCGGAACGTGGATTAACCCCCAAGGAAAGGAACTTAAATTTACAAAAAACGATATTGTTTTTGGTTCAGAAGAATATAATACAGTACAAAGAGATGTCTTTTATTACCTTTTTCGAAAAAAAGATGCTGAGATTTTTCAAACCAAAACCGATACTACTTATTATTTACAATACAAGGAATCTGCTTCAGATAAAAAGAAATACAACTTTATAAAAATTTCAGATACTCTTATGGAATCAACGAAATTGTTTAAAGGAATTTATACCAAAAAATAAAACTAATTGTAAAATAAAAATCCGTATCACAAATAAGTAATACGGATTTTTTTATTCTATTTCTCATTAGCAGCATCATCTGCATCAACTCTATCTTTCTCAGCTTTTTTAAAATCGTTGTTTAGCAAGTTTTCTAGTTTGTTTTTTTTCTTTTAGATTTTTTCTAATTGTCAAAACGATTAAAATGATAACCAATAGTGTTACAACTCCTATTACTTCCCAATTAATTTCCATAGTTTTTAATTTTAAATTAAAAATAGAGATATTTAACATTTATCATATTATAAAAAGACTAAGTATTCTGCTACTTACATTCCTAACAAACTCTTCTATCTGGCTTCAAAGAATACCTTAAACTATTAGAATTAAATCTTCTACAGCCTATACGCTCAAATTCGTTTTTCCATTTTTGCAGTATATAAAAAAAGAAAAATGATGAAAAAAGTAATATTATTATTCAGTCTTGTGTTTATTTACTCCTGCACAATTGACGAAATACTTGAAAATTCAAATCAAGGTATGGAAATAGGAAATGGAGATGATGTCTATGCAGATTATTTATCAAAAGATATTACTCCACCTTCCTGGATAATCGGAACGTGGATTAACCCCCAAGGAAAGGAACTTAAATTTACAAAAAACGATATTGTTTTTGGTTCAGAAGAATATAATACAGTACAAAGAGATGTCTTTTATTACCTTTTTCGAAAAAAAGATGCTGAGATTTTTCAAACCAAAACCGATACTACTTATTATTTACAATACAAGGAATCTGCTTCAGATCAAAAGAAATACAACTTTATAAAAATTTCAGATACTCTTATGGAATCAACGAAATTGTTTAAAGGAATTTATACCAAAAAATAAAACTAATTGTAAAATAAAAATCCGTATCACAAATAAGTAATACGGATTTTTTTATTCTATTTTTCATTAGCAGCATCATCTGCATCAACTCTATCTTTCTCAGCTTTTTTAAAATCGTTGTTTAGCAAGTTTTCCAATTTCTTTTTTTCACGCAGATTTTTTCTGATTGTTAGCACAACAAGAATAATTACCAATATTGCTACAATCGCTATAATGTTCCAATTGATATCCATAATTAAATTTTTAATTAAAAGTAAATAATTAAAAATATCTTCCATGTTATCAAACAGTTAAGTGTTTTATTTTTTAATAAAACCTATTTTAATGCAATTATATTCTTTGAAGGATATTTCTTTAAAAAACTGTTTTCTATTTTTGCATGAGACAAAATTCAAACCACGCTATTTTTAATAGTTTATCAAACATTTCCAAATGCATCAAACCTTAAAACACAAAATATTCTCATTCATAAAGAAACCTCTTATAATTGCAGTTTTACTTTTCGTTTTTACTTTAATTGAAATATATTGGGCAATGGGAAGCTTTTCTGATAAAATATCAAGTGGCTGTTTAGATTGTTCTTTTTTTGATGATGCTTATTTAATGACTTTATTTTCTACCGTTTTCTTATCCATAGTTTTTCTGGCTCTTTCATTCATTAAAAACAATACTCTAAAAATTATACTTCAATTACTAATCTTAATTTCTGTTTGGTTTTTCTGGAATTACACCATTTTTGCAGATCGAGAATCTGGTTGGAGCACCTATCTATTTAAAGAAGAAATAATGTATACTTTTAAATTATCTTTCCTTCCTATTTCAATTTTATCTATTGTTACAGTATTTACTTTAAACTATATCTCAAGAAAATTATGAGTTCGGGTAAAAAAACACTTTTACGAATCTATTTCATCATCTGGGCACTTTTTGTGCTGGACTGCCTTTTATATTACTTTAAAGAAATTAGTCTTCGTGGTTATTATAGCGATGTAGTTTTATCATGGCTCTGGCTGATAAGCAACTTTGTAATAATTATTGTTTTTTGGAAAAAACTCTTAGCAAAACTTCTTATGGCGGCGATAACAATAACATTTGCAATTAGCATTATGGCTATGATGATGCCTTTTTTTGCCTTATTGCTTTCAAGCACATCTTTAGGTTTGTATCAAAATAAAGATCTAAATGAAAATTACAGAGCGCAAATTGTGGGTTACAGTCCAATGGGACATCCATGGCTAGAAGTTATTGAGAAAAAAGGATTGTTTGAAAAACGAATTATCAAATGTACCGACTCTCAGCTTATGAATGACAATCTGGATATCAAAATCAGGACGGCAAAAGATATTATTTTTAAAAGTGAAACCGATAGCACACTGACTTTGACTCTCTATTACGGAGGACCAAACATAACCATTACTTTTGATAAAAATACTGGAAATATTACTGCAATAAAAAACAACTAAAGTACTTTCGTACATAGCGAACCCCAAAATCAAATTTAAATAATGACAACAAAATCGTTTTTATTATCAACCACTTTTTTAATTCTATTATCTGCCTGCAATAAAAAAGAAAATACCACAACAACTGCACTTCCTGAAGTGACAGAACACGCAGAAACTGAAACCGACACTCTTCAAACTGAAGAAGTTACAAGAAAAGAAAGCATCAATTTATTTACAATTACCCCAAAAGACAGCAGCGATGTTGCTTTTGTTTCTCTTTCGGATATTTATCCTGTAAACGACGAAAAAGATACTCTTGCTTTACCAAACATCCAAAAAATAGGAAAGTACAATGCTGTGTATTTCACGTTTGACAAAAACTATAGAAAAAGATTTTTGGCTAAAACCAACATATCCGAAACCGATTCTGTTTTCATAATCGATTATGCTAAAAACAAGCACGTTTCTTTTGCTGTAAAAAACCTAAAAACCGCGGCGATGTTAAATGGTTATTCTTCTGAAGAAGATTGGCCTTACCAAAATTATGATTTTATGATTGGGTTTGAAATCAGCAAAAAATATTTAAGCGGATTCAGCGAATATTATAGAGATGCTTTGGTATATGTAGGTAAAGAAAATCCGTTTTCAAAAGAACGTTTGAAGCCTATTACGTGGGAAAAAATTGCAAAAAAAGATTATCCATCAAAAGCATTAAAAAATAACGACCGTAATTTGCTAAAGAACACAGTAACAGGGAATATGTATTTTTACAAAACAGAAAGCTATGAGTATTTTTTACAAGACTACCTAGATAGCAATAAAATAATTTATGGCAGACGTCTTTTGGTTGTCGATTCTAAAACGAAAGATGTTATTATCGAAAAACTTTTTAGTCAAAGCGAAGGCACATCTCCTGCTCCATTAAATTATGAAAATGGAGAGGATTCTATTGAACAATGGACAGGAAAACTTTTTAAAAATAAACCTGAAGTTGTTTTTGGTTTCGAATATATGTCTTTCGGCTGCCCAAATATTTCAATTATTGACAAATCTAATGAGGAGATTTTTCTGCAATGCGATAATCGTCATTAATAATCATTTACAACATCAATTCTAAGAAAACCATGGAACAAATAAAAACACGCATCGCCGAATGTGAACTTGAATACGATGAGATAAAAGAATCATCTCCAGCTTCAGATGAAGAAATACAAGAACTGGCTTCTTATTTCACACTGCCTTTACCCGAAGAATTAATAAACTTTTATAAAACTATTGGCGGTATCGAATCTGATGACATTTTTTGTATTTCTTCTGCTCAAAATCTAACCCGATACATGAAACAGAGAACCAATTTTGCTCATAATTCTACTGGCATTATCGATATGATTATTGCTTATTGGGGAAATGACAGACCAGAACTTCAGAAATACAAATTGCTTACTCAAGAAGAAACTGAAAAAATAAATACAAACTTTCAATGTATTGGTTGGATGACCTCTGAAGAAGATATTGAAGAAAGTAGCGAATATGTTATTTTTGATCGAAACGGGAACTTTACCAACATTTATTGTCATCAGGATAACATTAAAGCTACTACAAATCAATTACTGGAATTTTTAGAATCTGGCCTTCCGGAAAGATCTCTGGAAAATGTTTTGGAAGAATTATTTGAACGCGCCGAAGGAAATTTGAGCCGTTGGGATTAAATGCCAATCTATTTGCTATAACAAAAAGCCATTTCTAGAAATATAACAGAAGTGGCTTTTTGTTACATTATGCCCTATTGTGTCATAAATAAAACTTTTAAGATCCAAATTCTCTATTTAGGTATATAATATTTGCATTTTAAATCAGCGTTATTATTATCTTCTTAGCGACAAAATCCTATTACAGCAAACCCTCTAATCAAACCAAAATTTTCACTCTAATATCATGCGTACTTTTTTAAACTGGGAAATATTAAAACGGATTGAAGAATCACCAAAAGAATATATAGTTCAACGCAATGTAGATTTACTTAGTGCATTTCTATTTGGTTATGAAGACATTATATTAGAGCTTAAAGATAAAAAAGAATTAGAAGAAAAATATATCAAAATGCCTTCTATAGAAGATTATACCATTAAAAAATACAATGCACACCATATAGGCACACGAAATATTACAAGCATTATTTCATTTATTAGCGAGAATGAATTAGATTTTTACAAGAATTATTTATCCCTTTTAAAAGAGTATGAAGTTAAATATTCAATAGAAGAAACTATAAGCTATATTCTTCGTCAAGACAAGAAACGATTAAAAAAAAATCCAAATTATGAAGAAATATCAAGTTATTCTGAAGAATCTCTCCCTGAAAAAATGCCTTCTTTAAATGAATTGTTCTCACATATGAGAAAACGCTTTCCTATGTATTTTGGCAATTATAATTTAGCTCCTTTTCGTGCGTTTTTAGATGGTTACTTTCTTTGCAAGAAAGATTATCAAATTGCTTTAACACCTTTTGAACAAAAGGTAAAATCTTTTACTAAAAGTATTGTTTGTGGAAGTCTAGAAATAGAAAATGAATTTACGACTTGGGATAGAAAATACCGTTATGATCGAGACTGGAAATCTTGGGGTGATATTGACACTGTAAAAGAAAAAGATATATTAGAAAGTTTTTGGAAAGATATGGATGCATATATTGAAAGCGCTTAAAATCTACAACTTATGAAAGTCAATATTTTGGCAAAAGCCTTTTTTTATGAAGAAAATAAGGCTTTCTATTCGTTATAACAAAGCCATTTCTGGAAACAGAAGTGGCTTTTGTTATAATTTAAATTTTGCCCTATTATGTCATAATTAAAACTTTTAAGATCTACATTCTCTATTTACGTATACAATATTTGCATTTTAAATCGTCATCAATTGCCACGAATCTTTTTGCTTAAAATTCATCAAATGTAATTACAAAAGAGAAAAACATGCCTCAATCATTATACAAAGTATATGTTCATCTAGTCTTTAGCACAAAAAGGCGTTATCCATTTATTGATGACAATCTAAAAGAAAAATTATGGGCTTATCTGGGAGGGATTTGTAAAGGTTTGGAATGCAATCCTATTCAAATAGGAGGACATGATGACCATGTTCATATTTTATGTCTGCTGTCTAAAAAAATTACGCAAATGAAATTGGTTGAAGAAGTAAAAAAACAATCGTCAAAATGGGTAAAAACAGTAGATTCGCGTTATGCAAATTTTTATTGGCAGGACGGTTATGGTATTTTTTCTGTTAATCCTTCTCAATTAGATATAGTGGTAAAGTACATTAAAAACCAAGAAGAACATCATAGAAAAAAGACATTCAAAAAAGAACTTTTAGCCTTTCTAAACAAATATAATGTTGAATATGACGAACGTTATCTTTGGGATTAGGCTTTCGCCCTTTCAGGGCTAACTCTCTATATTCATATTCATATCGGGTTGCGTTGGGTTGCGTTGGGTTGCGTTGGGTTGCGTTGGGCTATTGTTAATAGCGCGTTGCGCTATTCTGTTGGTTTTGCTCTTTCAGAGCTATCTATATTGTATGCCTCTAGGCTGAAAGCCTAAGAGACATCAAAATAGTGCAACGCACTATTTCATAGCACTATCGCGCACCACTATCTCACATAACTATCGCAACAAAAACCCCATCCTTATCGAACCATAAAAATATCCCGAATTAGTATCAATTCCAGGATCATTCAATTCTCTTCCTCGATAAAGAAAAGAATACGAAATATTGAAGTTGTTGTGTCGGTATTTTAAACCAGCTTCGGCATTAAAACGAAGTGGCTCCAACTCAAAAGTAATCGGACTTGTGTCATTAAACATGCTTCCTTCGATTGTGGCATCATAAAACTGATAGTTGACACTTGGCGCTGCGTAGAAATAAAATTCTCTAATGTTGGGTTGAGTTTGTGTACTTATCGAAGCATCGTGCATATTAGAATCATAAATTGGCAGTAATTTTTTAAATCCGAATCTTGCCATAAATCCTGTTGAAACTCCAGAAAAAATAGTCCCAAGATTTCCTTCCGACTGCCAATGGAGATCTACAAAATCATTATGTTTTGAGGCAAACATTTTTTTAGAATAAATAGCGTGAGCCTGAACCCCTAAAGCATTATGAATCTGATTTTCCCAGCCATATACTTTTTTGTAGCCAATTATTTTATGAAAACCTTCCTGTAATTCCTCACCCAAAGCATTCGGGCCAAGAAAACCAATTTGAAAATCGGTCTTTAAAACCGATTCGCTCTGATAAAAAAAACTTTTTCCTACTTCTGCAAAAAGATAACCTGCAAAAGGACGATCGTTTACCGTAACTGCTTCTTTGTTTAAAAATCTTGGATTGTAAAGATATTGTCCAATTCTAAACTCAGTAATCTCTTTATTGATTTTTGGATTGTCATTTTTTGATAAAAAACGATAAAAAAGCTCTAGACCATTGGTATAATACATATCATATTTAGACGATGTATATAAATCGTTATCAGATATAAAACCTATTTCTGCAGTTTTTCCTTGTCCAAAAGTGAGTGTTACAGTCAATATTAGAAAAGCAAAAAGCGATTTTTTACTTCTTCTTTTCTTCTTTTCCATTATAATTGATTTTTCCAACGTAACGCATCTCACGTACAATTCGTTCTTTTCTTCTATTGATATAACTTGAAGATCCTGTAGCTTTAAATTTTCTTGGATTTGGAAGAATCGCTGCAATTCCTGCTGCCTGCATTGGTGTTAAACTCGAAGCATCTCTGCGGTACCAATGTTCTGTTGCTGCGTAAGCACCATAAACTCCATCTCCCATTTCGATACTGTTCAAATAAACTTCCATGATGCGTTCTTTGCCCCAAATAATTTCAATTAAAATTGTAAAATACGCTTCTAGACCTTTACGGAAATAACTTTTTCCTTGCCACAAAAAGACATTTTTGGCTGTTTGCTGCGAGATCGTACTTCCGCCACGAATTCTGCGTCCGCGTTCGTTACTTTTATATGCTTTTTGAAGCGCTTTAAAATCAAATCCATTATGCGTAAGGAAAGTTCCGTCTTCGCTGGCAATAACGGCTTTTTGTAAATTCATTGAAATTTTTTCAATCGGTTCCCAGTCGTGGTCAAAATAAACTTCTTTTCCTGCCATTTTATTCTCGATCGCACGAATCAGCATTAATGGCGTAAACGGCACAGGAACATATTTAAAAAAGATAACCGACCCGATAGAAATTCCGAAAAACCACAAAGCGGCTTTAATAAAAAACCATTTTACTTTTTCTCCAAAAGAACGATTCGATTTTTTTGAAGAAGCTGTCTTTGGTTTTGGTTTGTTTGTAGTTGTTTTTGGTGCCGGTTTTTTGGTTACTTTCATTCTATTAAATCTGCTAATTCTGTTCCTATTAAACTGCCTATCGCTACTCCCATTCCGCCCAAACGCACTCCACAGAATACATTTTCAGAAAGTTGGGTTACGACAGGATTCTTACTATTTCCGATTCCCATGATCCCGCTCCATCGGTGCGCAATCTGAAAATCCTGATTTGGTAAAATTACATTTTTCAGTAAATCTTCCAATCTATTTTGAATAATTTTCGTCTGTCCAAATTCAGTAGTTGTTTCTCCTTCAAAATCAAGATTTCTTCCTCCGCCTAATAGAATACGGTCATTAATATTTCTAAAATAATAATAGCCTCGATCTAAATGAAACGTTCCTTTGATGTCTAAATTGCGAATAGGCTCGGTAATAAGCACTTGCGCTCTTGCTGGTTTTACAGCGCCATTGGTCAATTCACTCGCAAAACCGTTTGTTGCAAAAAGCAGTTTTTTGGTTTTAAAGCTAAAATCGTTTACCGCAACCTCAACATGATTTCCTGCATCGGCATACGATTTTACTGTTTGCTGATTTAAGATTAAAATATCTGCCGCAATAGCTTGCTTCAGTAATTCTTGCATCATATTTCCAGTATCGATCTGTCCTTCAAATGGATTAAAAATTAAATACTCGTTACTATTTCCAAATCCAAAACGGTCTACTTCTTTTGAAAAAACATCAGCTTTAAAAAGTGGTTTTAGAATTTCATTGATAAACGGAATTTTCGAAATACATTCGTTAAACCCAAATTCATCATCTTTCAAAAATAATTCATATCCGCCGTGAGGTTTAAAATCGATTGCCGCGTCTCCTAATCTTTTTCGTAGCAATTGCAAACCTTTCCATCGTTTTTCAATAAGTGCCACAACATCTTCTTCTGAATTTGTTTTTAAATCATCCATAATTTCAGACAGGCTTCCGAAGCAGGCAAAACCAGCATTTTTGGTACTTGCTCCCTGTGACAGCATTCCGCGTTCAAGAACCAGAATTTTTGCGGCAGGAAATCTTTCGCGTAAGCGCAATGCAGTATGCAGACCAACAATTCCGCTTCCTACAATAGTATAATCTATATTCGTAAACCAATTTTTGAGTTCCCAATAGCTTAGTTCCATAAATTTTTTATTCTAAAAAATAAATTTCAATTCTTAAACTCCAAATTCCAATCTTGGGTTAAATTACAATTTTTTAAAATCCAAAACTAAATGAAATTCCAAATTCCAAAAACTTCATTGATTACAATTTTAGTCGAACTGTCAGGCTGAGCGAAGTCGAAGCCACATCTCGATAAGCCCTTCGACTTCGCTCAGGGTGACAAATAGGAATTTCTTCACATTGGAATTTTAACATTTTTTGGGATTTGGAATTTAACAACTTGGAATTTAAATGTTGTATTTTTAGCGCACAAAAAATAGAATAATTTGATTATGAAAAAAGTAGTAGTAACAACCTTAATAATGATGAGTTTAAATGCTATCGGACAGAATGTAATGTCTCCGGAATTGTTATGGAAATTAGGACGAGTAACTCCTCTTGGACTTTCGAAAGATGAAAAAAATATTGTTTACAAGGTTTCAACACCTTCTGTAGCCGATAACAAATCGACTTCTAAGCTTTATATTATTCCAGTAAACGGAGGTAATGCGACTGAAATTAAAGACACTAAAGACGTTTTAAAAGACAAAAATATTTCTCCTGACGGAAAATTTGTTGTTTATAATGATGAAGTAAAAATCGACAAAGTTTTAGGTAAAGATTTCTACCCAAGTCTTGACAAATCTGATGCTCAAATCTATGATGGATTAGATTATCGTCATTGGGATACTTGGAACGAAGGAAAGTTTAATCACGTTTTTTATAAAGAAAACAAAGACGGAGCAAAAGGAACCGATATCATGAAAGGTGAAACTTTCGATTCTCCGCAAAAACCTTTTGGTGGTGATGAAGATTACATCTGGTCTCCAGACAGCAAAAGCATTTTGTATGTGAGCAAGAAAAAAGCAGGAACTGCTTACGCGATTTCTACCAACACAGATATCTATGAGTACAATCTAGAAACTCAAAAAACAACCAATAAAACCGAAGGTAATTTAGGTTATGATACTGCTCCGCAATTTTCTCCAACCGGAAATTTAACTTGGTTGCAAATGAAACGAGACGGTTACGAGTCTGATAAAAACGATATTATTGTCGAGTTTAAAGGAATCAAAACTAACTTAACCGCAAACTGGGACGGAACTGTAGATAATTTCATCTGGAGCAAAGATGGAAAAACGGTATTTTTTGTAGCTCCAGTTGACGGAACCAAACAACTTTTCTCGGTTAATTTTCCTGGTTTAACTAAAATTGCGATCAACGTTCGTCAATTGACTAACGGAGATTTTGACGTAAATGATTTAGTTGGTTTTGCTGGCGATGAAATCATTGTTACAAGAACTGATATGAATCATGCAGGTGAGATTTATTCTTTCAACTTAAAGAAAAATACTTGGAAACAAATCTCAAATGTAAATACAGATACTTATAAAACTTTAACATTAAGCAAAACAGAAAAACGTTACGTTACTACAACCGATGGTAAAAAGATGTTGGTTTGGGTAATTCTTCCTCCAAATTTTGATGCTTCAAAAAAATATCCAACTTTATTATTCTGCCAAGGCGGACCGCAAAGTCCGTTGACACAATCGTATTCTTTCCGTTGGAATTTCTCTCTAATGGCTGCTAAAGGTTATGTAGTTGTTGCTCCAAACCGTCGTGGAATGCCAGGACACGGTGTTGAGTGGAACGAACAAATTAGTAAAGATTGGGGCGGACAAGTTATGGACGATTACCTTTCTGCAATCGATGATGTTGCAAAAGAAAGTTATGTTGACAAAAGTCGTTTAGGTTGCGTTGGAGCTAGTTACGGAGGATATTCTGTATTTTATTTAGCTGGAATTCACAAAAACCGTTTCAAAACATTTATTGCTCATGACGGAGTTTTCAACACCGTTTCGATGTTAGGAACTACTGAGGAAGTTTTCTTTAACAATTGGGATTTTGGTGGACCATATTGGGAAAAAGATAATGCTGTAGCGCAAAAAGCTTATACAACTTTTAATCCTGCAACTTTGGTTCAGAATTGGAACAAACCAATTTTGATTTTCCAAGGAGGAAAAGATTTCCGTGTGCCAATCGGTCAAGGTCAAGAAGCTTTCCAAGCAGCTCAATTAAGAGGAATCAAAAGTAGATTTGTTTATTTCCCAGATGAAAATCACTGGGTTTTAAAACCTCAGAACGCTCAGGTTTGGCAAGGTGAATTCTTCAAATGGTTAGATGAAACTTTGTAATTCCTAAAAAGAATATTTTGACAGCCGTAGATTTACACAATCTACGGCTGTTTTTCTTTGTAAACCTTACAATTATGTAACATATTGGGTAGATTTACTCTTCGTAAAACAGATTTTTTTAGATAAATTGCAATGTTTTAATAAGACCCCATTCCCTCAAATCTTTCAAGTAAAATATGGAAACAAAAAGAAGCTACACCGCAATTAAAGTTTTATTCAGCTATGTTGCATTATTAGCTTTGGTTGTTACGGTTGGATGGTTTCTTTATTCTGAAAATGTAGTTTACAATAAACTGGAAGATAAGATTGCTTTAGAAAAAAACAAAATCATCAGAGTCAGCAGATTGTATTCTAATGTTTATAAAACCGAAAGTTTAGCAAGGCAAACCATTCAGAACAACTCCGAAAAAGATTTTAAAAATTATCTTATCGAAACCGATTCTCTTCGCAAACGTATCGATACTTTAAAACAAGTTGTTACTACCGAATATCAGAAAACACTTTTAGATAGTGTAACTTATTTTTTGTCTGAAAAGACAGAAAACATTAAACAGTTAAGAGAAATCAAGAATAAAGCAGACGATGAAACTTCTGTAAATAATGCTATTGATGAAATCACGAAAATGGAGTTTAATTTGAGAAAACTCGAACTTCAGGATTTCACTAAAAACCCAAATCAGTTGGGGAGTTATCAGCGAAGTGTTTTACAGCAATATGTTGATTATTTAAATTCGAATATTCCAGACGACAGCACCAATACATTGAGCAAAAAAGCTTCCGATTCTATTTTGGCCAATTCTAAAAAGCTTTTGAGTTCTGTAAAAATAAAAGCCGAGAAGAAAAAAGAATCTTTGAATTTTGAAGAAAATAAACTGCTTCAGAATGAAATTGCAATTTCAGATCAGCTTAGAAAAATACTTCGAATTATTGAGCGAGAAATCATCATCAATTCGATCAAAAACAATTCATTAAAAGAAAAATCATTAAAAAGAGTCAACGAAATTGTAACGGCTTCGGCAGTTATCGGTTTATTGCTGACGGTCTTTTTCTCGATTCTAATTGTAAGCGATTATTCAAAATCTCAATTGTATAAAAAACAGCTCGAAATCGCGAATTTCAAAACCAAAAATCTGCTAAAAAGCCGTGAACAATTAATCTCGACAGTAAGTCACGATTTAAAAACGCCTTTGAGCACCATAGTTGGTTATTCTGAACTTTTAGGAAATTCAGACATCAATACGAAGCAATCCTATTTTATTAAAAATATTAAAAACTCGTCTGAATATATTACGCAATTGGTTCAGGATCTACTCGATTTTTCGCAGATCGAAGCAGGGAAAATTTCTATAGAAAAAGTTCCATTTTCGTTGCCAGAAATCATTGAAGATGTTGCCAGAAATATTCAAACGGTTTACAAGCAAAAAGACATTGATCTTATTATCAATGTAGACGAACAATTTCAGAAACGTATCGTTGGCGATCCATTTCGTTTAAAACAAATCTTGACTAACATTATTGGAAATGCTTATAAATTTACCGAAGAAGGCCATATTCGAATTGCCGCTTACATAAATGACGATCAGTTTTTTACCATTTCAATTCAAGATACTGGAATCGGAATTGAAAAAGCAAATCAGAAATTGGTTTTTGAAGAATTTGCCCAAGCGAATGAAAACATTGAAAAGAAATATGGCGGAACTGGTTTAGGGTTATCAATTTGTCAGAAGATCATTTCTATTCTAGGCGGTAATTTAAATTTAGAAAGCATTTTTGGAAAAGGGAGCACCTTTACTATTAAACTGCCTTTATTATTCGATAATAGCCAAAACTTTACTGCAACCGAACTAAAACCTAAGACGGCAAAAAGCAGTAAAACACAAACTTTTATTGTTGTTGATGACGACATTAATCTTTTGAATCTAACAAGTGGGGTTTTAAAACAAGAACAACATAGGGTTTATTCTTTTACTAATCCTGCAAAAGCTTTAGCAACGATTCAGACCACGCCTTTTGATTTTGTCATTACCGATATTCAAATGCCAGAAATAGACGGATTTCTATTTTTAGAAAAACTTCGTGAACTTCCAGATACCATTTTTAAAAATCAGCCTGTAATCGCATTGACAGGCCGCACCGATTTGGATCTTTCAGTTTATAAAAATGCTGGTTTTACTACCGTTATAAAGAAACCTTATTCGCCAAAAATTTTGCTCGAGACGATTCAGCATATTTTAGATCATGAAGAAATTCCGATAACTGAATCTACAGAGAATGCAAATGAAAATGCTTCTCAAATATATTCTTTAGAAACCTTGAAAGATTTTCTAGGCCAGGATGAATCGGCTTTGAAAGAAGTTTTGAAGTCTTTTATCGAAACGTCAATTGAAAATTTAGGATTTCTGAAAGTTGCCGTTCAAGAACAAAATCATGACGAAATAAAATCTATTGCCCATCGCATTGCTCCAATGTTCAAGCAAATTCAGGCAAATGAGATTGGCGAAATTTTAAAAAATTTAGAAAAAGAAGATTTAAATACAATCGATATAAAAGCAACGTACGCAGATTTATCTGAAAAAGTAGAAGTCCTTTTTAAGGAATTAAAACAAGAGATTTAATGAAGCAATAAAAAAGCAGTCTTAAAGAGACTGCTTTTTTATTCGATATTATATTGTTTCAATTTATTGTAAAGTGTTTTTCTAGTAATTTTCAGCAGTTTTGCTGCTTCAGATTTATTATTTTGGGTTTTTGACAAGGCATTAATAATAGTTTCTTTTTCGTTTTCAGACAATGAGAAAACTTCGGCAGTTGCAGCAGGCTGATTTTGGATCTGAAAAAATTCTGCTGGAAGCACATCACTTTCAATAAAATCACCACGAGTTAAAAGAGTGGCACGTTTTACACAGTTTTGCAATTCTCGTAAATTTCCTGGCCAAGAATAGTTCTGAAAAATAGAAACCACTTCTGGAGAAAACCCGATTACATCTTTATGCAATTGCTGATTGGCTTTTTCTAAGAAATAATCTGCAAAAACCATTAAATCTTCGCCTCGATCTTTTAAAGATGGTGACTGAATTGAAAATTCATTGATTCTATGGTATAAATCTTCTCTAAAATCGCCGTTTTTTACTGCCTCACGCAAATCTTCATTCGTTGCCGTAATAATGCGTATATCGACGTTTATTTCTTTATTGCTTCCTACTGGTTTAATTTTTCTTTCTTGAAGCGCTCTTAACAACTGGATTTGATTTTCGTACGAAAGATTTCCTATTTCATCCAAAAATAAAGTTCCGCCATTGGCAGCTTCAAAATATCCTTTTTTATCATTGATTGCTCCAGTAAAAGATCCTTTTAGATGTCCAAAAAATTCGCTTGCAGCCAATTCTTTCGGAATCGCTCCGCAGTCTACCGCGATAAAATTATTGTCTTTTCTTCTACTTTGCTGATGAATACTTTTAGCAATGATTTCTTTTCCTGTACCACTTTCACCAATTATTAAAACTGACATATCTGTCGGACTCACCAACTGAATATGATCTAGAAGTTTTTTGGATGCAACAGAAATTCCTTTTACAAACTCATTGTCTCCCGATGAAGCCTGCTTTTTTACTGTCTTTTTTTCTTTTACAGGAGCTTGTTCTTCTTCCTCTTTTGGTGCTTGTAGTGCATTGGTAATTACAAGAAGAACTTCGTCTGGATTAAATGGTTTAGAAATATAATCTGCTGCTCCATTTTTTATGGCTTTAACAGCAGTGTTTACATCAGAATATCCTGTCATTAAAATAACTGGAATATGAGGGTGAGAATTTTTAAATTCAGACATAAGTCCGATACCATCAGAATCAGGCAAGCGAAGGTCAGTCAAAATCAAATCGAATGACTCGTTTTTAACTGCTTCACGCGCTTCTGTTGCTGAGAAAGTAGTGGTTACCTCATACGCTTTTTTGATTAGAAATTTCTCTAATAATTTACAGAACGCAATATCATCTTCTATCAGTAATATCTTCGGCATTTGCTTGTAGGGTCTTTTTGCTAAAATAATATTATTAAACTTGTTATTTCATAAAATTATGCAAAATATGTAAAAAAAAAGAGATTGCACAATGCAATCTCTTTTTCACCAAAAACATAAATCTAAATTCACCTAATTATATCTTCAACCAGTTACCATTGACATCTGAGTAAACAGTAGCCTTTTGGTCTCCAACTGATATTTCTAGTTTGTACTCTTTTTTGTCATTGACAAATGCTTTATCCAGTTTTGCTCCTGGATAAGCTGTCTGCAAAGCTGTTTTCACAGGTGCAGGCACAGCATCTACTGTAACTTCTGTATATTCTGATTGAATAGCTACAGTTGCTTTAGTGTTTGGAGAAACAGGCAATACATTTCCTTGCATTGACAGAGTTCCTAGAACCACTATTGCTGATAAGATTAGTTTTTTCATGATGCTGATTTTAATTATTTCTTAATGATATTTCCAGAAGCATCTGTAAAAATAGTATACTTCTTTTCTCCACTTGAAATCTCAAGTTTGTACTCATTTTTCTCGTTTTTATAAGCTTTTTCTAGCTTAGTATTCGGGAAAGATTTTTCAAGTGTAGACTTTACAGCGGCCGGAACGGCATCTATAGCTACTTCAGTAAACTCACTTTGAGCGAATACTGATTGAGAAATCGACACTGCTGGAAGAACCGCAGCATTTACTGTAAAACTTCCTAATACAATTGCTGCTGATAAGATTAACTTTTTCATAATATTTAGTGGTTTAAATTATTTTTTAAGAATGTTACCAGAAGCGTCTGTATAAACGATCGATTTTTCACCTCGAACGGTTATCTCAATTTTGTACTCCTTTTTATCATTTACCCATGCTTTCTCAAGCACTACACCAGGATAAGCTTCATCTAAGCCTTTTTTTACGGCTGCCGGAACTCCATCTACTTCTTTGTATCCATCCTGATCATTTACTGTCTGCACCATTAAATTGGTTACAACAGGGGTTTCTGCGTTCATCGACAAACTGCCTAAAACAATTGCTGCCGATAAGATTAACTTTTTCATAGTAATAGTTTTTAAGGGTTAGACTTAATTATTTTTTAATCCAAGTTCCATCTGCGTTAGCAAAAAGATTCCCTGATTTATCTCCAACAGTTACTTCAAGCTTGTATTCAGATTTTGTGTTTTTAAACGCTTTTGAAAGCACAGCATCTGGATACGCTTTTTTAAGAGCATCTGTAATTGCTGCTGGAACTTCTTCCAATTTAATTTCTGTATAATCATCTTGGATAGAGATTGTTTTTACGATTGTATTTGAGATTGGCGAAGTTGAAGCAAATGATGTTAAACCTCCCAAAACGATTGCGGCTGATAAAAATAAATTTTTCATGATAGTTGTTTTTTAATATAGTTAATTTGATCTTAGTATTCTTGATCCGGATTTTCACAAGACTTCATTTTCAGATTATTGTGTAATCCAAGTTCCGTCTGCATTAGCAAATAAGTTTCCTACTTTGTCACCAACAGTTACATCAAGTTTATACTGTGCTTTTTCGTTTTTATATGCTTTAGTAATTACTGCTTCTGGATATGCTTTTTTCAAAGACTCTTTAATCGCAGCTGGTAATTCTTCTAATTTGATTTCTGTATAATCGTCTGCGATAGAAACTACTTTTTCATTTGTATGAGTAATTGGAGTAGTTGAAGCAAATGAAGTTAAACTTCCTAAAACAATTGCGGCTGATAAAAATAAATTTTTCATAACGTATATATTTAAATTAATAGTTGTTTACGCTTTAAGTAATGAAATTATTATGCCGTAAAGAAAAAGAGCCGTGCCAAAGATCGTAAAAACCTGTATTAAAAGACTTTACATCAAATATAGCAAAAAAAGACAAAACTCGAAAGGTGTGTAAATGAGAAAAAAGGTGTGTAATAAGTAAACACTTTTAGTGTAACCTTTCTAAAAAATTCTAAATTTTAAAATCACAAATTCCAAAATAAAGGAGTAAAAGTTCTAGATTTTGGGATTTGGAATTTATCTCTAAGTTTCGAGATTGGAATTTTGTAAAAGAAAAAAGGCTTCCAAATTTGGAAGCCTTTATAACTATTCTGGACTATTCATTTTAAATGTATCCATAAATGCAGTTGTATAATCACCTGCAATATATTTTGGATCATCCATTAATTGTCTGTGGAAAGGTATTGTAGTTTTCACACCCTCGATTACGAACTCATCCAAAGCTCTACGCATTTTGCTAATAGCTTCTTCACGAGACTGCGCAGTCGTAATTAACTTAGCGATCATAGAATCGTAGTTTGGCGGAATGCTATATCCTGAATATACGTGAGTATCTAAACGAACTCCGTGTCCTCCTGGCATATGAAGCGTAGTAATTTTTCCTGGTGAAGGACGAAAATCGTTGTAAGGATCTTCAGCATTAATACGAACTTCAATAGCATGTAATTGTGGAAGATAGTTTTTACCAGAAATTGGAATTCCAGCAGCAACCATAATTTGTTCACGAATCAAGTCATAATCAATAACTTGTTCTGTGATTGGGTGCTCAACCTGAATACGAGTATTCATCTCCATGAAATAGAAGTTTCTGTGTTTGTCCACTAAAAACTCTACAGTTCCAGCTCCTTCATATTTAATGAATTCAGCAGCCTTTACAGCAGCTTCTCCCATTCTAGCACGAAGGTCGTCTGTCATGAAAGGCGAAGGTGTTTCTTCAGTTAGTTTTTGGTGACGACGCTGTACCGAACAGTCTCTTTCAGAAAGGTGACATGCTTTTCCGTAAGAATCTCCAACAACTTGAATTTCGATATGACGTGGCTCTTCAATAAGTTTCTCCATGTACATTCCGTCATTTCCAAATGCTGCAGCAGCTTCTTGACGCGCACTTTCCCAAGCTTTTAAAAGCTCTTCTTCTTTCCAGATTGCACGCATTCCTTTTCCACCACCACCAGCAGTAGCTTTCATCATAACTGGGTAACCAATTTCTTTAGCTATTTTTTGTGCATGTTCGTAAGATTCTAACAATCCATCTGAACCTGGCACACAAGGTACTCCTGCTGCTTTCATTGTAGCTTTAGCAGAAGCTTTATCTCCCATTCGGTCGATCATTTCTGGAGCAGCACCGATAAATTTAATTCCATGCTCTTGACAGATTTTTGAGAATTTAGCATTCTCAGAAAGAAATCCATAACCTGGATGTATTGCGTCTGCATTTGTAATTTCTGCAGCAGCAATGATATTTGACATTTTCAAATACGATAAGTTACTTGGAGGAGGGCCAATACAAACCGCTTCATCAGCAAATTTAACATGTAAACTTTCTGCATCGGCTGTAGAGTAAACTGCAACAGTTTTGATTCCCATTTCCTTACATGTACGAATTACACGTAGTGCAATTTCTCCTCTATTCGCAATTAATATTTTTTTAAACATCTTATTTTAATTAGATAATTAGACAATTTGATAATTAGATAATTTTAGATGATTAACAAAACTTTTTTCGAACCATTCTAAAATCTAAAATCTAAAATCTAAATTTATTTATGATGGATCTACTAAGAATAAAGGTTGGTCAAATTCTACTGGAGACATATCGTCTACAAGAATTTTTACAATTTTACCAGAAACTTCAGATTCGATTTCGTTGAATAATTTCATTGCTTCGATTACGCAAAGAACGTCTCCTTTAGAAACAGTACTTCCAACTTCTGTGAAAACTGGTTTATCTGGAGATGGTTTTCTATAGAATGTACCAATGATTGGAGATTTTATAGTAATATATTTAGAATCGTTAGCAGCTGGTGCTTCTGGAGTTACACTTACAACTGTTGGAGCCGTAACTTGTGGAACTGCCGCTTGAGGTAAAGCTGCCTGAGCAGGTAATTGCTGTACGTAAGTTGCTTCAGTTACATTTGTTTCTAAAGTTGTTCTGATCGTGATTTTTACATCATCCATTTCTAACTTCACTTCTGCAACGCCCGAATTTGCAACAAATTTGATTAGGTTTTGAATTTCTTTTAAATCCATAATGATTCGTTTTTAGTTTTAATTTATTTTTTATCGTAAGCCCATTTTAAATAGATAGATCCCCACGTGAATCCACCACCAAAAGCGGCAAAGATAATGTTATCTCCCTTTTTAAGCTTATTTTCAAAATCAGCCAATACTAATGGTAAAGTTCCAGAAGTAGTATTTCCGTATTTCTCGATATTTACTAGAACTTTAGAATCTTCCAATTCTAATCTTCCAGCAGTAGCATCAATAATACGTTTATTAGCTTGGTGTGGCACTAACCAGTCAACATCTTGATTTGTCAAATTATTTCTTTGCAAAATCAATTCACTAGCATCTGCCATATTAGTTACAGCATATTTGAAAACAGTTTTACCGTCTTGCATAATATTGTGCTGTCTGTTTTTTACAGTATCTTCAGAAGGCGGAATCAAAGAACCTCCTGCAGGTATTTTAAGGAAGTCACGCCCTACACCATCACTTCTTAAATATTCATCCTGTAAACCTAAACCTTCATAATTTGGTTCGAAAAGAACTGCTCCAGCTCCATCTCCAAAAATAATACAAGTTGCTCTATCAGTATAATCTACAATAGATGACATTTTATCGGCACCAATTAAAAGTACTTTTTTGTAACGTCCAGACTGAACATATGCTGCAGCTGTAGACATTCCGTATAAGAAACTTGAACATGCCGCTTGCAAATCGTATGCAAATGCATTTGTTGCTCCAATTTCTGTTGCAACAAATACTCCTGTAGAAGCCACCATCATATCTGGTGTCGCAGTTGCCATTATAATCATATCAATCTCAAGCGGATCAATATTTGCTTTTGCAATTAAATCCTTCGCTGCTTGTATAGCAAGGTAAGATGTACCTTTATCAGCATCTTTAAGGATTCTTCTTTCTTTAATTCCTGTTCGAGCGGTTATCCACTCATCATTGGTATCAACCATTGTTTCTAATACTTGGTTCGAAAGAACGAAGTCAGGAACATAAGCTCCAACAGCGGTAATGGCGGCTGTGATTGTATTCATTATATTCTATTATTTTCTTTTCAAATTACGATTAATTTGAAAAATTTTTAAAAGACCCGAAAATTACAAAAAAAAACGTAACGAATTTGTCTATATTTTCCTAAAAAACGAAAATTATAATCAACAAAAAAAACTCTCACTATGTGAGAGTTCTAGTATAATTTACAAAAACGTATTAAGCAACCGCTTCAGATTTATCGATAACAACTTGCCCTCTGTAGTACATTTTACCTTCATGCCAGTAAGCTCTGTGGTATAAATGCGCCTCACCTGTAATAGGACATGTAGCGATTTGAGCTACAGTAGCTTTGTAATGTGTTCTTCTCTTATCTCTTCTTGTTTTCGAGGTTTTTCTCTTAGGATGTGCCATTTTACTATATTATTTATCCGTTAATAGTTTCTTTAATTTTTCCCAACGCGGGTCAATATCTTCTTCTTTGTTACTCTCTTCCTTTTGTTCTTTTACACTTAACTCATTCAGTTTTGTCAAAGCCTCTGTTTGTAGACTTCCGTCTTTAACACCTGGATGAATTCTTTTGTGAGGTACAGAAAGCGCGATCATTTCATAAATATATTGCGCTATATCTACCTCATGTTCACCATGTGGCAAAATCAACAATTCTTCATTATCATCATTAAATTCGTCTCCAAAGCGAACAATTAACTTCATTTTCCCTTTTATAGGCAAATCAAAATCTTCGCCTGTTAGATCACAAGGCACATTTACTGTTCCTTTGTGTTTGAATTCTAACTCTAACATGGTACTTTTCTTTTCGAAAAGTAAATTAACTTTAATATCCGAATTTTGAAACTCATCGTATTCAAAATTCTTAAAGAAATCGTTATTTATTTGATACTCAAAATGGTGTTTTCCTAGTTTTAATCCTACGAAAGGAATTAAAAATTCTTTTGTTTTGCTCATTTCAACATCAATTTGATCAATTCGATTCTAAAACTAGATATCTGAATTGGGGTGCAAAGATATAAAATTATTACAAATCTAATAATCTTATTGACCTTTTTTTGTTTATAACTGTTTTTCTTTTATTTTAAGAGGTTTTTGGCTAATCTCCTCATACTGATTACGCGAGCGAAAAATATCAATCGCAAGATAGACTGCTTCTTTAAAAGAATTGTAATCTGCCATATCTTTTCCAGCAATATCATAAGCTGTACCGTGATCTGGAGAGGTTCTAACTTTATTTAAACCTGCTGTATAATTCACGCCTTTTCCAAAAGACAATGTCTTAAACGGAATTAATCCTTGATCGTGATACATTGCCACGATAGCATCATATTTTTCATATTGACTGCTTCCAAAAAAACCATCCGCAGAAAATGGACCAAAAGCCATTGTTCCCGAATCGAAGATTTTCTTTAAAGTTGGCTTCAAAATCAAATCATCTTCTTTTCCAATCACACCACCATCACCAGCATGTGGATTCAGTCCTAAAACTGCAATTTTTGGCTTCACTATACTAAAATCCTGAATCAAAGATTTCCTAATAGTTTCTATTTTTTTAGTTATCAATTCTTCTGTTAAATGAGAAGCGACTTCGTTTAACGGCACATGATCTGTAATTAAGCCTACTCGTAAATTATCTTGAACCATCATCATTAGCGCATCGCCTTCTAATTCCTGATTCAAATAATCGGTATGTCCAGGAAATTTAAAATCCTCAGACTGTATATTGTATTTATTAATGGGAGCCGTAACCAGAACATCTATTTCACCATCTTTTAAAGCTTTTGTTGCTGCCGTAAAAGATTTAATTGCATATTCTCCTATTTTAGGATCATTTACTCCAAAGTTAATATCAACTCCTTCTCTCCAAAGATTAAGAACATTTATTTTACCCGGAATGATTTGATCTAATTTATCAACTCCATGAAATTGAACTGTCGATGTAAAACTCTTTCTAACAAATGAAAGAATTTTAGCATTTGCAAAAATAACCGGCGTACACAATTCCAACATACGAGAATCTTCGAATGTTTTCAGTATAACTTCGCTTCCAATACCGTTTAAATCTCCAACTGAAATTCCAACAATTATATTTTCTGCTTTTTTATTCATGAGCTCAGTTTATTTATTACTAATTTTGATGTGCAAATTTAGTAAAATAAAACCACAATGTTCACAGGAATTATAGAAACACTCGGAAGGATTCACGAAATTCAAAAAGATCAAAACAATCTTCATATAACAGTTGACTCATCAATAACCCACGAATTAAAAATAGACCAAAGCGTTTCGCATAACGGAATATGCCTTACAGTAGTAGCTATTAAAGATTCTCTTTACACCGTAACAGCAATTGACGAAACTATTCTGAAAACCAATATTAGCGATTGGAAAACTGGCGACATTGTAAATTTAGAGAGGGGAATGAAACTCGGCGACCGCTTAGACGGACATATTGTACAAGGCCACGTAGACCAAACTGGAACCTGCATTAAAATTGAAGAAGCAAACGGAAGTTGGAATTATACTTTTGAATACGATAAAAACCTAAACAATATTACAATCGAAAAAGGTTCGATTACAGTAAACGGAGTCAGCCTGACCGTTGTAAATTCTAAAACGAATGAATTTAGTGTTTCAATTATTCCGTATACTTATGAACACACTAATTTTAAAGATTTCAAAGTTGGAACAAAAATCAACCTTGAATTTGATGTAGTTGGAAAATATATCTCTAGACTTTACGCAATAAACAAGTAACGTTTAGATTCCCACAAAAAAAGCTTCAATTAAATTGAAGCTTTTTTTATTTGATTTTTATATATTACAGTAGCACCTAAAGCTAAACCGCCTAATAGTAAAAAAACAATTTGCTGGTCTATTGGAAAATTTGCTTCAGGATTACAGCTAGGCAGATCCGGATCCTCACATTCAGCATTTGTTGTGTTCATACTTTTACCATTTGTTTCTGGTACTGGCGGATGCGCAGACCCTGCAGACATTAATAAAACATTTAATAATAAGGCAATTACTAAAAATGGGGCTTTTAGATTTTTCATAAATTCAAGCTATTGCAAACAGCAATTCTAGATAATTATTGATAAATATTCTTTAATAGAAATTTCGCACAAACGCATTTCCATCTCCAAAATCTTGGACAAAAGTATAAGTTTTTTACTCAAAACCAACTTTTAAAACCAAAAATCCAGAACAAATTTTAACATTTTTCTTAAAAATACCTCTAATCCGTTTCAGAAAACGTTCTAGAAGAAACAACGTTCATTTTCAGCACTATTCGCAAGACTTAAAAGGCTATAAGAATTTACTTATTTTAGTAGCGATAGTTTTTTGTTCTCTCAAAAAATGTCTTTTACCAAATATACGCCAAAAAAAGTAGTTTGGATTCAACTTAAATTACATTCAAGAGAATATTCTCAAATTAATATATTTGTAAAATCAAACACACATACAATCCAATTCTAAAAGATTTAAAACTTCAAATTCAAATCTATTTTTAATTTTAATTAATCAAATGAAAAAACCATATACAGTCGGAAGTTTATACGCAGGCGTTGGCGGTATTTGTTTAGGTTTTGAAAATGCAGGTTTTAAATTAGAGTGGGCAAATGAATTTGACAAAAAAGCCTGTGTTACATACAGAAACAATTTTGAGCACACTCTTATTGAAGGAGATGTAATGCAGCTCGACGTAAAAGACCTCAATAAAATTGACATTCTTACAGCTGGATTTCCATGCCAACCCTTTTCTCTAGCTGGGCACCGAAAAGGTTTTAAAGACAGCAGAGGAAATCATTTTTTTAAAATATTGGATTTTATTGATGAAATGCGTCCTAAAGTAGTGTTTCTTGAAAATGTCAAAAACCTAAAAGGCCATGATAAAGGAAACACAATGAAAGTAATTCAGCGCGAAATCAAAAAACGGGACTACACTTTTGACAGCGCTATCTTGAATACTAGAGATTTCGGAAATATTCCGCATAATCGTGAGCGAATTTTCATGGTTGCTTTTGACAAAAGATTTGTAAAAAAAGGATTTAAATTTAATTTCCCAGAGAAAGAAGAATTAACCAAAAAGGTAACTGACTTAATTACAAAAGAAAAAGTCGATAAAAAATTCTATTACACCGAAGACAAATACATGTACAACATGTTAAAGGAAGCCGTTGTGAGAGAAGATAGAATTTATCAATTTAGAAGGCAGTATGTGCGAGAAAACAAAAAAGAAGTCTGTCCAACTTTAACTGCAAATATGGGAACTGGCGGCCACAATGTTCCAATCATTACAACTGTATTTGGCTTTAGAAAATTAACACCAAGAGAATGTTTTCGTTTTCAAGGATTTCCAGATCACTATAAATTACCAAAAATTTCAAATTCCAGTCTTTACAAACAAGCTGGAAATTCTGTAAGCATGCCTGTTATAGAAAGGCTCGCCTCTGAAATATTCAAATGCATTGAGAAAGCAGAAGCTAGACAGTTAAAAGCTGAAAAAGTTTAAATACTTAAAAGCATAATTGTTCCTTCAATTTTTGCCAGACAAACTTCCAGATTTTTTTCAATCTCTTTACTCCAGAACCTTAAAATCGTCCAATTTTCAGAAATCAGGAAAGCATTGACCTCTTCGTCACGCTGTATGTTTCTTTCAATTTTCGGAATCCAATATTCTCGATTGGTTTTAATTCTTAGTTGCTCCGTTTCCCAATCTTTTCCGTGAAAAAACTCACTATCAACAAAAATGGCAATTTTATATTTGGCAAAAGTAAGATCAGGCCTTCCAAATACCTTTTTGTTGTTTTTTCGGTATCTGTGACCCAATTTCCACAAAGCTTTTGCAAGCCTTACTTCGCCTTTTGTAGCAGTGCTTTTTATCGCCTGCATAGTTTTCCTCCTCTGTTCGGGAGTTAATCTATCCATCTGAAGATTAAATTTGTTTGGACGGATAAAGTTAAGGCATTTTACAGAAATTGGCGTTTAAATAATACGGGACAAAATTTCAATTTTCACATTTCAAAAAACACTAAAAAACAAAAAAGCCTTTACATTTCTGCAAAGGCTTCTGTTCTAAAAGAGTGGTCCCACCTGGGCTCGAACCAGGGACCACCTGATTATGAGTCAGGTGCTCTAACCAGCTGAGCTATAGGACCGGTTTAGAGGATGCAATATTACTACTATTTTTCATTCACTCCAAATATTTTAAGACATCATTTTCAATTTAATTTTAAATCTTTCTCCGAATCTTAAAAACGAAATTGATTTTCAACATCTTATTCAAAAATTAAAATGACATTTTTTTATTTAATTTCTTGGCAAAGCTCCACCAAAACGCCATTTGTGTTCTTCGGATGCAGAAAAACAACCAATTTATTGTCTGCTCCTTTCTTCGGAACTTCATTAATCAAGACAAAACCTTCATTTTTCAAACGTGCAATTTCGGCTTCGATATCATCAACATCAAAAGCAATATGATGAATTCCTTCTCCTTTTTTCTCCAAAAATTTAGCAATAGGACTTTCGGGGTTTGTTGCTACCAAAAGTTCGATTTTATTATTTCCTGTCTGAAAAAAGGACGTTAACACTCCTTCGCTTTCTACTGCTTCCATTTTATAAGACGGAACACCCAGCATTTTTTCAAACAAAACATTAGCATCGTCCATATTTTTTACCGCAATCCCAATATGTTCTATTTTATTTACCATCTTTTCGAAATTATTGATTTACATATGTTCTAAAATAACCACATTCAGCAATTACATCCTGATAGTATTTCGTATCCGAATAGTCTTTTCTTAAAGCTTTGAACGAGTTCCAAGCGATAAAATTAACTTTATCATCTTGAATTTCCCAATAGCTGTTTATATTGTTATACTTTTTATTGTAATAATCATTTCGTTCGCATTTCGAAATCAGATACAAACATTTTGCTTTTTGTTCTTTATTCGAAGCTGCTTCAAAAGCTTTCTGATAATACATTTTAGAAACCGAATTATTCGTAATCATTTCTTTCATCGAATCTCTAAACGAATACGGACTTGATCCGTAACCCACAATACTCATTTCGTAAAAAGTTCTTCCGTTTCCAAAATGAGAAATATTATAAAATGCATTTCCTAACAAAAGGCTGTTGGTGTAAACATCTTCTTTCTGAGCCAATTTATCCTGCATTTCTTTTATAGTGGTCAAGAAATCCATAAAAGTATATTTTCTTTTCTGATACGCCGCGTGCTCGCAATCGTGGCAATCTTTTATATTTCCGTTAAACGGATTCCCTAAGAATTTAACATACTGAACAGAATCTGTTTGCTGCATAAAAGCAATCGCTTCTGGAATTTTGTTTTTGAAAGTAGACTGAACTGCTTGAAAATTATTAATGTCTTTCAATTTTAAACTATAAATTCCCGCCCCAATTTTTTCGATTTCAGATTTATTAGATTTTTCCAAAAAGCTTTTTATTGCCAGCAAATTCTTTTCATTGTCATAATATGCATTTCCATCATTCCAATAGCTATAGCGTGATTCTCCGTAAATCTCGGCCATAACCAAATTGCCTTGTTCTTTATACAAACGCGATAAATAGCTTCTGCTCCATGAAGAAGCATTTTGATAACGAAACGTGTCTCCTTTATAATTTTTAGGAAGTTCTGTGTATAGCCAATTTAAATCGGCTAGAATGGTTTTCTCATTTTTATCTGTCAGCTTATCAATCTTGCTTAAATTATTTACAAAACGCAATAAACGAAGCTGCATTCCCGCCAATTCTGTTTTCGGAAGTGTTTTTTCAGCTTTACTGTAATTTTTATCTGCATTGGCATAATCGCCTTTTAGCATTTGAAGATATCCAAGTGAAATATCCCATAAATAAGGCTTATCGGTATTTCCTGCAGCAGAAATTTTTGCAATTAAATCGACAGCGCTATTATCCACTTTCGTCTTATTTTCTGTTTTATTTTCAGCAACAGTTTGTGGTTTTGGTTTCTGATTTTCTCCTTGCCCGTCCGTCTGAAACGAATTGTTTATTTTTTGCTCTAGCGAATTAACCAATCTTGTTCCGAGATAATTTAAATGTTCGCTTTTAGGATCTAATTCGTAGATTTTTTCAATCGCCTGTTTTTCGTCTTTATAATATCCGTGAATTGCCCAAAGCGCCGCTTTTTCTTTATTATCTTTTGCCAACGCTAAAGCCTTTGTCCAATCTGATTCGTTTTTTGGTTTGAAGCTATACGCTGTAACCACTCTTAATTCTGGACATTTATCAAAAACCTGAGCGTATAAATAGTTAGAAGTCGCATATTTTTTTTGTTTATAATTAATTCCTGCAACATACGCTAAAGCGCGATAATACAAAGTATTTCTGGCAACAGAACTTTCTGTTTTATTAAAAAAATCAATTGCTTTTTGTTTGTCGTTACTATAAAAACGTGCTTTCATGGTCAAGAACCAATATCTGTTTTTCAAAAACGGATCTGATAAAGTATTGTATACATTTTCTATCGACTGAATCATTTTGGCATCGTTGAACGTTTTTGCCACAACGGGATCGTAGCTCCAATAATCATCTCCAATAGATACTGTTTCTATTTTTTGAGCCAAATACAGAAACTCAACAAAGTTTTTTACTTTCTCGTCTTTCAGATTCAGCTTTTTGCCCCATTTTTGCGTGCTTTTATTTTCTTTTTTCGTTTTATAATAAACATGCAAACCTTCAATTTCTTCTTTATTTTTGATGGTATTTTTGTCATCAGAATAATATCTAGGCTTTTCATCACCAATCAAAAAATAATTGACAGTTGTGGTATCAACTTTTCCTTTTAGATAATCTGCCCAATCTGATTTTATATTTTTATTAAAACGAGAATTATGCTGGGTATCAAAACCAATTCCGTAAAAAATACCACCAGATAAAAACAAAGGCGAATACGATTTATCGGCAAAAGTTTCTGGGGTAAAATTTGAATTATAAGATCCTAAATAATCCCAATCTCCATCTGCGCAGGCATATATAATTCCGAATGCAGAAAGCAAAACGGCACTAGAAGCAAGAAATAATCTGCTTAAAAGTATTTTTTTCATAAGTGTTTAAATTGAATTCGTCTAAATCGTAAAATATAATTTCGTTTGGCTTTTCTACAAGATTATCTTGCAAATCTTCTGCCATTTCTTTTAAATCTTTTGGTTTTATTTCTTCTATTTTCAAGAGATCGTTTTCTTCATAAAAAACACCATTTTTATAATTGGAATGTTTTACCCTGAAAAAAATCGGGCTTGTTTTTTCAAAATTGGAATCTTTCTCTAGTTCTCTACTACTCATTTTAGAACGAAGTCCGATCACTTTATTATTTCTAATATGAACTCCCCACGAATAAATTGGAAAAGCAAAATCTAAATGAAGCGGATATCTTTTTAAACTTTTAAGATATCGTTCTGCCACTTTCTTATCGTAAATAGAATTTAGAGAATCGGGCGCAATTGATCCCATATTATAATACATCAAAACTCCAGAATCAACATTCGGAATTTTTGTTTTTTTGAAATATTTCACCTGATGCAATCGAATGGTCGCTGAAAGTTTCTTCTTCGAAAATTTTTTAAAAACCTCTATAAATTTTAAATAATTCTCTTTGCTTTTTAAGGTCCAATCACAATCAATTTGAATTTCTTGACACGCGATTTTGTTTTTAGAATTGATTTGTTCTATAAAATCAAAGGTTTTTTGAGCCAGATCATTTACATCAAGATTAGGCTGAAGCATCACTTTGTTCTGAATAAAAACAACTGGAACAATAGCATAGTCTTTCGGATTTTCTTCAAAACGAACAGGACTGATAGGAATTGGAAAATTGGATTCTGGATGAATTCCAATGTCAAAATATCTTACATAAAGTTTCTGTACATTGTTTTCTTTCAATGCTTCTTTTTCCGTTTCAGAAAACTTGAAGATTGTTTTCCAGTAATAAAAGGAGATTACGGGCTTTTCACTTTTAGTGCATGACAACATTAAAAAGAGAAACAAAACTGGGAAAAATCGTTTGAACAAAACTTAGGAAAATTACATTTTAATTCAAAAGTAAGAAATTATAGCTTTTTAAACACTAAATTTTTTGAAGATTTCCAAAAGTCCCAAATCCTAATAAATGGATAAAAAATTTCAATTAAAGCAAATATAATCGTTATTTTGTGCAATCAAATTGAAAAACCGTTATGTTGAAAGACACCTTAAAATACATTGCATTTGTAATTCTAATATCGATGATAAGCTGCGCGAAAAGAGGCAGCATTACCGGCGGTTTAAAAGACACATTACCTCCTGTTTTGGTATCAAGTTTTCCTAAAAACTTTACAACCGATTTTAAAGGAAACACTATTACTTTAAATTTTGACGAATATGTCAAACTTAAAAACACAAACAAACAGCTTATTATTTCTCCACCATTAAAAAATGAGCCGTTAATTACGCCTACAAATGTCAGCAAATTTATAAAGATCGAACTTCGAGATACTTTACAGCCCAATACAACTTATAGTTTAAATTTTGGACAGGCAATTACAGACAACAATGAAGGAAACGCACTAAACCAGTTTAAATATGTGTTTTCGACTGGATCGCATATTGATTCGCTTAAACTGAACGGGAAAATTAAAGATGCGTATGGAAAGTATGTTGACAATTTTGTTTCTGTAATGCTATATGAAGTAAATGATAAATTTAAAGATTCTACCATTTACAAAGAGTTTCCGCGCTACATTACGAACACTTTGGACAGTATGCGAACTTTTCAGTTTGAAAATTTAAGAGAAGGAAAATATCTTTTGGTAGCCTTAAAAGATAAAGGTTCAAATAATAAATTTAATCCGAAAGATGATAAAATCGGATTTTTGAAAAGTTATATCACAATTCCGACAGATACGGTTTATGAGGTGGAACTATTTAAAGAAACATTGCCATTAAAAGCTTTCAAACCTATTCAGGCTTCAGGAAATCGTTTGTTTCTTCCTTATGAAGGAAAACAGGATTTCAAAAATTCAAAACCGAAAATTACACTTAAAAATGGTG
Source organism: Flavobacterium chungangensis (assembly GCF_042654045.1). Classification (NCBI taxonomy): domain Bacteria; kingdom Pseudomonadati; phylum Bacteroidota; class Flavobacteriia; order Flavobacteriales; family Flavobacteriaceae; genus Flavobacterium; species Flavobacterium chungangensis. Next base: position 109,971 of record NZ_JBHSFY010000007.1, read on the forward strand.
ACGAAGTTCTTGAAACTATCGTAACACAGTTTCCTAAAAAGGATTCGCTTCAAGTTTGGTACAAACCAATAAAAGCCGATTCGTTATCAATGGAAGTTGAAAAAGGAGATTATAAAAAAAGATTTTCGTTTAAGATTAAAGCCTTAAAAAAAGACACTTTAAATATTAAAGCGGTACAAAACGGTCAGATTAATTTTAGAGAACGTTTTACTTTGGAAACCGAAACTCCGTTGGTAAAATTTGACAAATCTAAAATCGCTTTGGTCAATAAAGATTCTGTTGCTGTTCCTTATACAACAGAATATGATGAATTTGAACAGAAATTATATTTCGATTTCCAAAAAGAACCATTGGATAAATATAATTTTACTTTCTTACCAGGTGCTTTGACCGACTTTTATGAAAAAACAAATGATACTTTATCTTATAAACTCAGCACTAAAGAACACGCCGATTACGGAAATCTGATATTGACTCTTAAAAATGTCAAACGTTTTCCTATAATTGTTGAATTGACCAATAAAAAAGGAGATGTAGTTTTAGCCGAAGGATATTCTGAAGGCGCAACTACTTTAGAATTCAATCTACTGCAACCTGATGTTTTTACTGTGCGCATTATTTATGACGACAATAAAAACAAACAATACGACACTGGTAATTTCTTAGAAAAGAAATACGCAGAAGAAGTATTTTATAATCAGGAAGAATTTGATGTGCGTGCCAATTGGGATCGGAACGAAACAATTGACTTGAGCATTCCTTTTAATCCAGAAGTCGAGAAGAAACAAGACGATAAAAAGAAAAAAGAAGCAGAAAAGAAACGAAAAGCCTTTTAAAACCTAATTTCAAACTGATCTCTATCGCTTAAAAAGTCTAATTTTTTACGCGTTTCATACATGGTGTTTTTGTCTAGTTCTACGGCAAAGACACCATTTTTTTCTTGTGGCTCTAAAATATAATTACCCAAAAAATCTATTGCTTGAGAATGACCAATATGTTCGTAATCGTGAGCATCGTTACCAGTTCTGTTTACCCCAACCACATACGAAAGATTTTCTATGGCACGCGCTTTTAGCAAAGCATCCCAAGCATTGGTGCGTACTTTTGGCCAATTGGCAACATACAAAATAAGGTCGTAGTTTTCTACATTACGTACAAAAACCGGAAATCTCAAATCGTAACAAACCTGCAGACATATTTTCCAATCTAGATAATCTATAATTACCTTCTTATTTCCGCAGGTGTACACTTTGTCTTCACCGGCGAGAGAAAAAGAATGTCTTTTATCGTAATACTGAAATTCGCCTGACGGAAAAACAAAAAACATTCTATTGTAGAATTTTTCGTTTTCTGTGATGACAACACTTCCTGTTACGGCAGCATTTTTTTGTTTTGCTTTCAATTTCATCCATTCAATCGTTTCTCCTTGCATGGTTTCAGCAACCTCAGGAGCATTCATTGTAAATCCGGTCGAAAACATTTCAGGAAGCACAATGAGATTTACTTCCGATTGAATTTCATCAATTTTCGAATCAAAATTTTCCCTGTTTTTACTGGCATCTTGCCAAAAAAGATCGGTTTGGATTAAAGCAATTTTCATCAGATTTTAGAGATAAGTAGAAAGATTGGTTTTGAAATTAAATTACAGTCAATTCAGGAAAATTCTCTTTGTATGACTTCAATTTTTCATGAGCCGGTTCTTCCTCGGTTATAACATAATTCAGTTCAGACAAACTAGCAATTTTCATTTTAAGAACTGTATTTAGTTTCTCCGTAATAGTTAAAACTGCCGTTTTTTTAGAAGCCTGAATCATTGCTTTTTTTACTTGAACAGTTTCCCAATCAGAATCTGAATAACCGCCATCTACGTCTAAAGCATTTGTCCCTAAAACTAAAAGATCTGCTTTTATATTGGCCAATTGATGAAAAGCTTCTCCGCTCACACACATCTGACTGTAAGAGGAAATGCTTCCGCCAATCATGATCGTTTTAATATTGGGTTTATCTAAAAGCTGAACCGCAGTTAAAGCCGTAATCGTAAAAACAGTTAAATTAAGATCGTTTGGAATTAACCGGATGAACTCTCGAATGGTAGTTCCGCCATCAACAATTAAAACCATTCCGTCATGAAGAAGGCCAACCGCTTTTTGTGCAATAACTTGTTTGGCTTCAACAGCATAAGTCTGGTTTGATGAAGAATAATGATATCCTTTGGTCATGGCGCCACCTTTTACTTTAATTAAAAGTGCGTCAGCATCAAGTTCATTAATATCACGACGAACAGTATCTTCGGAAACACCAAGTTTAGCCGAAAGAGTTTCAAAACTCACACGCGTGTGCAAATTGATCTCTTTTAGAATATGATTTTTACGTTCTTCTTTACTGTAATTTAAAACTTCATTTTCAGTGCTCATGCCAATTATTTTTTTCTTCTTACAAAAATAAACATTTCAACAAACAATTCATCGAAACAAAAAAACCAAATTAAAGCATTACATCAATTTAAAATAAAACAGAACCAGTTTACACCAAAAGCCTAAAATCATATATTTTAAACTCTCTTACACAACAAATCGAAGCTTTTAAGAGATATTGATTCAGTTTTAGATATTATGCTGTAAATAGAAACAAAAAACGCTTCCGTCGTAACGGAAGCGTTTTTTTAAATATACTAAATTGTGTATTATCCTTTCAAGCTTGCTGCTAAATACTCACGGTTCATACGTGCGATATTTTCAAGCGAAATTCCTTTTGGACATTCGATTTCACAAGCTCCTGTATTTGTACAGTTACCGAAACCTTCTAAATCCATTTGGTGAACCATGTGTAAAACACGATCTGTTGCTTCAACTTTACCTTGTGGCAATAATGCATATTGAGAAACTTTTGCAGAAACGAATAACATTGCTGAAGAGTTTTTACAAGTTGCAACACAAGCTCCACAACCAATACAAGCAGCAGCATCAAATGATTTGTCTGCATCATCTTTGTTAACTGGAATAGTATTCGCGTCGATTGTATTACCTGAAGTATTTACAGAGATAAATCCTCCTGCGTGCTGAATTCTGTCAAAAGAACTTCTGTCAACCACTAAATCTTTAATTACAGGGAAAGCTTTTGCTCTAAATGGTTCGATAAAAATCGTATCGCCATCTTTAAACATACGCATGTGCAACTGACAAGTTGTAACTCCTCTGTCTGGTCCGTGTGCTTCTCCGTTGATGAATAAAGAACACATTCCGCAGATTCCCTCACGACAATCGTGGTCAAATGCAACTGGTTCTTCTCCTTTATTGATTAAACCTTCGTTAAGAACGTCTAACATTTCAAGGAAAGACATGTCTGGTTCGATTCCATCGATAGGATATTCTACAATCCCTCCTTTATCTTGAGCGTTTTTTTGACGCCATATTTTTAATGTAAGTTTCATAATTTTGTTATGGGTTATAAGTTAAGAGTTAAACGTCATAGGGTTACTACTCCATTTTAGTCCTAGCTAAATAATTTATATATCCATTTAATATTGCTTTGGTTCTTTCGAACCTTTCTCTAAATTTTTGCAACAAATCTTCTTCAATATAATTCTCATCTAAAGCAGTAATTACTTGATTTAAAGATTCAGTTAATGAACCTCGGGCAATTCTGCAGAATTGAATATTTTCTTGATAATGATATCTTCCAAACCCTTCGGCAATATTATCACTAACAGATCTAGAAGATCGTTTAAGCTGACTAGTTAAGGCATATTTTTCGTCAATTGGAAATTTCGAAAGAATATTTTGAGAAACAAAGATTCTTAATTCACGTGCTGCTTTCCAGCACTCTAAATCTTCGAACGACTTTAGACTCATAACCCTTAACTCTTAACTTTTTTATTTATAACTTCTTTGAACTAATTTAATGTTTTCGTAGTTAAGAGGTTCTTTGTGTAATACTGCATCACTTGGTTTTCCTTTGTATTCCCAAGCTGCAACATATGCAAAGTTTTCGTCATCACGAAGTGCTTCTCCTTCTTCTGTTTGGTATTCCTCACGGAAGTGACCTCCACAAGATTCGTTACGGTGTAAAGCATCTTTCGCGAACAATTCTCCTAACTCTAAGAAATCGGCAACACGAGTTGCTTTTTCTAATTCCTGATTAAATTCGTAAGCGCCTCCAGGAACTTTTACATCTTTATAAAACTCTTCACGTAAAGCAGCAATTTCTTCGATAGCTTCAGTTAAACCTTTAGCGTTACGAGCCATACCTACTTTATTCCACATAATTTTTCCAAGTTTTTTATGGAAATAATCTACAGAATGTTTACCGTTGTTATTGATAAATTTATTGATTTGATCTACAACCGCTTTTTCAGCTTCAACAAATTCTGGTAAATCTGTAGAAATTTCACCCATTTTAATATCTGGAGCCAAATAATCTCCGATAGTATAAGGCAATACGAAATATCCATCAGCTAAACCTTGCATTAAAGCAGAAGCTCCAAGTCTGTTTGCTCCGTGGTCAGAGAAGTTAGATTCTCCAATTGAGAAACATCCAGGAATTGTAGTCATTAAGTTATAATCAACCCAAGTTCCACCCATTGTGTAGTGAACTGCTGGGTAAATCATCATTGGTGTTGTATAAGGATCCTCATCAACGATTTTGTAATACATCTGGAATAAGTTTCCGTATTTACTTTTCACGATTGCAGCTCCTAATTTAGTTACCAAAGCAGCATCTTTATCATCTAAACCTTTTACATAAGCATCTTCAGTTCCGTAACGTTTAATAGCTGCTGCGAAATCTAAGTAAACCGCTTCTCCAGTTTTGTTAACTCCAAAACCAGCATCACATCTTTCTTTAGCTGCACGAGACGCAACGTCACGAGGTACTAAGTTACCAAAAGCAGGATATCTTCTTTCTAAGAAATAATCTCTTTCGTCTTCAGATAAATCTGTTGCTTTTTTCTTTCCTTCACGGATAGCTTTTGCATCTTCCAAGTTTTTTGGTACCCAAATACGACCATCATTACGTAAAGACTCAGACATCAAAGTCAATTTAGACTGGTGATCTCCTGAAACTGGAATACATGTTGGGTGAATTTGTGTATAACAAGGATTTGCAAAAAACGCTCCTTTTTTATGAATTTTCCAAGCTGCTGTTGCGTTACTTCCCATAGCATTTGTTGAAAGGAAAAATACGTTTCCGTATCCTCCAGAACCAACTACTACCGCGTGAGCAGAATGTCTTTCTATTTTTCCTGTAATTAAGTCACGAGCGATAATACCTCTCGCTTTTCCGTTCACGATTACAATGTCTAGCATTTCGTGACGGTTGTACATTTTAATTTTTCCACGACCAATTTGACGGTTCATTGCAGAATAAGCTCCTAACAATAATTGCTGTCCAGTTTGTCCTTGTGCATAAAATGTACGAGAAACCAAAGTTCCTCCAAAAGAACGGTTATCCAAAAGTCCGCCATATTCACGAGCCAATGGCACCCCTTGAGCCACACATTGGTCAATAATATTACCAGAAACTTCAGCCAAACGATAAACGTTTGCCTCACGAGCACGGTAATCACCACCTTTTACAGTATCGTAAAACAATCTGTAAATCGAGTCACCGTCACCTTTATAGTTTTTTGCAGCGTTGATACCCCCTTGTGCTGCAATAGAGTGCGCACGACGTGGAGAATCTTGGAAGCAAAATGCTTTTACGTTATATCCTAACTCAGCCAAAGTAGCCGCAGCCGAACCTCCAGCTAAACCTGTACCAACTACAATAATATCAAGATTACGTTTGTTAGCAGGGTTTACTAAATTAATATGATCTTTATAATTTGTCCATTTGTCCGCTATAGGACCATTTGGAATTTTTGAATCTAATGCCATTATAATTGATATTAATTATTGAAATGATGAAATAAAGCGATAATTACAAAAAGCGCTGGAACTACAACTGCGAACCAGTAACCTACTTTTGATAAAAATCTAGAGTATTTGTTATGCATCCCTACAGATTGAAGAGAAGATGCAAACCCATGCCATAAGTGGAATCCTAAAAGGATAAATGACACACAGTACAATGCCGTACGAATTGGGTCATGGAATTTGTGAACTAACTCACCATAATACCTCGTAGCATCTGGTGCCGTACCAGCTATATATTTATAGCTAACTTCAGGAAACCAGAAATCATAAAAGTGCAATCCTAAGAAAGCCAAAATAACCAATCCAGAAATAATCATATTTCTAGAACTCCATGAAGCGTTTGCCGCTCCGTTGTATTTAGCGTACGCAATTGGTCGTGCCGCGCTATTTTGAGCGGTAAGAATAAATCCCATTACAAAATGGAAAATTACTCCGAATGCCAAAACTGGCTGCATTACATATTGTATCAGCGGATTGTATCCCATAAAGTGAGAAGCTTCGTTGAAAACATCTTCACTCAAAATAGAAATAAAATTTAAGGAAACATGCAGCGCTAAAAACGTGATTAAGAATATTCCCGAAAGAGCCATAGCTACTTTCTTTAAGATGGAAGCATTCAATAGTGCAGATTGTGCCATAAGTGTTAAGTAGTTTGTTTTAAAAAATTAGACAAAAATAACTCAATTACAAAAGAACTACAACCATTTCGCTGTTATTTATAATGATTTTAAAATAGCTCAATTCTACGTATTTTTACGTACAAAATTAAAACTGATAAAAAATAATTCACTATAGAAAACCTCAAATCATTGCTTTGTAAAACAGAATCAAGGATTTCGACTCTAAGTAGATTACTAAAAATTTATGATATTGTTATTTTATTCGAAGTTTTAATTTATTTTCTTCAAAAGTGCAGGGTCGTCAAAATTTTATCAAAGTAAAAAATTGCCATTCCACAACATAGTTTTACCTTTAGCGGCTCAAAAAAATAAGAATGAAAACAGGAATTGATGCTATTTCATTTGACGTAGCAAACATACATTTACCCATAAAAACTTTGGCTGTTGCCAGAAATATTGAACCCGAGAAACTAGAAAAAGGTCTTGGTCTAATAAAAATGACTTTCCCAGACGCACATCAGGATGCGGCTGTTTTTGGAGCAAATGCTTTAACAAAACTTATCATTGATAATAAAATTGACTTAAAAGAAATCAGCCGAATCTATGTTGGTACCGAAAGCGGTATTGACAGTTCTAAACCCATTGCTTCTTATCTAATTAGTTTAATGGAGCAGAAATTTGGCGAAGATTCATTAGCAGAATGCGATGTTGTAGATTTTACTTTCGCTTGTATTGGCGGTGTAGACGCTTTGCAAAACTGTCTTGATTTTGTAAAATTAAATCCAACTAAAAAAGCCATTGTAGTTACGTCTGATTTCGCAAAATATGATTTAAACTCTGGAGGAGAATATACGCAAGGAGCTGGAGCGGTTGCAATGCTGATCACTGCAGATCCGAAAATTATTGCTTTTGATGATAATTGGGCAACAAGCACAAAAGGTGTTTTCGACTTCTTTAAACCATACAGAACGATTGCTAAAGAAGAAATCACTAAAAACGCAAACAACGATTCTTGGTTTGATAATTTAGAAGCTGAAATTGAAATTCATAAAGATCAGCCAGTTTTTGACGGCCAATATTCGAATCAATGTTACATGGATCGTACGCGTAATGCGTATTTTTCATTCAAAAAATTAAAAAACACTACCGAAACTCTTTATAACACTTGGCACAGTATTGTAATGCACTTGCCATATTCTTTCCAAGGAAGAAGAATGTTATCTGAAATCTACGCTTTAGACAGTGCCGAAAAAATCATTGCTGATGATATTGCACCAGCAGATTATCAGACAAAAATTAAAGAAGTGGCAAAATCTGACGATTATAGAAGTTTTGTAACTGAAAAATTACAACCAGCAGAATTGGCTTCTTCATTAATAGGAAATCTTTATACAGGTTCCATTTTCATGGGACTATTATCGACTTTAGCTCATTTTTATGACACAAACAAAGAAGTTGCCGGAACTAAATTCGGTTTCTTAGCCTACGGAAGCGGATCGAAATCGAAAGTTTTTGAAGGAACTATTCAGCCAGAATGGAAATCGGCTTTAGAAAATGTGAAACTTTTTGAAAATTTAGCGGAAAGTGTAGAAATTGATTTCAGTACTTACGAAAGTCTTCATAAAAAGGAACAAAAACAGAGCGTAAGAACTCCTAAAAACGAATGGGTCTTAGATAGAATCGAAAAAGAGATTCCTGTTTTGATTGGAGCGAGATATTATAAATGGGTGGATTAAATTCCAATATTTGAAATTTGAAATTCCAAATTCCAAATTCCAAATAAAAACCGAAGCACTTGCTTCGGTTTTTTGTTTTTATACCATACCGTTTGTCATCCTGAGCGAAGTCGAAGGACACGTTAGTAGCTCTACAAAGATTGATTTTCGTTGCGGAGTTACTTGCGAAGATTTCTCCTTCGTCGAAATGACAAGATTGCGCAAAAAAACTTTGTCAAAGTTTTAAACTTTGACAAAGGTCACAGCTAAAATTTAAACCGATTAATTATTTAAATTCCAACAAGAAATTCTCTAATTATCTCATTGACATATTTTCTAATTAAAAAATCAATCTTTTTTATGCTGTTCGGTATAATTTTGATTTCCTTTAATTCGGGTATCTTCGGTGTGCATTCCATTTGCCATTCCTAGCATAAAGGCTGTAATTATGATTATAAATTTTCTTTTTATCCAATGAAGAAGCGGTCGTTTAGATTGCTCCAAACGAGAATTTTTATTTTGCTTATACATTTTGAAAATGATAAATGATTAGACATTATTAAATCATCTATGCTCAGAAATAATTTCTTAAGCGCTGTATAAACTTTTCCCGAAGTGTTTTGAAGTGATTATTTCATTTATAAAAACAGATTGTTTTATAAATGAAGTTAGGTTTTGATAAAGCAGGTTTTGAAGTTTCAGCAATTTCTTGATTTGGAAAGTAAAAACAGTTTCGGTTTTGAGAAAATTCAAAACAATTGAAAATCTTATTTCATTCCAAGAAACAGCGTGTCCGAATTTATATAAACGAGAATTCTTAAGATTTAATTCTCTTCTTAAAACTACAAACGAAGACTGATAATATTCTGCCGATTTAGATTGAGAATATAAAGTACCATCGCCCGCAATCACGACAAAAGTCAGAAAGAGTGCGATTAAGTATTTTATATGTTTTTTCAATCTTTGAGCTTTAGATTCTGGAACGAGAATACGAATTTCAAATAAAAAACCGAAGGGAATTTGCTTCGGTTTTGCTTTTATACAACTAGTTTGTCATCCTGAGCGAAGTCGAAGGACACGTTAGTAACTCTACAAAGATTGGCAATTTTGCATGTGCAATCTCTAATATGATTTAAGATTAATCTCTACTTCCAAGCTTAATCTTTTATTTAATATATATGTATACCCCGTAAACATAAATACTTCATTTGGATCAATTGAAAATTCTCCTTCAATATCATTATGAGACATGAAATAAAGCGCAACATCATAATCATCCAAAATTTCATCCGTAATTGGAATTATTATCTTATTACTATTTAATTCAAAAGGAATTTCTATGAAATAAAGTTTAGGAGGATATAATGCCCAATTCCAATTTCCTCTTTCATCATCAGATAAATTTTCAAAAGTTTTTTCATCTGCAAAAATAACCAATTCTTTAATAATCTTATTTTCCCAATCGATATTATAAGTTACCTTTCCAACACCAAAATCATCGCTATCAATTATAAATTTCTTCATCATTCAATTATTTTCAAAACAAAAATAAAAATAAAAATCCTACAAATAAAACGAAAACCTTTGTCAAAGTTTAAAACTTTGACAAAGGTCGCGACACATAAAGCAATAAACCCAATCCTAAAATAAAAACTACACAGCTTAAAAGCATTAAAATTCCATTTTTTAAAGCAAAAAAAGAAAATCCTACAGCAACCGAACCCACAATTACCATTAAGGATTTTACAGTTTCTGTCTTTATAAAAGCAAATGCATGCAAAGCCAAACCAAGAAAAAGCAATGACGGCCCAACGGCCACAAATGGATAAAAAATCAATGACGAATTACTGATCTGCTGACTTAATGCTTCTTTTGCCATTTCATTATTTCCGTAACTCGACATTAGAAAATCGATTGTGCAAAGTCCGATATGGGCAATAACGCCTAAAGTTGTCAAAATCGAAGCGACTTTATTAGTTTTTGTTTTAGGAAATGCGTCATTAAACGACAATAAAAAACAAGCTCCAATTAAATTGAACCAATGCGCAAAATCTATCGACGTATTGAAACTTGGCAAAATGTTAGAAAATAATAAATAGCTGGCTAAGAAAAATAGCAATCCGATCGTGCAAAAATGTTTTGTTTTCATAATTTGTTTTAAAAATTGATGAAGCAAAACTAAAATCAAAATTTACCTAAAATCCCTATTTTACTGACTTCGGTACGAAATGCATTGTTTTAGGTACAAAATTATAATGCCAATAAAACATCTTTATAATTTCTCGAAACTGGAAGTTCTATTTGAGTCAAAATAATGGTGTTTGAATTTCGCCAAGATTTAAAATGCGACGGATTTATTAAATGCGAACGATGAATTTGCACTAAAAAACCAAAATCGTCCTGAACTTTTTTGAGCGAAGATCGAATAAGTTTCGAATGGAGTTTATCATTTTCGATATAAAAAATCTCAACATAATTCTGAGCATTCGAAATGCAAACCAAGTCGGCTTTGTTGATTTTTAATACATCTAATTTGTTTTCTCCTTTAAATACTAAAACATCGTCTTTTATCGGAATTAATTTGATTACATATCTTCGTGCGAGAACAATCACAGGAGTTATGATTAGAGCAACTTTTATAAAAATTCCAGAAAAGAATTCTGAAAAAGTATATCCGCCATTTAAAATTGGGCTTTTATAAAAGGCAAAAACTCCAATTAAATACAATCCATGAAACAGAAAAATGGCTATTATTTCTAAACTGATATTCCACTTCCCTATTCTTTCGTAAAAGTTTTTTTGAATAAAAGCTAAAAGACCATAACATAAAAAAGCCATTACACTAAACCCAAAACTGATTAAAAACCACGCTCTGAAATTTATAGTTCCGTCGTCAAAGGGCCTTATCACGAAAGCAAAAACGAAAAGCCATAAACTAATAAGAATGGCAATTACTAAATGATGCTTTATTGATGGATTTAGTTTATACATATTAGTTGAAAATTTTACCGCAAAGCACCCAAAGTTTTTCTGTTTAAGTCATCTAAATAAACGCAAAGTTCACAAAGCTTTAAACGCAAAACTTTGCGAACTTTGCGTAAGCCTTAGCGGACTTTGCGGTTAAAAAACCTATTTATTTATAAATCGTAAACTTATTATGACTCAAAGTAAAACCTAGATTCTCATAAATCGCCACGTTTTCTACTCGTTTCTTATTTGTCGTAACTTCAATACTTTTTAAATCATTTTTCTCAGCAAAATCTAAAATCTCATTTATTAATAATCTTCCAACGCCTTGACCACGATATTTTTTATGAATGAAAAACTCCTGAATCTCACCAACCAATCCGCAGTGATGAAGGAGATTTTGGGTATGAAAACTAATAAAACCTAAACCTTCATTTTCGTTTTCGGCAATTAGATAAAGATTTTTTGGGTTTGAAATATTTTCATTGAAGATCATTTTGAAAACTTCAAAATCTAAAACCTCATTTTCGAGTTCGCATATTGCTTTGTAGACAAAATCTAAATCTTGTTTTTCTACTTTTCTGATTTGAATCTTCAACATATCTTAGTTATAAATTTCCATAAACCACAATATAATCAGCATAAGATAATTTATCTTTTAACCAGCTTTCCACTTCTTGTAAAAAGGTTTTTACATTTTCATCATCACTTTCAATTCCATTTATTCTTTCTAAAATTAGTTTGCAGATCTTATTATCAAAAAAATTATGACCTGTAACATCAAATGTTTCCTGTTCAACATTATTAGAAGTGTCGAGCATAGGAAAAACAGATTCGAAATCTTTCAAAACAATATTAAAATCTTCTGTAGAAATAAAAACATCATTTCTTTTTTCAGTTTTATAAAATTCTCCTTTAGCATTTTCTGGCCATAAAATAAAACCGATTTTTGAAACGGGATTATTTCCTGTGGCTATAATAATGGGCTTTTGATTAATCCTTTCAATTGCTTTTGTCACATCCCGATTACAAATTTGATATTCCTTTTTTGCAATTTCTTCTTTGCATTCAGTTTTCTCACAAATCTCTCTAATGTTTTCATTATGAAAATCTTGTTCGGAGAGCGCAACATCATTATTGTTCTTTTTAAGAAGCTGAATTGCTTTGGCTAAAGGAATTGAGATTTTACTTCTTAATATTTTTACACTTTCATCCATTCTTCATTACAAATATTCATTCAACCCAAGTCGTTCAAATTTCTGTTTATATTTTTGAACATATTTATTCCAATCTTCGTCGTTTTTATAAATCGAAAAAGCATATTCAACGGCCTCTTTACTGAAATGATTCCCAAAAATATTATCCAAATATTGAATTCCAGAATCGATTACTTGTTTTAAAACCTGCAATTTATCAATTCTAGTTGCTTTGCAGGCTTTATCGAGCCACAATCCTTTTCCAATTTTCACATATTCTACAAGAAGATTTTCTGTTATAAATAGAGAAGGAACATCGTTAATATCTGATTCATGTCTTCCGTTTTTAAAAACCAATAAAATCAGTTCTTCCGAATAATATTCCTCTGGAATTAACCTTAGCATTGTACCACTTTCCGCTGCTTTAAAACAGAGTTCTTTCGTTATAAATTCATCAGGAATTACTTGAATCGCAAAACCATCTTTATTGACTAATTTTTCACAAAGCTCAGAAGTTATTAAATCCTGATCGATAAACGGCAAAGCATGAAATGTAATATTTAATGCCAAATTGCAAAGTTCTTCAGTTTTAAATTGCTTCGGAACGAGTTTAAGATCTCTGTAATTTGCCAAAACACGATCACGCCAATATTCATAAATTTTAGCGGGCGGATTATTTTGTTTTAAAACCAATTCGCCTCTTGCCAAATCTCGTTCCAATTCTTCAAAAGTTTCAATTAATGGATTATCGAGTAATTTTCGGAGTTCGTTTGAGATAATTTCTTCGTCAGTTTCATCATCATATTCGCATTCGTTTTTCGGATCAATTTTATCTCTGTCATTATAATAAAACAAGTCTATTTTCTTTTGGGCAAATGCTGTATTATGATCTGTTACGATAAAAACTGGAGAATTTACAGAACCCGAACAATTGAAACTTCCGTGATTATAATAAGTCATCACGACTTCTTTTGCTGTAACATTTCCTTTTACTTCAACATTCGCTCCGCCAAGCAAAAGACTTTGACAATTTACGCTTCCGCTAATGAAAACATACAGACCATAATCGCCTTCGGCATTAATAATTGAACCACTTACAGAGAAATCTCCGTTTATAAAAATTCCTTCAATTCTTATTTCTTCAATATTTTTAGTCGAAAAGTTTAACAAATTGGTCAGCCATTTTTTCTCTTTATCCTCATAAAGGTCTAAATAAAAACTTCCTTCAAAATTGACATTTTCTTCTGCCGTTAGAAAAAAATCTTCGTCTTCCCATTCGTCAAAATAATCAAACTTTTCATCTTCAGTTAAAAAAGGATATTTGTTCTTGATCTCGGCTATAGTAATTAATTTGAAATTGGAAGTCTGCATTTTATTGGTATTAATCGAAGTTGATTTTTTGAATATCAAGATTACACAATTCTAAATTCAAAACCAATTCGATAGTCAGAAAAATTGTATTTTTACTTTTTGAAATGTTTTTAGAAATATACTACAGAACCTTGTTTTGTACCGAAACTAAAAACCTAAAAGAATTTTAAATATCTTTGAATCATGAGCACAGCAACAAAACCAAGACACATCGGTCGAAACATTAGCCGAATTAGAGAACTGAGAGATATGAAGCAGGAAGCGCTTGCTATTGCACTTGGTGTTAGTCAGCAATCTATTTCTAATCTCGAAGGAAGTGAAAACGTTGATGATGAAAAATTAACCAGAATTGCAGAAGCTTTGGGAGTTACACCGGAAGCAATAAAAAACTTTTCTGAAGATGCTGTTTTTAATATTATTGGGAATACTTTCGAAATAGAAAACAATACTGGCTCTTCAGTAATAAGTCATGGATGTACTTTTAATCCGATTGATAAGCTTATTGAATCGTATGAAGAGAATAAAAAACTTTACCAACAGTTAATTCAAGCTGAAAAAGAAAAAGTGGCGCTTTTGGAGAAGTTGCTTGATAAGAAATAGAAATTTATTTTTATAAAAGAAAAAAACCGAAGTTTTGAAATTTCAAAGCTTCGGTTTTTTATCAATTTAACTTATAAAGCATATCCTAAATATTTATATTAAGAAGTCTATTTTTTTTAAAGCTCATTCAACCAAACAATCCATTTTTCTTGAAGAATATGTAAATCTTTCGGAGTTGATTTCATCGAAACTGAACCAAAATTTTCTCCTGTTACAACTGTTAGCAATCTGTTTGCTCTTCCAGCAATTGTGAATAAATCATCATTAACTATCAATCCATGTCCGTAGGCTTTTAAGTCTCCACTTTCTATTCTTTCAAATATCATCAAATCGGCGCTATTCACAAGACCAACTTCTTTTTTATTTGTTATCCGATTTATTAATTGTGGAATTATCTTTTCGTAATTATATCCTACCCAATATTCAGCTTCGAACAAATACCCATATTCCCGATTATTATCGATTTTATCTAAAATAAATTCAGTTGTATAATTCTGAACTTCTTCTTTGTTATTCTTATAAACCCAGCAGAATTGATTTTTTTGTTCATCTATTGCATTTTGAAACTTCTGAGAAATCTTTGGATCTTTTGGAAATTTCAATTTTAAAACAGCAGTCTGCGCAAATGAAATATTGGAGATAAATATTAAAATAAGGAGATTTTTCATTCTGTTGTTAGGTTTAGAATATTATTAGCCAATATACAAAATCGTTTAAAAGATAATTAAATGTAAATCTGCAAAATCTGCATGAAACAAAAATCGCCAATCTTTATAGAGTTACGAGTGTGATCTCTCGTTCGTCGAGATGACAAAACTTTGTGTTTACCAATCTTTGTAGAGTTACTTGCGGAGATTTCTCCTTTCGTCGAAATGACAAGATTGTGGTTAATTACGAATTTGAAAAGAAAAAATCTACAGAATCTGCTAAATCCGCGTGAAACAAAACCGCTAATTTTTGTGGAATTTCGAGTGTGATCTCTCCTTCGTCGAGATGACAAAACTGTGTGTATACAAATCTTTGTAGAGTTACTTATGGAGATTTCTCCTTCCTCGAAATGACAAGATTCGGTAAATACTTTGCGCTTTAGCGACTTTGCGAGATTATTTCGTTATTGTTTAAAGAAATGCTTTGCGCAGATCCTTCGACTTCGCTCAGGAAGACAAAACAGAACTTAAACTTTGTGTTCTTTGCAACAAAAAAAATTTGCGACTTCGCGTCTTTGCGAGCAAAAATCTCCTGCGCACTTTGCGTAAACCTTAGCCTCCTTTACGATTAAAAAAACTTCGTGCCTTAGCGCCTTCGTGGCAAAAACAATAAATAAGAAAACTTTAATAAATCTGCTATACGCCACTAATTCAAAAATTAGTAATTTTGAAATTCGAAGTTCAAAAACGAAATAATTATGAAATATCATCAAATAAACAGCGCTCTTTTTGTAAAAAATCGCAGAAAGTTCATGGCTGAAATGAAACCTAATTCGGTTGCTGTATTCAACTCAAACGACATTTACCCAGTTAGTGCCGATAGTACTTTACCGTTTGCTCAACACAGAGATATTTTTTATCTAAGCGGTGTTGATCAAGAAGAAAGCGTTTTACTTTTGTTTCCAGATGCGCCTTATGAGCATCAGAGAGAAATTCTTTTCTTGAGAGAAACCAACGATCATATCGCAGTTTGGGAAGGCGAAAAACTGACTAAAGAACGTGCTTTTCAGGTTTCTGGAATTAGAACAGTTTATTGGTTACAGGATTTTCATAAAGTTTTGAACGAAATGATGACGTATGCCGATACGATGTACATCAATACAAACGAACATTACCGTGCGACTGTTGAAACAGAAACTCGCGAAGCTCGTTTCGTAAAATGGTGGAAAGAGCGTTATCCTGCACACAATGTCGCAAAAAGCAACCCAATTTTACAAAGACTTCGTTCTGTAAAAGAAAGCGAAGAAATCGATTTGATTCAGCATGCTTGTGATATCACAGAAAAAGGTTTCCGTAGATTATTAGGATTTGTAAAACCAAACGTTACAGAATACGAAATCGAAGCGGAATTAGCTCACGAATTCATCCGTAACCGTTCTAAAGGTTTTGCTTATACGCCAATTATCGCTTCTGGAAACAATGCAAATGTTTTACATTATATCGAAAACAACCAGCAATGTAAAGACGGAGATTTGATTTTGTTGGATGTTGCGGCTGAATATGCAAATTATTCAAGCGACATGACGAGAACAATTCCAGTTTCTGGACGTTTTACAGATCGTCAGAAAGCGGTTTATAATGCTGTTTTGAGAGTTAAAAACGAAGCAACAAAAATGCTTACGCCTGGAACACTTTGGAAACAATACCATGTTGAAGTAGGTAAAATCATGACTTCTGAATTACTTGGTTTAGGCTTAATCGACAAAGCAGATGTTCAGAATGAAAATCCAGAATGGCCTGCTTACAAAAAGTATTTCATGCACGGAACGTCTCACCACTTAGGTCTTGACACGCACGATTACGGATTGCTTCACGAACCAATGAAAGCAAATATGGTTTTCACGGTTGAGCCAGGAATTTACATTCCAGCAGAAAAATTCGGAATCCGTTTAGAAGATAACGTTGTGGTTCAGGAAAAAGGAGAACCTTTCAACTTAATGCGTAACATTCCTGTTGAAGCAGATGAGATTGAGACTTTGATAAATTCATAAATAAAAAAGAGGCTGTCCAATATTTTCGGGCAGCCTTTGTTTTATAAGTGTTTCTTTTTTAAGCCCCAGTGGGGCGAAATATTTATAGCCATTCAATCATATTGATGTAAAAGAGCTCCAGCGGAGCGACACATAATGTAAAAAAACATATGTCGTTCCGCCGGAGCTTTTGTTTTGGCAATACATAAATTTCTATAAATATTTCGCTTCTCCGAAGCTGATCTTCCAAAACAAAAGAAACTAAAAATTCTCTAATCTTTGGGAAGTGACATCTAAAACCAATAAAAAAGCCCTTAATAAAATATTAAGGGCTTTTTAAATTATATAAATCGGTAATTATCCGATTTTTGAGATTTGTACATCCAATTGGAATTTACCGTCAGCTTCATTTCCATTGATTAGATCAAAAAGCTCTAATGCTCTTCTTGCATTTTTCTCTTCTTCTCTTTGTTCTGCTACATACCACATCATGAAATCTTCTG
Source organism: Flavobacterium chungangensis (assembly GCF_042654045.1). Classification (NCBI taxonomy): domain Bacteria; kingdom Pseudomonadati; phylum Bacteroidota; class Flavobacteriia; order Flavobacteriales; family Flavobacteriaceae; genus Flavobacterium; species Flavobacterium chungangensis. The sequence goes on from NZ_JBHSFY010000007.1 coordinate 127,532, forward strand.
TAGCGTAGTCATTTTCAGCTCTACATTTTGCAATCACTTTATTAATTGCCTGAGTAACTGCAATTTCGTTTTGCAAAGCAATTTCGAATACTTCTTTAAAAGAAGCAAATTCTTGCTGTACTTCTGGAACCGATGGCGTAATTGCAATCCCTCCCATATCTGTAATGAATTTGAAAATTTTTAGAAAATGCTCTCTTTCTTCTTCTGCTTGCTTATACAAATACGATGCTGTATTAGCATAACCATTTCTATCCAACCATGCAGCCATAGCTAAATATTTGTTCGAAGCGTCACTTTCTAATTTTGCTTGTAAATTCAATATATTTTCTACACCTTCAACTAATGAAGTACGTGTTCTTAGTAAATCTTTCATAACCTTTAATTTTTATACGTGTAAAATTACAAAAATTAAAGAAGCAGATCGTAACCCCTTGAAAATTTGGATTTAATCTAAGTAAGAATCTAAATAAGCTCGACGTTTACCATATTGCAAAGCATAGAATGCAGGCTGAGGGTAAATTTTGTTCCGTTTAACAAATCTCTTAACTGCACTATTTCGCAGATATTAAGATTTCTAGAAAAGTTTCTTTTGGTAGTTTCAATCAGCTGTGCATCTGATTGGTCAGATAAGTCATAAAGCATGTTAAGAATATCAACACTATTAACCTTTCTTTGAAAAATCAAAAAATCTTGAATCTTATAACTTGACACAGTATCAACAAAATTGATAATTATACTATTGGTCAAATCACATTGGTAACTATATCCTTTTTCGGTCTCAAATAATACTTTGGTGGTCAAATCGCTAACTAATGACATTCTGATAAAATTATAACGATGCAAAAATATAGAATTTAAAACAAATAAACACGTAATTAAGACTAATTTAAAATAACAAAATCATTTAAAGTTCTTAAAAACAGTCGAAGTGCGTTAAACACTGTAACATTCTACAGCATTTTTTGTCTAATTTTAAAAACAAATATCTAAGAAATTATGCAGGCACACGAAATAGATTATCAGATTTTTGGCGAAGAAATGCAGTATGTGGAAATAGAATTGGATCCACAAGAAATTGTAATTGCCGAAGCAGGCAGTTTTATGATGATGGAAAACAATATCCAAATGGAAACTATATTTGGAGACGGTTCGCAACAACAAGGTTCGGGTTTGTTTGGCAAACTTTTAAATGCAGGCAAAAGAGTTCTTACTGGCGAAAGCTTGTTTATGACTGCATTTTTAAATCAAGGTGACACCAAAAGCAAAGTTTCATTTGCATCACCATATCCTGGAAAAATTCTTCCAATTGATTTAACTCAATTTCAAGGTAAATTTATCTGTCAAAAAAGTTCTTTTTTATGCGCTGCCAAAGGCGTTTCTGTCGGAATTGAATTTTCTCAGAAACTAGGTCGCGGTTTATTTGGTGGTGAAGGTTTTATCATGCAGAAAATTGAAGGAGACGGAATAGCATTTGTACATTCTGGAGGAACAATGGCTAAAAAAGAATTAGCTCCTGGCGAAGTCTTAAAAGTAGATACGGGATGCATTATTGGTTTTACCAAAGATGTAGATTATGATATTGAATTTATTGGTGGTATTAAAAATTCGATTTTTGGAGGCGAAGGTTTATTTTATGCCACTTTAAAAGGTCCAGGAACAGTCTTTATACAATCGTTACCATTCTCAAGATTGGCTGACCGTATTATTGCATCGGCACCACGATCTGGCGGAAATAGTCGTGATGAAGGAAGCCTACTTGGCGGACTAGGAAATCTTTTGGATGGTGATAACCGATTTTAATTTATAGAAATGGTTTTCAGAAATGGAAGCCATTTTTTATTATTTCACAAACTAAACAATGTTATAAATAATTTTATAACTCTTTTAAAGATTTCCCAATTAAATCAAGACATCATGATATTTTACTTCAGCTTTCTTAACTTTGTGCTTTCACAAAAAAAATGTTCATTTTGAAAACGATTTTATATAAAAATACTAAAATATCATACTCAGATTCTGGAATTGGAAACACAATAGTTTTACTTCACGGCTTTCTTGAAAACAAAAAAATGTGGTTAGAATATAATAATCTGTTTTCAGAAAAGTACCGCGTTGTAGCAATCGACTTATTAGGTCATGGTGAATCTGATTGTTTAGGATATATTCATAAAATGGAAGACAATGCAGGCGCTGTAAATGAAGTTTTAGAGCATTTAAATATTGAAAAAGCTACAATTGTCGGGCATTCAATGGGGGGTTATGTTGGTTTGGCTTTCGCCGAATTATATCCAGAAAAAATTCAGAAATTAGTTTTACTAAACTCCACTTCAAAAGAAGACAGCGCGGAGAAAAAATTAAACAGAACCCGAGCCATTAAAGCTGTCAAACAAAATTATGTCAATTTTGTAAGTTTAGCGATTGCAAATTTATTCAGCGAAAACAACAGAATTCGATTAGCAGAAGAAATCGAAAAAGTAAAAACGGAAGCTTTAAAAACGCCTTTGCAAGGAATTATCGCTTCTCAGGAAGGAATGAAAATTAGAAAAGACAGAGAAGAACTGGTTCGCAAAAATTTATTTCCGATTTTATTGATATTAGGAAAAAAAGATCCTGTTTTAAATTACGAAGAAAGTCTTTCGCAAATCGAAGATACGACAGTAGAATTGGTTTCTTTTGAAGACGGGCATATGAGCCAAATTGAAAACAAAGAAGCTCTAAAAGCTATTTTACTAGATTTCTTCGAATAAAAACCGAAACTATCAAAATCAAAAAAGGCCATTTCTAACCTAGGGTTGAAATAGCCTTTTTCTCATTCTTGGGGGCAAAATATCGTTATAACTTTGAAGTAATGTCTTTCTTGTATTTAGATAAAGTCGCTCTTGTTAAACCAAGATTTGCTTTAGTAGAATCTACCGCTAAGTAGATAAAATATCTTCCATCTTCAGAAACATCAATAATGTGAATCTGATCTGTAAGGGTAATTAAAATATCATTAATTTTTTGATTTAATCCTAAGGCTCTAAGTGCATTTAATTTAGCTTTTACGACTTCTAAATTATAAGCCGAAGCCAATTCTGGATCAAAATCAGATTTTACTGTTAGAGAGCAGTACGACATTCCTGTTTCAACTTCTGTAACCGAAACAGCGATAAATCCGTTAACATTCTCTTTTAAATCGTTTTGAAAATTTTGCAAAAAATCTGACATGTGTATTAAATTTTTGGTTTTAAATTAGTTGTTAAAAATAGAATCCATTTTTCTCAGCAATAGACCCATTTTGCTTAAATCTTTAGAAAGCAACGCGATGCAATTATCATCTTGATTTTTGCTTGCTACAACAATCCCGTCGTTATTTTTTATCATAACTTGTTTAAGATCTCCATTATTAACGTCTTCAGACATCTCAAGGCACATCTTTAAAATCATTCCGATCATTGCTGCAACATTCCCGTCGTATTCTAAATTAACAGACTCATTCAAGATTCCATCAATATTAAAACTTAGTCCAGACTCTGCGCCAGTCTCTTCTACTAGTGTTTGTAAATCAATCATTTTCTTATTTGTCATGTTTTTGGAAGCGCCAAAGATATTTTAATATTGGCAATTGTGCGATAAACACTTGTTAAAAAAAGATGTAGTATAACGTACTGACGCACTTTTATTTATCACTTAATTAATCCTATTTTTTTGCAAAAAATATGCAAAAAAAATTAACATAAAAAGCAAATAATACTAAAAACATAACATTTCGCTTAACAAAACTCATTTCTAAAATTAACATTTGCGGATTATTGCAATTGACAGAAGTTTTTCTATAGCTTTGCAAAAAATTTAACAAAATGAAAACTGTTGACGAATTACGCTTTGACTTAAATGTAAAACTGGAGAAGTTTAGAAGATTTCGTATTGAAAACGGACACATTAACAACTCGACTTCTGGAGAAAAATCTAAAAAAGGTTTTTTCAAAAAAATATTCAGCTAAAAGCATCTAAAAAATTGCCGAATTTATCAGATAACCTTTCTGCATAAGTTCGGCTTTTTCATTGATTACCTGCAACTTACCATTGTTTAATATTCTTAAATCTGTTGCGATTTCTATAACATTTCTATAATGGTGATCTGTAACAATTATTCCTTTTTCTTGAGAATTTTCTTTAATTAACAACATTACAATTTCTATCATTTTAGGAGACAAACCACTAAATGGCTCATCCAACAATACAAATTTTGATTGATTAGAAAGTATCAATTTAACTTGAAGATATCGCAATTCTCCAAAAGACAAATCCCTAATTTTTTGATTTAAAAGAGATTTTAAAAAATCATCTTCACAAACAAAGTGCGCTTTTTGTTTATCGACAGATAACAAAATGGTTTGCAAAACCGAAAAATGATTTGGAATAAATTGGTTTTGATGTAGATAACCAATTTCATTTAACAAAGTAGAGGCATTATTTTTTGAAATTCCGTTAACAAAAATACTTTTATCTAAAGCGGGCACTATTCCAAATATAATTTTTAACAAGGTAGATTTTCCAGAGCCATTTCTGCCAAACAAGCCTATTATTTGACCTGTTTCCAATTTCAAATAAATATCCGAAAGCAATAATTTATTATTAAAGCTTTTTTGAATTCCGCTGACTTCAAGAATATGCTTTTTCAAGATACTTTTTGAATTAAAACCCAAATCATCAAAGACAGAAATACAAAACCAAAATTTAGCAAAAGACTACAAAACACAAGCCTTCTTTTTGAAAGACCATTGTTCCTATAAAACAAATATTCGTTTTGGCGATATATTTCTTTAAATCCAATGCTTGAAGCAAAACCTAGTGTAGCTATCATCAATAAAAAATGATTAAATCCTCCAAAAAGAAATGCAATGGCAGAAACGGCTAAATTCACTATCAAAGTCGTCTTATAAAATTCAAATATGTTTCTAAATTTCCTGATAATATATTCTAGATTTTCTCTTCAAAAGGAATATTAATATCCAAAATCTCCGCTAGCAAATTAGCAATTTCTTCCAAATAAGAATTCAAGATTTGAGGTGACACTATAACATCTAAATCCTTTTCTTCTTTAAAGCCAAAAGGCAAAAAACCCGATTTTAAATTTTTAAAGGATATAATTCCAACTTCTATCGGAAGTCCGCCTGCATGTTTCTCAAACATGAATGCATAAGCCAAAACCTGAATGATTTTGTCGTTTTTAAGCTCTTGTGTTAATCCATTCCAAGATTTCAATATAACATTAGACTTTTCTACTTTTCCAGTCTTATAATCAATAATTCGGATTTTCCCATCTCGACGTTCAATTCGATCGACATTTCCTTTAATTAAAACAGGAAACGGCAATTTTGGATGAACAAACTCGCGTTCAAAAGTTTGCTCTAAAGCAATTATCTGAATCGCTTCATTGTTTTTTACCGATTCTAATTCCATTCTCAAGAAATTAGCTACATTTCGTTTTGCAACTTCAAAAGCCAAAAGATTTCTCCCTTTCTTGATTTCACCTTCTTTATAAACCAACTTAAACTGCTTGAGAACTTCATCATCCAGCAATTTAAAACAATTTAAAAGATCGTTCTCAGAAATAAATTTTCCGATAAAAGGTTCATAAAGCGTTTTTAATGTTTCATGAATAATTGTTCCTAAAGTATTCAAAGCAATATTTTCTTCCACTTCTTCCACTTCCCGAATTCTCAATATCTTTTGAAAATAAAACTCAATCGGATTTCGAATATAGCTAGTCAATGCTGAGGGCGAAAAACCATTAACAGCAATCTCCTTCAATCGTTCCATTACCAATTCAGACTTAGCAACAGAAATAGGCTCATAAGCAGTATTTGGAAGATCTGGATTATAAATATCAAAAGTAATATTATGCTGTGGTTTCTTCTCGACTTCTAGTTGCGTAATAAAACGGCTTCGTTCTCCGGCATCCAGTCCGTCATTTTCAGTATTATAAATCAAATAAATATTTTTAGCCCTCTGTAATAAGTGATAAAAATGATAAGTATAAATAGCATCCTTTTCCTTGAAAGTCGGAAGTCCAAGTTCTCTTTTTACATCATAAGGAATAAATGAATTCTGCGATTTCCCAGCTGGAAATTTACCTTCATTCATAGAAGTTATAATGACAGTATCGAAGTCCAAAACACGACTTTCCAAAACCCCCATGATCTGCAAACCTCGTAATGGTTCACCCTCAAAAGATACTTCCGCTAAATCTATAATCTGTTTATAAATCGAATGCAGTGTATCAATATTATCAATATGATGATGTTTAGAGTAATAATTTATAAGCTTATTTATTACTTTAAAAACGCCATACACAAAAGCTTTCGCAATTTTTTCTTCTTCATTGTCATTGCTAAAATGATCTTTAATTGCGATCAACAAAGTCGAAATATTCTTTAAAACTGCTATAGAACCATTTTCCCATTTTTCAAACAACAAATTAAAAAAACTTGAAGACTCAGGATGTAGTTCTAAAATTTTCTGATGCGTAATAAAAGTATAATTATTCTCTTTTATCATTCTTACTAATCTATGTGCGTTCGCATAAGGCTCCACCAAAGGATGCGTTAAAATATCAAGCACGTCTTTATAATAAAAAACATAACTGCCCCCTTTTCGGGAAAGCGCATTAGTGTGCATTTTAAACAATTTGGCAACAAATATCTGCGACGGATTATTTTTCCCAGAATATCCCATCGTAATATTTAATGCCCCAACAGATGAAGGAAGCGAGTATAGAACAGGAACCAACAAGTTTTCCTCACCTAGCACAACTGCAACTTTATCCAGTGAAGCATCTGGATTTTGATCTATTAAATTTTCAATAATACTCCCCGCCAATTTTGCTTGGCCAATTGTTTTTGGAGTTCCTATTATTTGAATGTTTTTTGACTGTGAAAAATCATCAACAATCCATTCAAAAACATTTGACTTATAATGTTTCCAACTTTCTTTAAATCTTCTTAAAAAAAGTCCTGCATCATGATATGGATCATTGAGAAAAGCCTGATCAGCATCCCAATAAATTCTAGCTTGATCCAAAGCAAGTAAATGCTGTACTATTTTTTCTTCGGCAGCATTTAGAGCATTGAAACCGGCAAAAATAAATGTACGGTTTCCAATAGTATTCGAAAAATGATTAAGATTATTTACCGCTTCTCTATAAATCAAACCTTGATATCCAATTGACTTAAAAAGCAAATGATTGTACAACGACTCGTAGTACAACGGGAGCAACTTCCAGAAATCTATGTAGTTTTCAAGAAGCTTTGTTTTTTGGTCTACTTCTAGCCCCCATCTTTTTATATCTTCAATATCTTTAAGATAAGACAGAACATGAGAAGGATCCAAAAGGTATCTGTCAATTTCATTAAAGTCTTGCAAAAGTGTTTTTGCCCAGTTCGCAAACAGCTCAAAAGATTGCTGTTGTTTTTGTTCAGTAATAGACAAATAAACTTCATAAAATTCAAACAAAAGCTCAATCGAATCAACCGAACGAATTGAAGCTACATCTTGAACAAAATCTTCTATACTTGTAATCTCTGGAGCAATAATAGTTTTTGAAGTCTCTTTTTTAAGAGCTTCGATCAAAAAAACTTTTGCCCTTTTATTAGGAAGTATTATTGTTATTTCAGAAAGTTTGTCCGCAAAGTCCTGAATTACAACAGAGGCAATTTTTTGAAGAAAAGAAGTATTTACCATAGGATAAAAATAAAAAAAGCCATTCAATTAAGAATGGCTTTTCCTGTTTATTTAGAAAACTAATTATAGTTTACCTTGGTATTTTGAACCAATGTGTCTAATTTCAGTTCTTCTGTTTTGTGCTTTACCTGCAGCAGTTTTGTTACTTGCAACTGGTTGGCTAGCTCCAAATCCTTTAGACTCTAAGTTCTCTGGGTTAACACCTCTTTGAACTAATGCATCTAACACAGCTTTAGCTCTGTCTTCAGAAAGTTTTTGGTTGATTTTAGCAGAACCTGTACTATCTGTGTGTCCTTCAATAGAGAATTTCGCGTTTGGATAGTTTTTAAGGATTTCTTTAATAGCATCTAATCTAGCTTGAGTTTCTTTATCTCCAGTTTTGAAAGTAGCTTTTCCTGAGTTGAAGTATACCGCTCTAGCTTGAACTTTAAGATCTTCTAACGCCTCAGAAGTTACTTCTGGACATCCTCTGTTACTAGCTGGACCAGCAACTGTAGGACAATCGTCATCTTTATCAGCTACACCGTCTTTATCAGCATCTAAGAATGGGCAACCACCGTTTTCTTTAGGACCAGCAACTGTAGGACATTTGTCATCTTTATCAGCGATTCCGTCTCCGTCTGTATCAGGACAACCTTTTAAAGCAGCTAAACCAGCAACATCTGGACAAGCGTCATCTTTATCAGCAATTCCGTCTCCGTCAGTGTCAGGACATCCGTTTAATGCAGCTAAACCAAATACATCTGGACAAGCATCAGAAGCATCAACGATTCCGTCACCGTCAGTATCAGGACATCCGTTGAATTGTTTTAAACCAGCAACATCTGGACAAGCATCATCTTTGTCATAGATTCCGTCTCCGTCAGTATCTTTACCTCCGAATTTGAAAATCAAACCTGCAGTGTGTTGGAAGTGAGATGGAGTATCAATAACTCCATTATAATCATCTCTTCCTGGATTATCTCCTGAACCTGAAGCAACAGCCCATTTGTATCTTGTAGCAAGCTCAAGACCAATAGCATCTGTAAACCAGAAAGTAATACCAGCTCCTGGATTAACAGTTCCAAAACTGTCATCCCCTAAGAAAGTATAACCTCCACCAATAGATAACGAAGGATCAACTACTTTAGATTTGATTAACTCTTGGAAGCTGTATTTGATAGTAGCATCAATTCCGTAGTACATTAAATCACCAGGATTACTTACAATGTTACCTCTTCCATCATGCCCTGGAGCTAACGGTCTAAAATAAACAGCTTTATCAATTTTGTTTACAGATCCTTGTAAACCAACTGAGAAACCGTGTCCAACATATCTATTTACTCCAATGTAAGATAGAGAAGGAAGAATATTCCAGTTGTCTTTTACAGCGAATGGCTGAGAGAAGTGCTGATCAAAAAATCCGCTACCAGCTCCTGAACTTGTTCTAGTATCCACAGCATTAACCCCGAAAGAGATCGCCCATGGATTGTTACTGTCTTGCGCGTGAGAACTTAAACCCATCGCCATCAATACAGCAACTAAAAGTTTGTTAAGATGTTTCATACTTAATTTTTTTAATTACAATTTAGTTAATTACAAGCAAAAGTAACACCAAATTTTTTAAATACAAAATGAAATGTTAAAAAAAACCTACAAAAATTTAACGTAAGTGGTAATTATATAACTTTTAACATTTTACCGACAACTGTGAAGGCATTTATAGCTTTATCCAAGTGTTCTTTTTCGTGCGCTGCAGATAGCTGTACTCTTATTCTAGCCTTATCTTTTGGAACCACTGGAAAGAAAAACCCAATAACATAAATCCCTTGTTTCAAAAGTTCATTTGCCATCGTTTGAGACAATTTTGCATCATACAACATAACAGGCACAATTGCAGAATCTCCATCAATAATATCAAAACCTGCTTTTTTCATACCTTCTTTAAAATAGTTTGTATTCCATTCTAGTTTATCACGAAGTGTTGTGTCTTTTTCTAATAATTCAAAGACTTTAATTGAAGCCCCAACAATTGCTGGCGCCAACGAATTTGAAAACAAGTAAGGTCTAGATCTCTGACGCAACAATTCGATTATTTCTTTCTTCGCAGTAGTATATCCTCCCATTGCTCCTCCTAAGGCTTTACCAAGAGTTCCTGTAATAATATCTACTCTTCCCATTACCCCTTTTGCTTCAAGAGTTCCTTTTCCTGTTGCTCCAATAAAGCCGGCCGCGTGACATTCATCTACCATAACCATTGCATCATATTTATCAGCAAGGTCACAGATTTTATCTAGTGGCGCTACAAGACCGTCCATAGAAAAAACTCCATCAGTAACAATTAATTTAAAACGAGCCCCTGCTTCATTTGCTTTAATTAATTGCTGCTCCAATTCTTCCATATTATTATTTTCATAGCGATAACGAGTTGCTTTACATAAACGAACACCATCTATTATAGAAGCGTGATTTAAGCTGTCTGAAATAATTGCATCGTTTTCTCCTAACAAAGGCTCGAATACCCCTCCATTTGCATCAAAGGCTGCCGCATATAAAATAGTATCTTCAGTACCATAAAAATCAGCAATTTTTTTCTCTAATGTTTTATGAATATCTTGTGTTCCGCAAATGAAACGAACAGATGACATTCCGAAACCATGCGTATCCATTGCATCTTTAGCAGCCTGAACCACTTCTGGATGAGAAGAAAGTCCTAAATAATTATTAGCACAAAAGTTCAACACCGTTTCACCTGTCGAAATTGTAATTTCTGCCCCTTGAGGAGACGTAATAATTCGTTCCTTTTTAAAAATTCCATTTTCCTCAATTGTCTGCAATTCCTTTTGCAGATGTTCTTTTATTTTACCGTACATTTTTCATTTATTTAAAACGTTAAAAATTAACAGCTTAACAAAAATAAAGCTTCGTTTTTCTTTAACATCTGATTAATTTTTTCACAAATTTACCACTTCAATTTCGGTTCCTATATACACCAATGCCTTTTTTAGAACCGTGTATCCTAAATCTTCAATTGCATCTTGATACTCCTGAATTTGCTGTTGATATTTTGCATTAACAGCTCCAGTTTTATAATCCAACAAATAGGCTTGTTTATTTTCCAAAAACACAACTCTATCTGGCTTTAAAATCCTTCCTTCTTTCTGCACAATGGTCTGTTCATTCAGAACCCTATCTTTTCCATCAAAACAAATATTCAATTCGGGGTGGTTGACAATTTCTTTTAGAGTTTTCAAAACCTGATCTACTTGGTCGTACGTTATCAAACCATTCTCGACAGATTTTGTTACGGCCAAATCAACATCTGATTTATCTTTCACATAAGCCAGAATCTCGTGAACAATATTTCCATATGAAATAGCTTCCTGCTGATGCGTTCCCCACATCAAAGCTTCGCGTTGCGCTATTTTAATATTTTTCGGATTTAAAACCTCTCTCACAATAGGAATCGACTTAACCGCATCTACTGTTCTAGTACTTTTTGACAACCTCGTTTTATTTCCAAATTCGTAATTCAATTTTTCTTCCTCATAAACCCCTTCATTGATCAAGAATTTAATAAAAAAAGAAGCCATATTATTCGGATATTCGCCATCGCTTTTAGCTTTTAACGATTGAGAAATTACATACAGCTGTTCTTCGGCACGGGTTAGCGCAACATAAAGCACATTTATATTATCTAAAAGTTCTTCTTGTTTTTTTAAATTGAAAACTGCCGAAGCGCTTTCGCCAAAACCCTCAACAGCACTACTATTATCAACCAAAGCTTTTGGAACTCCCAAATCGATTTCCTCCGTATCTAGCCACAACTTATCTTTTGGTTTTCTATTATAATCTTCATCTGCAAAAGGCATAATTACAACCGGAAACTCTAATCCTTTAGATTTATGAATCGTCATAATACGAACCGCATTATTTCCTTCTGGAGACGGGATACTAAATTTCTCTGAATTTTTATCCCAGAAAATCAAAAAGTCTGCAACACCAGATTGATTTCGAATATCTCTTTCTAAAACAATATCTAGAAAAAACTGCACATAAGCATTCCCTTCAGACGGAAGAATAAATTTAGAAATGATGATTTCTACCGCTTCATACAAAGATTTCTTTCGCACATCTTCAAATGAAAAAGAAACATCAAAAGTCATAAGCCATTCTTCAAATTCTTTTTCAAATCTTTGACTCATTCCCAATGCGATGAAATCATGCACAGGCATTGACAAATCTTTTGTCGAAGAAAGAAAATGCAAAAAGTTGGCTTTCGACTCTAAATCAGCACTATTGTTTAAATATCTTAAAAGATGAATTATTAAACGAACTTCTGATGCATTTTGAATCATTAATGTCTCTGAAGAAAGAAGCGGAACACCTTGTTCTGTCAAATAATTTGCAACCGCAATTCCTTGATCTCTTTTTCTGGTCAGGATTACAATATCTTTATATTCAAAACCTTGTTTAACAACTTCTCGAATTGTATTTAAAGTTGCCAAAACATACAAATCAGATTTCTCTAAAACCTCTTCTTCATCTACAGATTCATTTTTCTCAGCAATCGGAAGAAAAGAAATATTTACATAACCGCCTTTTTTTGAATTCGTATTTTGAAAACTGTGATTTTCATATAAATCCTTATAATCTTCATTTGTAAATTCAGCCGAAATCAATTTAAAGAAAGCATTATTGAATTCAATAACTTCACTATAACTTCTATAGTTGGTGTCTAAATGCTTCACTATTTTTTCATGATGAAAAAAAGCGACTTCTTCTTTACTTAATTCGATAAACTGCTCTGCTTTTCCTCCGCGCCAGCGATAAATAGATTGTTTTGGATCTCCAACAATCATCAAAGTTCCTTTATTTCCGTAATCATCTAGACCAGAAAGCGAATTATCAATAAGCGGAATCAAGTTCTGCCATTGCATTTCTGAAGTATCCTGAAATTCATCGATAAAGAAATTACGATAGCGCTCACCCAAACGTTCATAGATAAAAGGCGCTGGCTGATTCTGAATTTCCCGATGAATGATCGCATTGAATTCTGAAATCGATAAGATATTTTGTTCTGACTGAATTTTTGCAAGCTCGTTACTTACTGTATTCAACAAAGAAAGTGGTGTTATATTTTTTAAAAAAGCTTTATAAAAATCTCTTTTTTCAAAGTTCTGATAAACCTCTTTTAATATCTGAAGCAATTCTGGAATAATATTTTCAATTAACGCTCGGTCTTTTGCCGTTTTGTTAATCGCAATATCATCAAACTCATGAAAGGTTTTATTTTTTGGATTGAATTTTCCATCTCGAATACTTTGCAAATGATTTGGAAAAGTCCCTCTCGAAAATGATTTTTGATCAATTCCGTTTTTATCAATCAATTCAATTGCTTTCGTTGCAAGATCTTCATTTACATCTTCCAAATCTTTACAAAGCCCTTGCATCTTGTTTTTAATCTCAACAAACTCTTCAATTGTTTTATCTTGAAAATGAAGAATTTCATTTCGATTATTTTCATTCAAGACCAACCTTCCTGTTTCCAGAATTTCACGAGAAACATCCCAGCTTTTATCATCATCGGTTTTTTCCATTGTAAAATCGATGAGCAGTTTGGTTAATGTTTCGTCTTCTCCAGCTTGTGCGATAATCGCATCAACAGCTTCAACTAATAAGTTTTCGGTATCCAAAGTAACTTCAAAAGTCATTGGAAGATTCAAATCATGAGCAAAAGCGCGGATAACTTTATGAGTAAATTTATCAATTGTAGAAATATCAAAAGCGGCATAATTATGAATTAAGTGCTTAATGATTTGCTGTGATTTGGTTTTAATTTTAATAATCGAAAGCCCAGTATCGCGCGATAAGTCTTCCATCAAATCGGCAGCTTTTGGAGACGGGTCGTCTTTTGCAAATTCAGATAAACTCCCAACAATACGGCTTTTCATTTCATGAACCGCTTTGTTGGTAAAAGTAATGGCTAAAATATTTCGGTATGCATCGTTTTTTGGAGAAGAAAGAATAATCTTCAAATATTCTTTCACCAAAGTATACGTCTTTCCTGATCCCGCAGAAGCATCATAAATGGAAAAAGACGGACTTTGCATAAGTTTGGTTTTAGTATTGTAAAAATAGCACAATTAAATATTAAATCCCAATAATGAAAAATTCCAAATTCCAATTTTTGAAGCACTAATTGCAAACAAATATTAGAATTTGGAATTTTTTATGTTGTATTTTTAAAAATAATTAGTGTTTTGGAAAAGCTCTTTTGTTGAAAACTAAAAGTATACCTACACCTGTAGAAATTGCCACATCGGCTACATTAAAAATCGCATTAAAGAAAGCAAAATGTTTTCCGCCAAATATGGGAAGCCAACTTGGAAGTTCTCCTTCCCAAATAGGAAAATAAAACATATCTACAACCAAACCATGAAACCATGTTCCGTATGGAACTGGAGAAAAAATAGTCGCTAAGTTATGTGTACTATCATCAAAAATAACTCCGTAGAAAACAGAATCGATAATATTTCCTGCTGCTCCAGCAAAGATTAATGCAATAGCTGCTATTAAATAATTTGAATGACGCTTTTTTACTGAATCAGAAAGCCACCAGCCAATTCCAACAACTGCAAAAATTCTGAACACGGTCAAAATTAATTTTCCATACTCTCCAGGAATTTTTGTTCCCCAAGCCATTCCTTCATTTTCAATGAAATGAATTCTAAACCAATCAGCAATCACAAATTCTTCGCCTAAAACGAAATTTGTTTTGACATAAATTTTAGAAAGCTGATCAACAATTAAAACTAAGAATATAAGGAAATACGCTTTTCGTAATGACATTTTATAATTTTTTGATGCGCAAAAATAACAATTTAATCAAAAAAAACGCTCCCAAAGGAGCGTTAATTGTTTTGCAACAAACTAAACAAGTTTATCTGCTAATCTAAACCGAGTAAAGTTTACTTTTTTACGGCAGCTTTTGCTGGTGTCTTTGGACTGTCGGAAAAAAATTCTGAAATGGACTTGAATATCCCTTTGCTTTCTTTTCCGGCTGCCAATTTCTTCGCTTCTCCCTTTTTTACATCAGCTTTAAACTTAACGCGCAGTTTTTCAAATTCTTTCATTCTACGCTCTACATCAGAGTTTACTTCTTTGAATTTCAATACTTTAGCCATAATGTAAGTTTTTTGTAGTAAATAATTTAAATTATTACTGATTTGGTACTACAATGATACATAATTTAATTTATATTTGTTAATAAAAATTAACACTTGTTTAGGATAACTTGAATTAATTTTTAAAAACGAATACCAACACAAACTGAATTTAACATTCCTCCCAAAATCCTACAAAACATGAATGAAATCACAACTACACTGAACGACTTTCTTGTCAGCACAAAATCTACCGCTGCATTAATTTTAAATGGAAAAGGAAAACTTATCACTTCCTTAAATCTTGATTACGGCGACAGTATTGCCGCAATGAGTGCAGCTATTTTATCTATGAGCGAAAAATTCTTAATCGATTTGGAAAAAGGCTCTCTAAAACAATTATATCTAAAAAGTGCCGAAGGGGTTATTGTTGGAAACAAAATAAGCGGCTCTAACTTTATCGTTGCTTTCTCTAAAGAAGGAAGTAACCTAGCATTATTGATGCGCTCTACAGAAGAAGTTTCTGCAGAATTAAGCAAAAATTCACTATTGAAATAACATAAAATTCTATTAACAAATAACCCAAATGAACTATGAGCAATGATTTTTTAAACGTGTTTTTGAACGAAATGAAAAGCAACGTAAATGGCTTTATCGCTGTAGCAGTAACAGAAATTGAATCTGGATTAAGCTTTGGAAATTTAACTGTAGATCCAAGTTTTGATCCTGAACTTGCAGCAGCCTATAACTTAGAAGTTGTAAAAGCTAAATTGAGCGCCGTAAAAGCACTAAACCTAAACCAGGACATCGAAGATATTTTGATTACTCTTTCTAATCAAATTCACATTATCGATATTTCTCCAAACAAAAAATTCATGATCTATCTTGCTGCTGATGCTTCAAAAGCGAATTTAGGTATGACAAGAGCTATTTTAAGAAAACACAAAGCTGATGTTGAAAAAAATCTAGCATAACTTTCTTAAATTTAATACACCTAAAAAACCGTCTTTAAAAGGCGGTTTTTTTATTTGAATAGCAAATGAAAAACCAAAAAGAGTCAAACAAAATAGTTCTTACAAAAAACAATGCTCTCTCTTTAAAATTATTTTGATTAATTATAAATAATTTCTTTCAAAGCGTAAACCTAGTAACGAACTCTCTTATAGCTAAATGTTAAACAAAAAAAGCGCCCCTTAAAGGAGCGCTTTTTCTCTTACGTAGTTCTACGCAATTTTATCTTTGCAAGTTTTTAGCTTCGATACTCATGGTTGCATGAGGAACGATTTTAAGCCTTTCTTTGCTAATTAATTTACCTGTTACTTTGCAGATACCGTAAGTTTTGTTTTCTACACGGAATAAAGCATTTTTTAAGTCACGAATGAATTTCTCTTGCCTGATAGCCAACTGAGAGTTTGCTTCTTTAGACATGGTCTCACTTCCTTCTTCAAAAGCTTTAAAAGTTGGAGAAGTATCGTCAGTACCGTTATTCAAATCGTTCATATAGGCACTTTTGATCAAATCAAGATCTTCTTGTGCTTTTTTAATTTTTGCTTGGATTATTTCTTTGAACTCTGCTAAATCTGCATCAGAGTATCTTGTAATTTCATCTATCATTTTCTAACTATTTTGAAATTAATATAATGGTTCTAATATCATCAAACTCAATTTCTGTGCCGTTTTCTAAAGCGTCCACAAAAACCAGTTCGTCTGTTAATGTTTCAGACTTAATATAGTCTTCGTTTTTTGAAACCGCATCTTCTAAAATGCCGTTTCTTTTTATTTGTACTTTAATCTTATCCGTAACCTCAAATCCTGAATCTTTACGAATGTTTTGTATTCTATTTACTAACTCTCTAGCGATACCTTCATTTTTTAATTCTTCGGTAAGAGTAATATCAAGCGCAACTGTTATTCCGTTTGAATTAGCAACTAACCATCCTTCGATATCTTGTGATGTAATTTCCACATCTTCTAATGATAAAGTTACACTATTTCCTGCAATAACAATATCTAGCGTTCCTTGCTTGTCCAGCTGATTGATCTGATCTGCAGAAAAACCTTGTATCTCCTTAGAAATCAAGCCCATGTCTTTACCAAAACGTGGCCCAAGAGCTTTAAAATTAGGCTTAATTTGTTTTACCAAAATACCTGAAGCATCATCTAAAAGTTCAATTTCTTTAACATTTACCTCAGCTTTTACAAGGTCAGAAATTGCTTCGATTTCAGCACGCTGATTCTCGTCAAGTACTGGAATCATTACCTTTTGCAGAGGCTGACGAACTTTAATCATCTCTTTTTTACGTAGTGATAACACCAGAGAAGAGATCGTTTGCGCCTTCTGCATTTTGCTTTCCAACGTTTTATTAACAAAGTTTTCGACAAATTTCGGGAATTCAGCCAAGTGAACACTAGCAAAATCCTCGCTTCCCTTCGAAGTTGTTAAATCACGGTATAATTTATCCATAAAAAATGGAGCTACTGGAGCGCTCAATTTACTGATTGTAAGCAAACAAGTATAAAGCGTTTGGTAAGCTGCAATTTTATCCTTCGCATATTCTCCTTTCCAGAAACGACGACGGCATAAACGAACGTACCAGTTACTTAAGTTTTCCTGAACGAAGTCAGAAATTGCTCTTGTCGCTTTTGTTGGCTCGTAATCTTCGTAACATTCGTCTACAAATTTGATTAATGAATGTAATTCAGAAATAATCCATTGATCGATTTCTGGTCTTTCGTTTAACGGAATTTCGGCTTCTTCATATTTAAATCCGTCGATGTTTGCATATAACGAGAAGAATGAATAGGTATTGTAAAGTGTTCCGAAGAATTTACGTTTAACCTCAGCAATTCCTTCAAGGTCAAACTTCAAGTTATCCCACGGATTTGCATTCATAATCATATACCAGCGTGTAGCATCAGGACCGTTTTCTGCAATGGTTTTAAATGGGTCTATAGTATTTCCTTTACTCTTAGACATTTTAATTCCATTCTTATCCAAAACCAAGCCGTTTGAAACTACATTTTTGTAGGCTATTTTATCAAAAACCAAAGTTCCGATTGCATGCAAAGTATAAAACCATCCGCGAGTCTGGTCTACTCCTTCTGCAATGAAATTTGCTGGAAAATCTTTGTTGCCATCAATTTTTTCTTTGTTTTCAAAAGGATAATGCCATTGTGCATAAGGCATTGCTCCAGAATCGAACCAAACGTCGATTAGATCACTTTCGCGCTTCATTGGTTTTCCAGAAGCTGAAACTAAAGTAAGCCCATCAACAACATTTTTATGCAAATCGATTAAATCATAATTTGACTCAGACATGTTTCCGATTTCAAATCCTTTAAACGGATTTTCTTTTTGAAAACCTGCTTCGATTGATTTTTCGATTGCATTGTACAATTCTTCAACAGAACCGATAATAACTTCTTCTGTTTTATCTTCTGTTCTCCAAATTGGCAACGGAATTCCCCAATATCTAGAACGAGATAAGTTCCAATCGTTGGCATTTTTAAGCCAATTTCCAAAACGTCCTTCACCAGTAGATTTAGGTTTCCAATTGATAGTTTCGTTCAGGTCGAACATTCTATCTTTCACATCGGTTACTTTGATGAACCATGAATCTAGAGGATAGTATAATAACGGCTCGTCTGTTCTCCAGCTGTGTGGATAACTGTGCACGTATTTTTCAACTTTAAAAGCTTTGTTTTCTTCTTTTAAACGAATAGCGATTTCAACATCTACAGATTTCTCTGGAGCTTGTCCTGCATCGTAATATTCGTTTTTAACATATTTACCAGCTAAATCACCTACATGAGAAGTAAATCTTCCTTGTAAATCTACTAATGGAACTGGAGTTCCGTTTTCGTCTAAAACCAACATTGGCGGCACTTCTGGTTTTGCTTCTTTTGCTACTTTAGCATCATCTGCACCAAAAGTCGGAGCTGTATGCACAATTCCTGTTCCATCTTCAGTTGTAACAAAATCACCTGCGATTACTCTAAATGCGTTTTCAGCATTTTCATAAGGCAATACGTAAGGCAATAATTGCTCATAACGGATTTCCACTAAATCTGCTCCTTTTGCTTCTGCTAAAATTTTGTATGGCAATTTTTTGTCGCCGTTTTTCACATTGTCAAAATCAGCGTCATCTTCACTTAAGAAAAACCCTTTCCCGAATTGTTTTCCAACTAAGTTTTTAGCCAAAACAACATTGATTGGCTCAAAAGTATATTGATTGAAAGTTTTTACTAAAACATAATCGATTTTTGGACCAACTGTCAACGCTGTATTTGACGGAAGTGTCCAAGGAGTTGTCGTCCAAGCTAAAATGTGAATATCTCCAAAACCTTGCAAGAATGAAGGTAATGTTTCTGGCAATGTTTTAAACTGCGCTACAATAGTAGTATCGGTAACATCACGGTAAGCTCCTGGCTGGTTTACCTCGTGAGAAGACAATCCTGTTCCTGCTTTTGGAGAATACGGCTGAATTGTGTATCCTTTGTACAACAAACCTTTATCGTAGATCTGTTTCAAAAGCCACCAAACCGACTCCATATATTTTGGTTTATAAGTCACATACGGATCTTCCATATCTACCCAATACCCCATTTTTTCGGTCAAATCATTCCATACGTCGGTATAACGCATAACGGTTTTTTTACACGCTTCGTTATATTCTTCGATCGAAATGGTTTTACCAATATCTTCTTTTGTAATTCCTAATTCTTTTTCGGTACCCAATTCAACAGGCAAACCGTGAGTATCCCATCCAGCTTTTCTTTTTACTTGAAAACCTTTTTGAGTTTTATATCTGCAAAAAATATCTTTAATCGCACGTGCCATTACGTGGTGAATACCAGGCAATCCGTTTGCTGAAGGCGGACCTTCAAAAAATACGAAAGGCTCAGCACCTTCGCGAGTTGTTACACTCTTTTCAAATATATTTTCTTTCTTCCAAAAATCAAGAACTTCAGACGCTACAGTTGGCAAGTCAAGTCCTTTGTATTCAGTAAATTTTGTACTCATTTTATCCTTTTCTTAAACGAGGTGCGAAAGTAGTAAATTTAAGTCAGAAGTAGAATATCTAAAGCCAAAAGTTGGCACTTTTAAGACAATTTTTAAGAGTAAAAAAGAAATCATTATCAAAATAAGAAATTAGGAGCGCTTTTTTTCAAAAATTCTTAATTCAAAAACACTTTTCTAAAAGATTAACAGCATTACAGTTTACAGTGATGATTTTTTGTTAAATTTTAACATATCGAAATCTATTATTAGGAATTGTAAGATTAATAATTGTAGTTTTATACCCAACTTTAAAAAATGTGTATGAGAACAAAATTACTTATCTTATGCTTACTTACAGTAAGTTTTGCAAAAAGCCAGAATCTTCTACAAAACGGTAGTTTTGAACAATTTACCGCTGACGCTCCTGATTCATGGACTTTTATTTACGGAGCTACATCAAAAGAAGAAACAATTAAAAATGGTGGATCTTCAAGCTTAAAGGGTTTACCAGTATCAGACTTAGAAAATGGTCTGATGCCAACTTTACAATTCAAACAAGAGTTTACTTTATCAGATCTTGACGAATACACTTTAAAGTTTGACTATTATATTCCAAATGATGTTCCTTCTTTCATGAACATTAGCAATCTATCTTATGAAATCATAAAAGTAACTTCAGGAGGAGCCTCTTTTATTGCTCAACCCGATTTTCTTACTAGAGAATTTGGCATTTGGAAGACAGTAACTTTTGACTTTAAAATAACAGCATTTTTAGCACCAACAACATCAGTAACAATGGCTGCTTTTTTTACAGCTGGATGTCAATTTGATGGTCCTGCAATCTATTTTGACAATGTAAGCATCGTTAAAAAATCTTCTTTAGGCACTGTTGATTTTAATAAAAAAAACAACCCTATTGCATCTATGTCTAAAGATGAAATAAAATTAAGCAGTGATTTTAAAAATTCTTCTTATGTAATTTACTCTATAGATGGTAAAGCAGTAAAAAGAGTCAATAATAACTCATCTGAAACTATTGCAATTTCTGGATTACCAAACGGAGTTTATTTATTAAAATTAAACGACTTAGGCACATCAGTTAAGTTCATCAAATAATAAGGTTAAGCAACCTCAAACAAAAAAGGATCGAGTTAAATTCGATCCTTTTTGTTTTATACAATTAAAGAAAATATACTCTCAAGAAAAAACCTCTTTTAAAATATCCAAAGATTTGGGCCTTTTAAAACCTTCCAAGTGCAGACTGTAATAATCAATTAGAATTTTCAGGAGAATCTGCCTTTCTAAAACATGAAAGACTTTTTGATCGTTATCAAATTTTAATTCCAATAGTTTCTTAAAAAGATTGGTCTCGTGTTCTGAAAGCACATTTCCTTTTTGAAAAAGTGCAAAGACACCTTCATTCATTTCAAAAAAAGGCAAATCAATTTCAGAAATATCAGGATAAAAACCGAGATATTTTGTGATTTCTAAAAGCAGAATTAAATGAAAATTAGAAATTTCATCATGATGATCCAGCCACGTAAGCGCAGCTTCTAAAAAAAGGAAAAGCTGTTCGTTTTTCTCTTCTTCTTGAATAGAATGATGAAGCATTTCGGACAAAAACATCACCATGGTACTTTTGACAATATCGGTATGAATAGTTTGAAACGGAACAGCACTTTTTATTTCTTTAAAATTCTCTAGAGTTCCTTTATTCTTATGAACAGCTTCAATTTCTAAAATAGAAAATGGTTGAAAATAAGCAATTTTCTGGCTTGCTTTCCTACTCGAAAAAGCGTCGCGCACAAAATAAGATTTCAGTCCGCTAGAAAGTGTAAAGCATTTTACAATCAAGCTTTTCTCCTGAAATTTTAAAGATGAAATTACTATGGCTTTTGTTTTGACGAGCACAATTTTTTGTTTTTTTTGTTTCAAGTTTCAAGTTTCAAGTTTCAGGTTTCAAGTTTATCAAATTGAAGATAAACTGAACACTAAAAAAGACTGGACACTAAATACTGAATACTAAATACTAAATACTAAATACTAAACACTGAACACTAATCTTATCGTATAATCATCACTTTCTTAACTTTAGTTTCTCCTCCATCTTCTGCAGAGATAAAAACCATGTAAACACCAGATGCTACTTTATATTTGCCAAAAGCAGTTGTATCCCATTCGATCGTTCCGCCAGAAGAAGTCACTTCGTAAACCAAATTTCCTTCTATATCTGTGATTTTCACATTAGCCTTATCAATTAATCCGGCCACTTTAACAGTTCCCGAATAAGTCGGACGCACAGGATTTGGATAAACATACACATTGCTTAAATCGTCATTTGCTCCTGTTGCAATTCCGCCAAACGAAACCAACCCTTTGTCGGTTGCAATAAAGACTTCTCCCGTTTTAGCATTTATCTTAACATCATTTATATAATTACTTGGCAAAGGCGAATTGTTTATTGTAAAATGATATTTTGTTTCCTGGCCATTTGGCGAAACCATAAATATTCCAGAATCTGCCGTTCCAATCCATTTATTATTTGCGCCATCGACTGCTATCGAAGTTACAAACTGTTCATATAACAACTCCTGAGCCAAATCGTCTTCGGTTATAATGATCGAATTTGCTTTTAACTGACTATCTGTTTGAAAACTAGAAACATTAGAGAGAACTCTCAAACCCTTTGTTGTTCCTATCCAAAGCTGATTTTTTGTATCTAAAGCTATTGCTCTAACATCGGCAATTGGCAGATTTCCAGCATCTGTTCCAAAAGTCATTTTTTTGAAGGTATTTGTCGCTTCATTAAACCCTACAACTCCACTTTTATAAGTCCCAATCCATTTTACATTGTTGCGATCTACCACTATACTCGAATAATTATCTTCTCCTACATCATCTGATATAGAAGTCATCGAATAACTGCCCCATTGTCCATTTGTTTTTAAAACTTTCAATCCATTATTGATTCTGCTATTGGTCACCCAAAGATTCCCAGATTTATCAAAAGCCGTTGCATTAATACGGATGTCGACATAATCTGGCGCTGTTGTTTTAAGCGACTCTAAACCACTATTTTCTTCATTATATAAATGAGTTGGAATATCGCTTTCAATTTTTAATAATCCCGAGAAAAAAGAACCAGCATAAACCTGTTTTTCATTATTAGGATTTATATAAATTCTCGTTATTGATTTGGCATCATAAACATCAGAATATGGAATGTTTAACCATCCCGAAGCATTAAATCTGCTAATTCCATAACTGTCCAAAGGGTATGGATTATACACCGCATCATAATCTCCATAAACTGCCCACAAAACATTTGAACCAGCATCTATAGAAAAAATATCATTACGTACTGGACCGCTAGGCGTACTGTTTTCAAAAGCTGTGGCATTATTTAAAGTAGAAGCAAACAATCCTTTTTCTTTTGTCCCAATAAAAATCTGATTTCCAACTGCAGTTGCACAGCTAAAATTCAAGGTATTATCTAAGACCTGAGAATTTGTAATTTGTCGACTCAACGCCATTTGATTATTATAAACATATACTGTATTGGCAGTTGTGACCAATAAATTGTGATTTTTCGCTCGTGTATCAACAGTTGCTTGAGGCAACTGCAAAAAACCCACAAAAGCATTGGAGTTGAATCTATGAATATATCCTGTATTATTAATTGCAATAAGTTCTGAATCTAAAGCCTCAACACTTGACCAATCCCCACCATTGACTATTGACCATTGATTGTAATCTATAAGATTAGCATTTGTAATGTCTGCTTTTCTAATGCCGCTTGAAGTTGCCGCAAAAATAAATCCGTTAAACATTGCGGTTTGCTTTACGCTTATTTCTGCTCCATTATCACCAATAAAATACGTGTCGCCAAATTGGGACGTTTTAAGATTAAATTGAACAATTCCAAAATTGCAAGAAACATATATCAATCCATTATTTTCCATAAAATGATTGATCTTTTTAGTATTTGCTGGCAATTGCTTATTGATTATATCTACAACTTTTAGAATACTTCCATCGACTTCATTAATCAATATCATCAACCCATTTTCATAACCTATAATTGTTTTCTTGGATGCCTCGCTGTAATAAACTGCCGAAATGGTCTGGCCCGAAAGTCCGTCAACAGTCGTCGTTGTTTTAAGGATATTTGTTCCTGTATTTTTTGAAAACAATGCATTTTCAGAAGCCGCAAAAACAGTTGTTCCAGATTCTGAAATGTCTTTTACTTCATTAAATGAAAAATATCCCTGCCAAGACAATTTGCTCTGCGCTTCGCAAAACTGAATTAGAAGTAAAAACAAACCGCAGAAAAATACTTTTTTCATCATATAATGTATTCGAATAGACAAATATAATACAATCGGGTTTTTATTTAATTTTTAGCCCAAATAAAATACCCCCGATATCTTATTAAGATAACGAGGGTAATTTTAAATATTGCAATTAAATCTTAAACTACACCTTGTGCAAGCATAGCATCGGCAACTTTTACAAATCCGGCAATATTAGCTCCTTTTACGTAGTTAACATATCCGTCTTCTTCTGCACCGTATTTTTTACATTGGTTATGAATTCCGATCATGATTTCTTTCAATCTTAAGTCTACCTCTTCACTAGTCCAGTTTAAACGAATTGAGTTCTGAGTCATTTCTAATCCTGAAGCAGCAACTCCACCAGCATTTGCAGCTTTTCCTGGCGCGAACAACACTTTACTATCTAAGAAAAGTTTAATAGCATCTAAAGTAGAAGGCATATTGGCAGCTTCCGTAACACATAAAACGCCATTATCTATTAATTTCTTAGCATCGTCACCATTCAATTCATTTTGAGTAGCGCATGGAATAGCGATATCTACTTTTACTTCCCAAGGGCTTTTTCCTTTGTGGAAAATAGCATTTGGATATTTCTCTAAATATCTTTCTGCTCTATTATCTCCAGTAGCTCGCATTTCAACCATGTGGTCAATTTTTTCTCCAGAGATACCTTCTTCATCGTAAATATAACCATCAGGTCCAGAAATAGTAACTACTTTTCCTCCCAGTTCATTTACTTTTAAAGCAACACCCCAAGCCACATTTCCGAATCCAGAAATAGCAACTCTTTTTCCTTTAATTTCATGACCAATTGTACGAAGCATTTGATCTGTAAAGTAAACTACTCCATATCCTGTAGCTTCTGGTCTAATTAATGAACCTCCGTAAGCCAAACCTTTTCCAGTTAAAACTCCTGTAAATTCATTTCTAATTCTTTTGTATTGACCAAATAAGTAACCTATTTCACGTGCACCAACACCAATATCTCCAGCTGGAACGTCAAGATCTGGACCAATATGACGGCATAATTCTGTCATGAATGACTGGCAGAAACGCATAATTTCAGCATCAGATTTTCCTTCTGGATCAAAATCAGAACCTCCTTTTCCACCTCCCATCGGAAGTGTTGTCAAACTATTTTTAAATACTTGTTCAAATGCCAAGAATTTTAAAACTGATAAGTTCACCGAGTGATGAAATCTAATTCCTCCTTTGTAAGGTCCAATTGCAGAGTTCATTTGAATTCTGAAACCTCTATTCACAATAATTTCCCCTTTATCGTCTACCCACGGAACTCTGAATATTATTGATCTTTCTGGTTCAGCGATTCTTAAAAGGATATTTTTTCCGTCATACTTTTTACGCTCAGATATAAACGGAATTACAGTTTCTGCGAATTCTCTAACTGCTTGAAGAAATTCTGGCTCGTTTGGATTTTTTGACTCAACAAGAGCCATAAATTCATTTATTTTTTGTTCCATCTTTAAAATAAATTTTCAGATAATTTAGATTTAATTTTTACTCTTATAAAAAATAAGAAACTACGTTTAAGAAAACGTTTTCGTTTTAACGGACAAAGATATATCAAATAATGATTCGATGTTACATTTTTCACTTTTTTGAAGCGATTTGTGTTTTTTTCAAACAATAGAAAAAAACGCATTTTACCTGTAGGTGTTTACACGCAAAACACCTTTTAAAAGTTAGTAAATTAAGTATTTTGCTAGTTATTTTTCAATACAGCAATTTAATATTTTGAATCGATTATGTTTTTTATATATTTGCCGAGATTTGTAAGCCCCTAAAAAATGCCTAAGCACCTATTTATCACATTATTTGCCTTATTGGGCATATCAACTGCTGTATCAGCACAAGGATTAGCCCAAGAGATCGGAATCTACGCAGGACCTGTAACTTTACAGTCCGATTTTGGAGAAAGAAACAACTTTGATAATAATGTCGGAAACACAGGTTTTGGCATTGGAATCATGCACTTTATAAACTTTTCTGCCAATAACAATAGAGAAAATTTTTTCACAGAACATTTTAAAGTAAGATCTGATCTGTCTTACAGCAGAACCACTTTAAAACATCATGGGAAATGGGTTGATTATAAGCCTAATGGTTTATTTGCAACACAATTAAGAAACATGCATGCAAGTTCTAGTATAGTAAGCTTGGGAGCACAGATGGAATTTTCTCCTTTTATGAAAATCCACGATTTCGAAAACACAGTTGGTAGCTTCAGTCCGTATGGAGCTGTAGGGTTCCAGGTGAGCTACTATTCAGCAAAAGTTGGATCACATTTAGGAGACATTACACTTCCTGCTAATACACCAGGAAAATACTTAACTCCATCTGATGGACGTGCACATGGTTTTTCTACAGAAACTGGTGTAGCTTTAGCGGCAACAGCAGCAGTAGGTGTACATTATAAACTAACTGAAATGAGTGATTTAATGTTTGAAACTCGTTTTCATATGTACAGTTCAGACTGGATTGACGGATTAAACCCAAATAAAGATATTTATAAAGAAAACAAATCTAACGATTGGCAGGTTTGGTTTAACTTCGGATACATCTACTATTTAGAATTCTAAAAAAGTTTAATCTCAAAATATAAAAAATCCCAAATTCCAAAACTATTCATTGGAATTTGGGATTTTTCATTAGACATTTTAGCGCCTTCTATTCTAAGAAATTTTAAAATACGAAATCCCAAACTCCGAAAGAAAAAATTGGAATTTGGGATTTTCTTATTTGGAATTTATACTAAGCTAAAGCTTGTTCTAAATCGGCAATTAAATCTTCTGCATCTTCGATACCAACACTCAATCGAACTAAATCATCTGTAATGCCTACTTCTGCTCTTTTATCTGCAGGAATAGAAGCGTGAGTCATTAAAGCAGGATGATTAGCCAATGATTCAACTCCGCCAAGAGATTCTGCCAAAGTAAACACTTTCAATTTTTCTAAAAATGCGATAGAATCTTCTTTCTTCCCAGACTTAAAATCAAAAGAAACCATTCCTCCAAAAGCTTTCATTTGCTTCTTCGCAATTTCGTGAAACGGATGATTCTTTAAACCTGGATAATAAACCGTTTTAATTTTAGGATGGTTGCTCAAATATTCAACTACTTTTTCTCCATTTTCACAATGTCTTTGAACTCTTAAAGCTAACGTTTTGATTCCTCTTAAAACCAAGAAACTATCCATTGGCCCAAGAGTTGCTCCTGTAGCAAATTGCTGAAAATGCAATTGATCTCCAAGTGCCGCGTCTTTTACAATTAATGCTCCAGCAATAACATCAGAATGACCTCCTAAATATTTGGTCGCAGAGTGCATTACAATGTCTGCTCCTAAATCTAAAGGTTTTTGCAAATAAGGCGTTGCAAAAGTATTATCAACAGCAAGAAGAATTTTTTTCTCTTGAGTAATTTTTGCAATTTCTTGAATATCTGCCAATTTCATCAACGGATTTGTTGGTGTTTCTACCCAAATTAACTTCGTATTTTCGTTAATTAAACTTTTCAGTTTTTCGATATTCGTCATATCAACAAAATGAAATTTAATACCCGAATCTTTATAAACACGAGAAAACATTCTGTAGGTTCCGCCATATAAATCATCCATCGCAATGATTTCGTCTCCAGCTTTAAAAGATCTTAAAACGCAATCTGTAGCTGCAAGACCAGACGAAAATGCTAATCCGCGAGTTCCGTTTTCAATACTAGCCAGCGCCTCTTCTAAAGCCGTACGTGTCGGGTTTGAAGCTCTACTATATTCGTAATCTGCCAAAGGTTTCCCTGGACTTGTTTGTACAAATGTTGAAGTTTGATACACTGGCGGCATAACAGCGCCGGTACTTGGATCATGATGCTGTCCTCCGTGAATAACTTTTGTATTGAATTTCATATAGTTATAAATTTTAAATCCTTAATTCTTTTACAAATTTACCGCTTAATTTATTTTATCGCGACACAACTTCTTACCTTTGTAGATAATTAACACTTTTTGATATGAAAAATTCATTATTTATACTCTTTTTGTGTTTGATTTTTACAAGTTGCAAAAAAGAGCTTTCATTTGAGAATGAAACATTTGAAGAGAAATCTACCGTCCCATGCAAAAATGATTGCCCAAAAATCACCATAGAAGTTCCAATTGCTAAAAATGTTAAAGTAACCTCAGACAGCATTAATAAAAAAGTATTTGCCGTCATTAAAGAGATTGTGTTTTTTGAAGACGATTCGGTAAAAGTTGATGGCTACAAAGCATTGGCAAAATCTTTTATTGCCTCCTATCAAGAAATGCATCAAAAATTCCCAAACGATACCTTTGGCTGGGAAGCAAAAATCATTGGAAATGTCGAATTTGAATCGGACCAGATTTTAAACCTTAAAATTGACCATTATACTTTTACTGGCGGCGCTCACGGTTATCAAGGTTATCGCTCTTTATTATTCGATAAAAAAACAGGAAAAACCATTTTCAATAATCAGTTATTTAAAAACGAAAATGAGTTTAAAAATTTCGCTGAGAAAACATTCAGATCAAAATATAAAATCCCAGAAAAAGCTAATATCAACGCTACAGGTTTAATGTTTGAAAACGACAAATTTCAATTGCCTCAAAACATTTTTTACACCTCCGAAGGTTTGCTTTTATATTACAACTCATACGAAGCGGCATCCTACGCAGATGGCCCAAAAGAACTTATATTTCCGTATGAAGAAATAAAGAAATATTTGAATTTTCAATAGAAAAATAAAATCAAGATGTTTTTATCCCTTATCTAACACAATCTTTGTCGATATGCTGGACCTAGACGCACTGCGGTGCGTCTCTACAGAAAAACTTTGTCAATAAAAAAATCCAAAATGTTAAATGCATTACTATACGTCTCTACAGAAAAACCTTTGTCACTTTGTCACTTTGTTTCTCTGAACCTCTGCACCTTTTTATTGAACATCATATTTCATTTTTCTTAAAACCCTCAAAGCTTCTTTAAATGAAGAGTACACATTTTTATACGGTTTTAAAAGCAATTTTGCATCTATCAATTTTTGTCGGGCATCCTCAAAACCATTCAAATGACAAATCATAAAAGTTGACGGCAGATTTTCCAGATCTTTCATTTCACGATCAGATAACGCAATTTCTTTTTGAAGTTTTCCGAGCAAAGCCATATTTGAATTATAAATATGATACAACATTTTCCGGTTGAACTCTGGTGGCTGAAAAAGCATTTGGCGATCTATTTTATAATAACCATTATCAAAGAAATGAATCGTTTGTTCTTCTAACGGATAATAACTCGTTTTGTCATTTAATCCCAGCGGAACATATTCTGTAATGGTAAAAGTATCATCATTATATTGTATTGTAACAACATCTTGTGCCGAATAAAAAAGCTTAATTTGTTCGTTTATCAATTCGATATCTACGCGAGACAAATACGTTTTATCACGTAATTTTTTCGGAACTCCAGCCCAACAAATCACGAATAATTCTTTAAAAACACGGTATTTTGGCGACATATCTTTATGTCTGAAATTCATAAAATCGATAACGCCGTCTAAAGTATATTGAATACTGTTTCGAGAGCTATTTTCTATTCCGATTACCGTTTCTGTATTTTGATTGCTCTTTTCGATTACCTCATGTTCTTCTAGAGGAATTGAATTACTGCCACGTCTCACAAAAACACTGTTAGCAAGAATGGTATGAATTCCTTTTTTAAAATAAGAGATTTTACTTTTAGGCTTTATGGTAACCAGACCAATTACTTTGTCTTTTGGAAGATTTGGAAAAGGGACGTTTTCGTATTGAATTTTTGGAGGATTTTCTAGAAAGGCATTCACCAGATTCTGAATTCGGCTGTCATCGAAGAAATCATCCCCGACAATCTCATTATCCTGATCTTCTACTCCAACAACGATATAAGAATTATTGTTTGGGTTGGAATTGGATAACGCGCAAATGTGTTTTAGAAACTTGCCCTTCCCTTCGCGCGAATGAAGATTCAACTGCCTTTTCTTATCATAAAAACTGCTTTCGTCATTATGAGCGAGGAGATTTTTAATTAAAAGGCGCTTATTAATCATTCTTTTTAGATTATTAGACTGACTTAGATTTTTAGACTTCTCAGATTGATTTTCAGTTTCCTAAGTTAAACTAAAGATCCGACTTTCTAAGAAGTCTAATAATCTAGTTTTAAATATTCTTTTTAACAATCGTCGAAGAGGCCTGTGCTGTACTCATAACAACCAGATCGGCAATATTTACATGATAAGGTCGTGAAACTACAAAGTGAATAATATCAGCAATATCTTCTGCCTGTAACGGATCAAATCCTTTATAAACATTTGCTGCTCTTTCAACATCTCCTTTAAAACGAACTTCGCTAAATTCAGTTGCTACCATTCCTGGATGAATTCCTCCAACTCTAATTCCAAACGGGTTTAAATCGATTCGCATTCCTGCAGTAATAGCATCAACGGCATGTTTAGAACCACAGTATACATTCCCATTTGGGTAAACCTCTTTTGCTGCTGTTGATCCAATATTAATAATATGCCCCGATTGTCTTTCGACCATTTGTGGAATTATCGCTTTTGAAACATACAAAAGACCTTTCACATTAATATCAATCATGGCATCCCAATCGTCTAAATTTCCATTTTGAATCGGATCTAAACCATGGGCATTTCCTGCATTATTAATTAAAACGTCAATCGCAGAAAAATCGTTTGGCAAAGCACCTATTTTTTCTAAAACTTCCTCTTTATTACGAACATCAAATTCTAAAGAATATACTTCTGTAAAAGCCGAAAGTTCTTTCTCGAGTTCTTCTAAACGGTCTTTACGCCTTCCGCAAAGGATAACTTTATAATTGTTTTTTGCCAGAATCTGAGCGGTTGCTTTTCCAATTCCGCTTGTAGCACCAGTAATTAAAACTGTTTTTTTCATTTTGTTGATTTCATTTTGCCACAGATTAAAAGGATTTAAATGATTTTTCAATCTGTGAAAATTCTTTTAATTTGTGGCTACTATTTTTTTACGCGTTTAACTGAATACTGTCACTGCGACTGAATACTTAAAAATTAAGGCACATCATCGCCCATACTTTCAGTCCAGATAGCAAACCAATCTTCTTTATCCATTTCTAATTCAACTGCTTTTGACAGAGATTGAATTCTGGCAACGTTAACAGTTCCTGCAATAGGAATAACTCTTGCTGGATGTTTTAAAATCCATGCTAATAAAAGTGTATCTGCACCTAAATGATATTTCTCTAATAAAGTAGAAAACAGTTTTTTTAAACGGCGAGTTTGTTTTGTATCTTCTCTAAAAACCGTTCCTAGTGGATTCCATGATAAAGGTCGAATTCCGTTAGTCTGCATATAATCTAAACTTCCGTCAGTCATTGCTTCATAATGCGTAGCAGAAAACTGAACTTGATTATAGCTTACTTCTGTTTTCTGACGAATCAATTCAGTTTGTGAGCTTGTAAAGTTTGAAAGTCCAAAATCAATAATTTTTCCTTCTCCTTTTAATTTCTCAACCGCTTCTGCAATTTCATCAGCCTGCATTAACGGACTTGGTCTGTGAAGTAAAAAAACATCTACATAATCTGTTTTTAAATTCTTCAAAGATGTTTCTACAGACTTAATAATATAGTCTTTGGAATAATCGTAATGTTTGATTTTGTTTTCGGGGCGTTTATCAGCAATCATCTGAATTCCGCACTTGGTAATTAATTGTAATTTTTCACGATCAATTTTACTTGCGTGAAAGGCTTTTCCAAAATCGGCTTCGGTCGTATACGAACCGTAAATATCCGCGTGATCAAAAGTCGTAATTTTGTTTTCGATACTCACCTGTATCATGTTTTCCATTTCTTTAGTTGTAAGGTTTTTATCCCAAACTCCCCAATTCATAGTGCCCGAAATTATAGGCGATAAGACTGTTTTGCTCATAATAATTATGCGTTATTTTTGGTAATAATTATGCTTTACTAAAACATAATCATCAAAGTTCTTAAAAATATAAAAATAGATTCACAATTAGTCCTTAAAATTAGGTCTTTGGTCGAAGTTTTAACCATTCTTTAACATCTTACTTCTTAAAAAATATTCAATTTGCACTCTCAAAAATTAGGCGTTAAAATCAAGGTTTTAAAAATATTTATATGGAAGAAAATACAACGACTTTAGACATTAGAGCGATAAATGAAAAAATTGAGAGAGAAAGTGCTTTTATAGACCTTCTTACAATGGAAATGAACAAAGTTATTGTGGGTCAGAAACATATGGTCGAGCGTCTATTGATCGGATTACTTGGACAAGGGCATATTTTATTGGAAGGAGTTCCTGGTCTGGCAAAAACTTTAGCCATCAACACGCTTTCTCAAGCAGTTCAAGGATCTTTCAGCCGTATCCAGTTTACGCCAGATTTATTACCTGCCGATGTTATCGGAACCATGATTTACAATATTAAAGCAAATGAGTTCTCAATTAAAAAAGGACCAATTTTTGCCAATTTCGTACTTGCGGATGAGATTAACCGTGCTCCAGCAAAGGTTCAATCTGCTTTATTAGAGGCGATGCAGGAGAAACAAGTTACTATTGGTGACACTACATTTAAATTAGACCGTCCGTTTTTAGTATTAGCAACACAAAACCCAGTTGAGCAAGAAGGAACGTATGCACTTCCTGAAGCACAAGTTGACCGTTTTATGTTGAAAACTGTTATTGATTATCCAAAAATTGATGAAGAACGTTTTGTAATTCGTCAAAACTTAAAAGGAACTTACGAAAAAGTAAATCCGGTAGTTTCCGTAGATCAGATTCTACGTGCTCAGGAAGCTGTTCGTGAAGTTTATATGGATGAAAAAATCGAGAAATATATTCTTGATATTATTTTCGCTACACGTTACCCAGAAAAATACAAATTAGCCGATTTAAAACCGCTTATCAGTTTTGGAGCTTCTCCTCGTGGAAGTATCAACTTGGCTAATGCTGCTAAATGTTATGCTTTTATCAAACGTCGTGGTTATGTAATTCCAGAAGACGTTCGTGCAGTTGTTCACGATGTATTACGTCACAGAGTTGGAATCACTTACGAAGCAGAAGCAGAAAACATCACTTCTGTAGACATTATCAACAAAATCGTTAACGAGATTGAGGTACCTTAAAAAAAGTGCTCAGTGTTCAGATTTTTAGTATTCAGTAAAGACTGTAACTGAATCTCTGAACACTAACAAAGACAGAAAGACCTTTTAGAATTTGAACTTACTGAACACTTTCTAACTGATCACTGAACACTAAAAAAAATGGATACAAAAGAGCTTTTAAAAAAAGTACGGAAAATAGAAATCAAAACGAAGAGACTGAGTAATCATATCTTTTCGGGAGAATACCACTCTTCATTTAAAGGACGAGGAATGACGTTTAGCGAGGTGCGTCAATACCAATACGGAGATGATATTCGTAACATCGATTGGAATGTAACCGCACGCTACAATGAAGCTCACGTTAAAGTATTTGAAGAAGAACGCGAATTAACCATGGTTTTAATGGTCGATATTTCGGGTTCGGAATCTTTTGGTTCTAAAAATCAATTCAAGAAAGACATCGTAACCGAAATTGCGGCAACGATGGCTTTTTCGGCTACACAGAATAATGACAAAATTGGTTTAATCTTATTTTCTGATACTGTAGAATTATATATTCCGCCTAAAAAAGGACGTTCACACGTACTACGCATCATTCGTGAATTGATCGAATTTGAACCAAAAAGTCATAAAACAGACATTGCTCAAGCCTTGAAATTCTTATCTGGAACCCAGAAAAAGAAAGCTATTATTTTTATGATTTCTGATTTTATGTCTGATTCTTATGAGCATACATTAAAGATTGCTTCAAAAAAACATGACATTACAGGTGTTCGTGTGTACGATATTCGCGAAGAAAGAATTCCAAATTTAGGAATGGTAAACATGCTGGATGCCGAAACCGGAAAAATACAATTGGTTGATACAAGTTCTAAAGCTGTTCGAATGAATTATGAAAAACATTATCAAGAAAAGCTGAATTACTTTAAAGATACTTTCCGTAAATCTGGAGCAGGAATTGTCAACACCAGAGTTGACGAAAATTATGTAACTAAACTATTAGGCTATTTCAAATCGAGATAAGTATTTTTGATTTTTGATTAACGATTTTTGATTTATGATGTGTGTGATTTGAGATTAAAGGAAGTATTTAAGAAATGACTAAACAAGAATTAGAAAACAGATTGATTGATTTTGCAGCAACAATTATAATTATAGCAAGTAAGTTTGAGAAAAATTATGCAGGAAATCATTTGTCAGGACAAATAATCCGATCGGGAACATCGCCAGCGCTAAACTACGGTGAAGCGCAAAGTGCAGAGAGTAAAAAAGATTTTATTCATAAAATGGGAATTTGTCTGAAAGAATTAAGAGAAACATTTGTTTGTTTGAAAATAATAGAAAAAGCAAATTTATCAACAGACAAAGAAAGTTTAATGCAAGTAAAAATAGAAGCAAATCAATTAATTTCCATTTTTGTGTCCAGCATTAAAACATCAAAAAATAATTCATAAAAATTAAAGATTACTATTTTAGAAAACTATTGACAATCCTTGGAAAAATCAAAAATCAAAAATCGTTAATCTTCAATCGTTAATCAAATGAAATTTAAACTTTATATATTTTTATTCCTTTTTTCTACTATGATTTTTGCTCAGCAAAAACAAGTAGAAACGAGTATTGATACCACCAAAAATAAGATTGGTGCCGAGTTCAAACTGACCCTGAAAACAGTTGTAACTTCAACATCAAAAGTTGAATTTCCTAAACTTAAAAATATTGGTTCGTTAGAAGTTATCCAGTCTTATCCAATTGATACGGTTAAGAAAGATGCCACTAATTACGAACTTATAAAAAAATATGGTTTAACGCAGTTTGATTCTGGCCGTTACACGATTCCGAGCATCAAAATTTTAATTGATAAAAAACCTTTTTACTCTGATTCTATTAAAGTTGAAGTAGCCGCTGTAAAAGTTGATACTTTACAGCAGAAAATGTACGACATTAAAGACATTTCTTCTGTTGATGAAGGAATGGGAAATTGGTGGATTTACACTTTAATAGTTCTAGCAATTTTAGGAATTGGTGGTTTCGTTTATTGGTATGTTAAAAAACGTCAGTTGAAAAAAATCGAAGAAGAAGTTTATAAAACGCCAATAGAAAAAGCAACTAGTTTATTAAACAACTTAGAACAAAAAGAACTGGTTCAAAAAGGAGAAATTAAAGAATACTATAGCGAACTGACCGATATTGCTAGAAATTATATTGAAGAAGCCATTCACATTCCAGCAATGGAAAGTACTACTTCTGAGTTAATTACTGCGATTAGAGAAGCTTCGACCAAAAAGAAAATGACGCTTACGCCGGAAACGGTTGAAAATTTAGAACGCGTTTTACGTCAGGCCGATTTGGTAAAATTTGCCAAATCTAAACCGCTTGATTTTGAAATTACTGATGATAGAAATAAAATACAGAAAGTAATTTTAACCCTAGATAATGCAATTCCAACTGAAGCTCCAGAAGAAATTGAAGATCAGTTATTAAACGAAGCGCAAAGACAAAGACAAATTCAGGCACAGCTTAAGAAACAGCGTAATGCACGAATTGGTTATGCGGTTGCAGCTATCATACTTTTATTGTTTGCTACAACCACTTTCTTTGTGGTTACCAAAGGTTTCAATTATGTAAAAGATAACGTAATTGGCCACCCTTCAAAAGAATTATTAGAAGGCGAATGGGTAAAAAGTGCTTATGGAAGCCCTGCTGTTCTTATTGAAACGCCAAAGGTTTTAAAAAGAATGGACGCGCAAAAAGTACTTCCAAAAGAAGCAATGGCACTTATCAAAGAAATGCAACTTTTTACATACGGAAGTATGGTTGACAATTTTTACGTAACGGTTTCTACATCTAAATTCAAACAGCCAACAGATATTGATTTAAGTAAAACTCTTGAGGGTAATCTAAAAATTATCGAGGCTCAAGGCGGACAAAATATTATATTAAAACAAGAAGATTTTCAAACAAACGAAGGTATTCAGGGAGTAAAAGGTTACGGAACAATGACTGTTTTGAATCCAGCAACCAAAACGAGTACAAAAGCATATTATGAATTGTTACTTTTCAAACAAGATCAAGGTTTACAGCAAATCCTGATTTTGCACGAAGAAGGCGATACTTATGCAAATGAAATCACGACCCGAATATTAAATTCTGTTGAACTTCAAAGAGCAAACAACTAATGAGCAAGATCACTTTTTTAAATCCAGAGTTCCTTTGGTTGTTTCTATTAATTCCGATTGCGATAATCTGGTTTTTCTGGAAACGCAACCAGCAGTCGGCTACCTTAAAAATGAGTTCGACAGCAGGATTTCAAAATAATGAATCGTTTTGGATCAAGTTCAAACCTGCTTTATACGTTTTCAGAATTCTCGCTTTAAGCTCATTAATTATAGCATTGGCACGCCCAAGAACTGTAGACATTAGTAACCAGACTAAAACAACAAAAGGAATTGATATTGTAATGGCAATTGACGTTTCTGGATCTATGCTGGCGAAAGATTTAAAGCCAAACCGTATGGAAGCTTTAAAACGAGTTGCGGCAGATTTCGTTGGAGAAAGACCAAACGACAGAATCGGATTGGTTTTATACGCTTCTGAAGCTTACACCAAAACCCCTGTTACCAGCGATAAAGCAATCATTCTTGAAGCAATAAAAGGAATTAAATACGACACGGTTTTACAAGACGGAACAGGAATTGGAATGGGATTGGCAACTGCTGTAAATCGTTTGAAAGATAGCAAAGCAAAAAGCCGTGTAATTATTTTACTTACTGACGGTGTTAACAATGCTGGTTTTATCGAACCAGAAACTGCCGCTGATATTGCAAAACAATACGGAATAAAAGTTTACACAATTGGTCTTGGAACAAACGGAATGGCAGAATCTCCATACGCATACGCACCAAACGGAGGTTTCTTATTTAAAATGCAAAAAGTTGAAATCGATGAAAGGTTGATGAAAAGTATTGCACAAAAAACAGACGGAACATACTTTAGAGCAACAAGCAATGATAAATTAGCAGAAATATACAAATCGATCAATAAACTGGAAACGACAGAAATTCAGGAACTGAAATTCTACGATTACGACGAAAAATACAGGTTTTTTGTCTTATTTGCAGGTTTAATGTTATTGCTTGAAGTTGGATTAAGAAATACGGTTTACAGAAGCTTTATTTAATTTTGAAAAAATTAAAAAATCCCAATTCTAAAAATTCCAAATAACAAATTGGAATTTGGAATTTGGAATTTTTAGAATTGGAGCTTAAAACAAGTTTGGAATTTGGAATTTATCTCAGCATTATTTGAGATTGGAATTTTAAAAAAATTTATGGAATTAGACGAAAAAAAATATTTATATCTCTTATTACTTATCCCAATTGTGGTATGTATTTTTCTTTTCAATATGTATTGGAAAAGAAGAACGCAACGTGAATTTGGTGATTTGGAAATGGTAAAAAGATTGAGCCCTGAGAAATCGGTTTTTAAACCTGTTTTAAAAATTGTTGTAATTCTTTTGGCCCTTACTTGTTTGATTATTGGCTTGGTAAATCCGAAAATCGGAACCAAAATGGAAACCGTAAAACGAGAAGGTATTGATATTGTTTTTGCTGTCGACGTTTCTAAAAGTATGCTTGCAGAAGACGTTGTTCCTAGCCGTTTGGATAAAAGCAAACAATTGGTTTCTCAGATCATTAATAATTTAGGAAGCGATAGAATCGGAATTGTTGCTTACGCAGGAAGTGCTTTCCCAGTTTTACCAATCACATCAGATTACAGCGTTGCAAAAATGTTCTTGCAAAGTATGAATCCAGGAATGGTTTCATCTCAAGGAACATCTTTGGACGAGGCAATTAAACTGTCTTCTACTTATTTTGATGAAAAGAGTAAGACCAGTAAATTATTAATTCTGATTTCTGACGGTGAAGATCATTCTGAAGGCGCAACTGCCGCGGCAGAAGAAGCCAATAAATTAGGAATGAAAATCATTACAATTGGTGTTGGAACAGAAAGAGGAGGAACAATTCCGTTAAAAGAAAATGGTGTTGTAAGAGGCTATCAAAAAGACCAAAACGGAGAAACAGTTATTACCAAATTAAATCAAGAAGGTTTAAAAACAATTGCAAAAGCAACAAAAGGTGGTTATGTTTACGGCGGAAGTACGAAAGAAGTTTTAGAATATGTAAAAAATGCTTTGAACAATATTCAGAAAACAGAATTTGAAGCTACACAAATGGCAGAATTTCAATCGCAGTTCCAATGGTTTATCGGATTTGCATTTTTACTGCTTTTCCTAGACATTTTCTTATTAGAAAGAAAAACAAACTGGATCAAAGAGTTGGATTTATTTAATGAAAAGAAATAAATGTTCAGAGTGAAATTCAGAACAGAAAACAAAATTAGAATGAAAAATTTAATCCTTTATATTTTACTAACGGTTTCTTTTGCTGCTGCTGCACAAGAAAAGGACAAATCATTGCCTGCTGGTAATGAAGAATATAAACAGAATAAATTTACTGATGCTGAAGCAAACTATAGAATTTCGGAATCAAAATTTCCTAAAAAATCAGTAGCTCCATATAATTTAGGAAATACCATTTATAGACAAAATCAGATTTCGGAAGCTAAATTTGCTTACACGAAAGCGATAAAAAATGCCAAAACGAGACCTGAAAAACACAAGGCTTATCATAACCTTGGAAATACTTTCATGAAAGAGAAAGATTATTCTCAAGCCGTTGAAGCTTACAAACAAGCACTTCGTAACGACCCTACTGATGATGAAACACGTTACAATTATGCTTACGCAAAACAAAAATTAAAAGAGAATCCTCCTAAAAACGATCAGAAAGATAAAAATAAGGACAAAGACAAGGATAAGGATAAAAACAAAGATAAAGACAAGGACAAAAATAAAGATAAAGACAAGGATAAAAAAGACGATAAAGGCGACCAAGATAAAGACAAAAAAGACGGTAAAAACGATCCTAAGAAAGATGACAAATCTGACAATCAAGGAGAGCCAAAACCACAGCCTGGAGGAATATCAAAAGAACGTGTTCAGAATTTGCTTGACGCTGTAAATAATGAGGAAAAGAAAATTCAGGACAAAGTAAATGCTCAAAAAGTAAAAACTAATCCTAAGAAAACAGAAAAAGACTGGTAAAATTTGGTTAATCGTTTAACCGTTAATTTGTTTATTTGATCCAAACAATACGATTAAACAAAATAACGTTTAAACGATTAAGCATTAAAAACAACGATTAAACAAGTAATGAAAAGATATTTAATTCTATTTCTAATCACTTTTCAAGGACTTATGGCTCAAGTACAATTTGAAGCCAGAGTCAGCAAAAACTCGCTTGGAATAAATGAAAGACTTCGCATCGACTTCATCATGAATGTTGACGGAGATAATTTCGAGCAACCTTCTTTTGAGGGGTTTAAAATGGTCGCAGGACCAAGCCAACAGATTAGTCAGTCTTGGATAAATGGGCGAAGCTCTTTTCAAAAAATATATTCTTATATCTTGCAGCCTGAGAGAAAAGGAGTTGTCACCATTAAGCAGGCCGCAATAGAATTCAACGGTCAGGTTTACAAAACAAATCCGATTAAGGTTACTGTGACCAATGCCGTGGCTCAAGAAAGAGATCCAAACGACAGACCTCCAGGATCTGGAAATGAATTATTGACTCTTGTTGCCGAAATTTCAAAAACAAATCCATATCTAAACGAACCAATAACAGCGGTTTACAAATTGTATTTCAATAATATTGGAGTTACAGGATTTAAAGAATTGGCCAAACCTAAATACAATGATTTCTGGAATCAGAACATTGACATCAAACAATTGGCAATTGAAGAAGGAAATTTCCAAGGCCAAAAATGTTATTATGTTATCCTGAAAAAGACCATTTTATATCCTCAGAAATCAGGAAAACTTACTATTGAACCTCTTTCACTAGATATTGGTGTGCAATTGCCAACAAATCGCCGTGATATGTTTGGTCAAATGATTATTACAGAAGACAATAAAGTAGTTTCTGCTGGAGCAAAAACAATCAATGTTAGACCTCTTCCTGAAAGCACAAAACCAGAAGGATTTACTGGAGCTGTCGGAAGACTGAATTTTACCGTTACTCCATCAAAAACAACGCTTAAAAATGGCGAAGGTCTTGACTTAATCGTAAGTGCGCAAGGAACTGGAAATATGAAGTTGTTTACGCTTCCAAAACCAGTTGTTCCAAATGCATTAGAAATGTATGATCCTGTTCATGACGAGCAAGTAACTACTTCTCTAAGCGGCATGTCTGGAAGAATTACAGACAAATACACTATTGTACCACAATACCGAGGAAAATATGCGATAAAACCAATGCAGTTCTCCTATTTCGATTTGAGCTCTGGAACTTATAAAACCATTACTTCAAAAGAAATTATGATTGATGTCATGGACGGTCCAACGCCTGCGGAAGCAAATCCAGGAGCATCGGCTTCTAAAAATGCGGTGGCGAAAGCAGATCAATTCAAAAACATTAAATCTAGAACAGCATTAATTCCTATTGAGAAAAAAGATTTTTATGATTCGAACTTATATTTAGGATTATTGTTTGCTCCATTTATCATTATTCCGATAATCATTTTAGCTAGAAAGAAAAAAGAAGCTATGGATAGTGATGTTACTGGAAACAGAATTAGAATGAACAATAAGCTGGCTAAGAAATATTTATCGCAAGCGAAAAAACATCTTAATAACAAAGAGCCTTTCTATATTGCACTTGAAAAAGCAATGCATAATTTCTTGAAAGCAAAACTACATATTGAAACTTCAGAAATGAGTAAAGACAATATTAGAGAATTGCTGTTATCTAGAAATGCAAATCCAGAAACGGTTCAAAATTTTATTGCTCTAACTGAAAACTGCGAATTTGCACGTTATGCACCAGCATCGAGCGCTTCAATTCAGCAGGATTATGATAAGGCTGTATTGATTATTTCTGAATTAGAAAAACAGATTGTTTAATTTTTTTTACGCAATCCCGATAGCTATCGGGAGCTAAGAAAATTGATTTAGATTGAGTCGAATTTAAGTTCGCAAAGTTGATAATCTTTATTACAATAGAAAATGAAAAACATACTATATCTCTTTTTATTCATCTCGCAGGTTTTCTTTGCGCAAGGTCGCTTTGAATCGGCCAATGCATTGTACCAAAAAGGACAATATAAAGAAGCGGCGCAGGTTTATGAAAACATCATAAAAGAAGATAAATTACATTCTGCCGAAGTGTATTTTAATCTTGGAAATTGTTATTACAAACTAAATCAGGTTGCACCTTCGATTTACAATTATGAAAAGGCTTTGGTTCTTAAACCAAACGATCCTGAGACGTTAAACAACTTAAAATTTGCCAAAAAACTAACGATTGATGAAATCAAAGAAGTTCCAAAAGTAGGTTTTGCCAAACTGATTCAGAACTTTACTTCTATTTTTGATTATAATACTTGGGCTAAAATTTCTGTTGCGCTTGGTTTTGTGTTTTTATTGAGTTTTATTGGATATTATTTTTCGAACGCTACACTTGCAAAAAGAATTTATTTTGTCGGAATGTTTATCGTTTTGGTGGCTTTTGCTTTAAGCATCTCAGCGGGAATGTCTGAAAAAAATCATTTTGAAAACGATCGTGTAGCCATTGTTTTTTCTGAATTAAGCCAAGTTAGACATGAACCTAAAAAATCTTCGACTGGAATTATTTTATTGCATGAAGGAGCGAAAGTGTATGTTTTGGAAAGTATTGCAGGCTGGAAAAAAATCGAATTAACAGACGGAACGCAAGGTTGGATAGATTCTTCAACTGTCAAAGAGGTAAAATAAAGTTTTAAAATATTAAATATAGAAATCCCAAATTCCAATAACTGCTTTGGAATTTGGGATTTTTACATTATTTGGAATTTAAATTAGTTCACCGCATCAACCAATCTTACAAACTCAGATCGATAACCTTCTTCGTCGTTTGACAAACCCGATTTTGCCAATCTTTTGATATCAGAACTTGAACTGTTTGCTATGTATTTTGAGTCACGCAATTTTAGTCCAAACCAAGAAACAGCGGTTGTGAATTTGAAATCTGGAGAGCTGTTTTCTAAGTTCGTTTTTTGATCTGCAATTACATTTACGATTTCAATGCTTTTATTGCCATCAGGTTTTTTATATCTAAATTTTACTGTAGCCAATTCATCACTATGATTTTCAGCTACTTTCTGCGTTTTAGTATATTTTAAATCTGAAGGGACATAATCACTTTCTACGCCAATCGGAACAATCTCATACAAAGCCGTAACCGAGTGTCCGCTACCTAATTCTCCTGCATCAATTTTATCATTTTTAAAATCTTCTGCATTTAATTTTCTGTTTTCATAACCAATCAATCGATACGCTTGAACGTGATTCGGATTAAATTCGATTTGGATTTTTACATCTTTCGCGATAGCAAACATTGATCCTTTAAATTCTTTTCCAAGAAAACGATTTGCTTCTTGAATGTTATCAATGTAAGCATAATTTCCATTTCCTTTATCGGCAAGAATTTCCATTTTACTGTCTTTGTAATTTCCCATTCCAAATCCAAGAACGGTTAAGAAAACTCCAGATTCTCTTTTTTGTTCGATCAATTTCAGCATATCATCATCAGAAGAAGCGCCAACATTCAAATCACCGTCAGTAGCTATCACCACTCTATTATTTCCTTCTTTAATAAAATTCTGCTGTGCCAATTTGTAGGCTAATTCGATTCCTTCTCCTCCTGCCGTGCTTCCACCTGCATGTAAATCATCAAAAGCATCCATAATTTCGTCTTTATTATCTCCAGAAGTAGGTTCTAAAACTACTCCAGCAGATCCTGCATAAACTACAATCGAAACTTTATCAATGCTTCTCAGTTCTTTTACCAAAACTTTCATCGATTCTTTTAGCAAAGGCAATTTATTCTGTTCATCCATCGAACCCGAAACATCAACCAAAAAAACCAAATTAGTAGCTGGCAGATTTGCCATAGGAATATCTTTTCCTTGCAAACCAATCTTTAGTAATCGGCTGTTTTTATTCCAAGGACAATCACTGTATTCTGTATTAATAGAAAACGGATGCTGACCCTCTGGCTGTGGATATTTGTATTTAAAGAAGTTAATCATCTCTTCCACACGAACGGCATCTTTAGGTACTTTTTGCCCTTCGTTTATAAATCGGCGGATATTGGTATAGGATGCATTATCAACATCAATAGAAAAAGTAGAAAGCGGTTCTTTTAGGGGAGATTCAAAAGGATTTTCTTCCAATCCTGCGTAGCTTTCTGTATTTGGTTCAATGTACATTTCCTCTGGAATTGCATCTGTTACAGCTGCAGCAGAATCAACTGTCTCGTAACTTTGGTCTGGTGCATACGCTTTCTTACAGCTGAAAATAGTAAGTACAAGGAATGCCATCATAAAGAAATTAAGATTTCTCATAAAGTAAATTTTTAAAAATTAATAAAAGGTTATAGGCTTCAAATAAGGACTAGCATTCCGGATGTACTAGAGGCGATTATTTGCATTTTTTCGAGTAAGCAAAATCGTGCCAAAAAATTTAAAAATCCTTTTCTTACGTGAAAATAAATTGAGAAACCTTGATTTTAAAGGGATTTGGTGTAGAAATTTTTTTTGTGAAATGCGAATATTTTTTTGCCACAGATTAAAATGATTAAATAGATTAATCTTTTTGAATCCTCTAATCTGTGGCATTATTTTTTTGCATCCAATTAATCGGCAAACATTGTGTTAGACGCACTGCGGTGCGTCTCTACAATAAAATGGGT
This sequence comes from Flavobacterium chungangensis, assembly GCF_042654045.1. Taxonomy (NCBI): domain Bacteria; kingdom Pseudomonadati; phylum Bacteroidota; class Flavobacteriia; order Flavobacteriales; family Flavobacteriaceae; genus Flavobacterium; species Flavobacterium chungangensis. The sequence continues at coordinate 171,766 of NZ_JBHSFY010000007.1, forward strand.
GTAAAAAATTAAATGTGTGTTTTTTTGCCACAGATTAAAATGATTAAATGGATTAATCTTTTTGAATCCTCTAATCTGTGGCATTATTTTTTTGCATCCAATTAATCAGTAAACATTGTGTTAGACGCACTGCGGTGCGTCTCTACAATAAAATGGGGTATAAAAAATTAAATGTGTATTTTTTTGCAATTAAATTAAAACTGATAAATCTTTTCTGGCGTTACGCAATAATCCAACTTGATATCCGACTCAAAAACATCATCAATCTGATTTATGGCTTCAAAAAAAGAAAGTCCAATTTTGATGGTTTCGGGTTTGCATTCGGCAAGAAATTTATCATAAAAACCTTTTCCGTAACCAATTCTATTTCCAAAAACATCAAAAGCTAAAAGTGGTACAAAAACTACTTCAACTTTAGAAGACGGAACTTCAATTCCATCTACAGGTTCAGGAATGTTGTATTCGTTCTTTTTGATTTTAGTATTATCCGTTAAAAGAAAATGAGTCATTTTTCTGGTTTCGAAATCACTTTTAGAAATCAGGATTTCTTTGTCTTTTCCAGAAAGCAAATGCAGAACAAATTCCGTATTAACTTCTTTATGCTCTTCAATTGGAAGAAATACATGATAATAAATTTTATCCCAAATCGGCATTTGGATTAATTGGTTTGCAATTGCCAAACTCTTCTCTTCTACTTCATCAAAAGAAAGTGCTTTACGGAAATTTTTATATTCTATTCGGAGTTCTTTTTTACTCGTCGGCATTGTCTGGAGTTTTAGATAAATGATAAATAGCATCGCCTTCATAAACAATTGGCGAATGATTGGCATTAATTACATAACCATCGTGCGGCGCTTTGATTTTTTGTTCAAACTTCCCAAACGGATCTGTAATAATAGCCAAGATAGTGCCTTTGGTTACAAATTTTCCGATCAAGTTAAAATCATGAAGCAAACCCGAACATTTTGCTCGAAGCCAAACCGATTGTTTAATATAAATTGAAGGTGTTAAGGCGGGTTCCATAATTTGTTTAGAATCTAACATTCCTAAATAATGGAGCAAACGTTTTGTTCCCAAAACACCTTGATTTGCAATTTCATTATTGATATCTAAAGATTTTCCACCTTCAAAAAGAAGCATTTTTACATTGGCACTTTCAGAGGTTTTTCTAAAAGAACCATTTATATTTTTAGAATAAAGTGTAAATGGCGCATTAAAAATATCGGACAAAACTTTAAGTTCAGGATTGTTTTCTGTGATTCTAATTTGCGGTGCGTTAAATCGGCTTGCTCCGCCCGCATGAAAATCGACTGCATAATCTAAAATTGGCAAAATTTCTTCGACAATATGATAGGCAAATCGGCTGGCAAGCGAACCTTTTTTACTTCCTGGAAAAACACGATTCAAGTCGCGCCCATCTGGAAACTCGCGAGATTTATTCACAAAACCATACATATTAATCACCGGAATGCAGATTATAGTACCGCGTGCAGGTCTGTTGATTTTTTTACTGATAATCTGACGAACAATTTCAACACCGTTAATTTCGTCTCCGTGTATTCCGGCAGAAAATAAAACAGTCGGACCTTCGTTCTTGGAACGACGAACAATAACAGGAATATTTAGTTTTGTTGTAGTATGAAGCCGAGCAATTTCGACGTTTATCGTTCTGTGTTCTCCCGGCAAAATCGATTCGCCAAAAATAACCAATGGAGTACTATTTTTCATGTAGAATTATAAAATCTAAATATAGAAATTATTCTTTTGATTTTGTAAATTTGAAACTAATTCAATGTTAAGCTTCATTTGGAAATCGGAATGGTTTTTGAAAAAAGCTTTTCGAGTATCTTCACACATAAAAAAGAATGCAAAAACCAGCCTTAGATCTTCAAATTTTAACTTTACCAGACAATCCTGGCGTCTATCAATATTATGATAAAGACGGGAAAATCTTGTATGTCGGCAAAGCTAAAAATTTAAAAAAAAGGGTTTCTTCTTATTTCAATAAAATTCACGATACTGCCAAGACAAATGTACTGGTAAAAAAAATCGTTACGATAAAACACATCGTAGTTCCAACAGAAACCGATGCGCTTTTATTAGAAAATAATTTAATTAAAACCCTACAGCCGCGATACAATGTACTTTTGCGTGATGACAAAACGTATCCGTGGATTTGTATTAAAAAAGAACCTTTTTCGAGAATATTTTCAACTCGAAACATGATCAAGGACGGCTCTGAATATTTTGGTCCCTACACCAGTTTCAAAACAGTACATACTATTTTAGATTTAATAAAAGAATTATATCCGCTGCGAACTTGCAATTATGACTTGAGCGCATCTAATATTAATTCAGGAAAATTTAAAGTTTGTCTAGAATATCATATTGGCAATTGCAAAGGCCCTTGCGAAGGTTTGGAGCCATTGGAAGAATACCAAAGACAGGTTAATGCGATTCGCGAAATCTTGAAAGGAAACTTCAAAGAAAGTTTAAAGGATTTCAAGAAAGTAATGAATACTTATGCGCAGAATTTACAATTTGAAGAAGCGCAAAAAATCAAAGAAAAGATTGAAGTTTTAGAGAATTATCAATCTAGGTCTACCATTATCAATCCGAAAATTACCAATATTGATGTTTTCTCTATTATTTCTGACGAAAGTGCGGCTTATGTCAACTTCCTTCAGATTTCTCATGGTTCAATTATTCGTTCGCACACTTTAGAAATGAAGAAAAAGCTGGATGAAAGTGATGAAGAATTATTAGAATTGGCGATTATAGAACTTCGCGAGCGTTTTCAGCTATTATCAAAAGAAATCATTGTTCCTTTTGAAATGGATTTGGGCGAAAACATTAAAATAACTGTTCCTCAGCTTGGAGATAAAAAACAGATTTTAGATTTGTCAATTCGAAATGCTAAATTTTATCGAATCGAACAATTAAAGCAATTACAGATTGTAGATCCAGATCGTCATGTGAACAGAATTATGGCGCAGATGCAGAAAGATTTACGTCTTCCTGTTGAACCAAGACATATAGAATGTTTTGATAACTCGAACATTCAGGGAACAAATCCTGTTGCGGCTTGCGTGGTTTTTAAAGACGGAAAACCAAGCAAAAAAGATTATCGCCATTTTAACGTTAAAACTGTTGAAGGCCCCGACGATTTTGCTTCGATGACCGAAATTGTTTATCGCCGTTACAAAAGATTATTAGACGAAAATCAGCCTTTGCCTCAGCTAATAATCATTGACGGTGGAAAAGGACAATTATCATCGGCTTTAAAAAGTATTGATGAATTAGGTTTACGCGGTAAAATTGCCATTATCGGAATCGCAAAACGTTTGGAAGAGCTTTTCTATCCTGGAGATTCGATTCCACTTTACTTGGATAAAAAATCGGAAACCTTAAAAGTCATTCAGCATTTAAGAAACGAAGCGCACCGATTTGGAATCACATTTCACAGAGACAAACGAAGCAAATCGGCACTTAATTCTTCTGTTGAAAGCATTCCTGGAATTGGCGAAAAAACCATGCTTGCTTTGATTCAGCATTTTAAAAGTGTTAAAAGATTAAAATTGGCTACAGAAAAAGAAATTTCAGACGTTATAGGTGTTTCTAAAGCCAAAAAAATTGTCGACTTTTACAAAACCAATTAAAGTTTTTATGCGTTCATTCCAACTGTACATTTCAAAAATTTGTTTCAAAGGAGCTTCTTCGTGCGCATTCTCATTTGTTTTATTGCTGACTTTTTTGTTTTCGTCCAAATCATTTTCGCAGGAAACAAAAAAAGATAGTGTCAAAAGACCCAAAATAGGATTAGTTTTAAGTGGCGGCGGCGCCAAAGGTTTTGCACATATTGGAGTTTTGAAAGTTTTGGAAGAAGCTGGAATCAAAATCGACTACATTGGCGGAACCAGTATGGGCTCTGTAATTGGCGGACTTTATGCTTCTGGCTACAATGCTTCTCAAATCGATTCTATTTTCAAACGAACCAACTTCGACGAATTAATAAACGATTATATTCCGCGTTCTTCTAAGAATTTTTATGGCAAGAAGAATGACGAGTTATATGCGATTGTCTTGCCTTTCAGTAATTTCAGAGTCGGCATTCCAGAAGCACTTTCAAAAGGAATGTACAATTATAATTTATTAAGCAGTTTAACAAGAAATGTACGTCACGTTCGCGATTTCAACAAACTGCCAACTCCTTTTTTATGTATTGGAACTAATATTGAAACGGGCGAAGAAGTTTTGCTCAACAAAGGAAATCTGGTTCAAGCCATGATGGCGAGTTCGGCTTTTCCTTCCCTATTTACACCAGTTGAAATTGACGGAAATTTGTTGGTTGATGGTGGCGTTGTCAATAATTATCCCATACAAGAAGTTCGCAATCTCGGCGCAGATATTATTATTGGTGTAGATGTTCAAGACGATTTGCTGAAAAGAAAAAACCTAAAAAATGCCACACGAATCTTGGTTCAGATTACCAATCTGCAATCCATCGAAAAAATGAAAAGCAAGATAAAGGACACAGATGTTTACATCAGACCTGATATTCGCGATTTTGGAGTTATTTCATTTGACCGAGGAGAAGAAATCATTAGAAAAGGAGAAGAAGCCGCTTTTGCAGTTTATGAAAAAATCAAAACTTTGAGCGATGAAAACCACTTTTACAAAAAGCCAAAATTAAAAGTTGAAACAGACACACTTCATATTCAAGACATAAATACTGATAAATTAGATAATTACACCAAAGAATATATTCGCGGTAAACTTCGTTTTAAACCAGGAAGCACCATAACTTATGATGGACTTAAAGCTGGGATAAACAACTTAAATGCAACACAAAACTTTAGCACTATCTCCTATTGCCTTCAGCCAGATGGCGATAAGGACGATTTGGATTTGGTTTTAAGAGAAAATCCAACACAAACGTATCTAAAACTTGGTCTTCATTATGATGGCCTTTACAAAAGTGCGGTTTTATTAAACCTAACTCATAAAAAGACTTTTTTAAAAAACGATGTTACTTCTTTGGATATAATTTTGGGTGATAATTTCAGATATGATTTTAACTATTATGTCGAAAATGGTTTTAACATCAGTTTTGGCTTCCGTTCGAGACTAAATCAATTTAATAGAAATGTAACAACTAGTTTGAGTGGTGTTCTTAAAGAGAATCCAAATTTCAACCTTATTAATGTTGACTTCATGGATATAACCAATCAGGCTTATTTTCAGACTATTTTTGTCCAGAAATTTTTAATGGGTGGTGGATTAGAATATAAGTATCTAAAAATTAACTCCCCGACACTTACCAACGAAGATAACATAATTGAAAAAAGCAATTATTTTAGTGCCTTTGCTTATTTAAAATACGATTCGCTAGACGAAAAATATTACCCAAGTTCTGGATTATATTTTTCTACAGATCTGCAAACCTATATGGCATCATCAGATTATACAAAGCAATTTAAACCTTTCTCGATTGCGAAAGCCGAAATATCAGTTGTTAGACCGCTATTTAGAAAAGCAACTATAAAATTTGGAGCCGATGCTGGTTTTAATATTGGCAGCGACAGTGTTCCGTTCTTTGATTTTATATTTGGTGGTTATGGCTACAACAAAATAAACAATTTCAATTATTTCTACGGATACGATTTTCTAAGCATTGCCGGCAACAGTTATATTAAAACTGATATTAATATTGATTACGAAATCTTCAAAAAAAATCACATTAATTTATCTGCTAATTTTGCCAACTTAGGAGATGATATTTTTTCTTCTGTCGATTGGGTCTCTATGCCAAAATATACAGGATACGCAATTGGTTATGGTTTAGAAACCATCATTGGACCTATCGAAGTAAAACAATCTTGGTCTCCAGAAATGTCAAAAAGCTTTACATGGTTTAGTATCGGGTTTCAATTTTAGTATTATAACCGAGAATACTTCAATAAAAACAGTGTATTTTTTTACATCATAAAAATTAAATCAAAAAAACTAAGTTATTTTATAGTTATAAATAATATAATTTTTATTTTTACTCCGAAAAAATTACGACATTTGTTATAATGAAAACAAATTGGACAGGTTTATTAGAGTATCTTCAATTTCTTATTAAGAGAAATCCAGAATAATGCTTCTATCGAATTGAGATAGTTAGTCAATTGGAAAAATTGAACTGATTATTCACTCTGCAATTCAAATTTTCGAATTATCTAATTTACTAATTATCTAATTGAAAAGCCATGCCATTATATCACAAACTCGGAGAATTTCCGCAAAAGCGACACACCCAATTTGAAAAACCAAACGGAGGTTTTTATTATGAACAATTGTTCGGAACCGAAGGTTTTCATGGACATTCGTCGCTATCTTATCACGTACACAGACCAACTCAGGTTAAAGAAATTTTAAACTCTTATTCGGTTGACCCTAAAATTGCAATCGGAAAAAATATAAAATCGCTTCTTTTTAAGGGTTTTGAATTAAAACCCGAAAATGATTTTCTGGACAGCCGAAAAGCAATGCTTGTCAATAAAGACTGTATTATTGGTTTGGCTGCGCCTAAAGAATCGCTTCGTAATTATTTTTATAAAAATGCCGATGCCGACGAAATGCTCTTCATACATAGAGGAAAAGGAAAATTAAGAACCATGTTAGGAAATATTCCGTTTGAATATGGTGACTATTTAATTATTCCACGCGGTATTATTTATCAGATCGATTTCGAAACAGAAGACAACCGATTATTTTATGTAGAATCTTATTCTCCTTTTTACACTCCAAAACGTTATAAAAACCAATCTGGACAGCATTTAGAACATTCTCCATTTTGTGAGCGTGATTTTATTTTGCCTAGCGAATTGGAAACTCATGACGAAAAAGGCGATTTTTTAATTAAAATCAAAAAGGAAGGAATGATTCATGAAGTGGTTTATGCCACACATCCGTTTGACGTTGTAGGCTGGGACGGCTACAATTTCCCATACGGATTTTCAATTCATAACTTCGAACCTATAACTGGACGTGTACACCAACCGCCTCCAGTACACCAAACTTTTGAAACGGCAACTTTTGTCGTTTGCTCATTCTGCCCAAGACTTTACGATTATCATCCGAAAGCCATTCCGGCGCCATACAATCACAGCAATATTGATTCTGACGAAGTTCTATATTATGTAGATGGCGATTTTATGAGTCGTAACAATATTGAGCAAGGTCATATTACTTTACACCCAAAAGGAATTCCGCATGGACCAGCGCCAGGCGCAATGGAACGAAGTATTGGTCATAAAGAAACTCAGGAATTGGCCGTAATGGTGGATACTTTCCGTCCATTAATGGTTACTGAAGAAGCTATGGGGCTTGATGATGGACAGTACTATAAATCTTGGGTTGAATAAATTTCACTTTCGATCTAACCGCAAAGTTCGCAAGGATTTTACGCAAAGATCGCTATAAAAAACTTTGCGAACCTTGCGATTTACTTAGCGCCTTTGCGGTAAAAAAACAAATTTTAAACACAACATTTCGGAAAAATCAATTAAACGATTAACCGATTAAACAAATAAACATCATGTCAAAAGAAGTAAAATCAGTAGAATACGGATTAGAGAAAATATTTGAAGGAGCGCAAGATTTCCTTCCATTATTAGGAACAGATTATGTAGAATTTTATGTGGGAAATGCCAAACAAGCTGCACATTATTATAAATCTGCATTCGGGTATCAGTCATTAGCTTACGCTGGATTAGAAACTGGAGTAAAAGACAGAGCGTCTTATGTTTTGAAACAAGATAAAATTAGAATTGTTTTGACTACGCCTTTAACAGCAGATTCTCCAATAAACGAACATTTGAAAAAACATGGTGATGGTGTAAAAGTGGCTGCTCTTTGGGTTGAAGACGCTACAAAATCGTACGAAGAAACCATGAAGCGTGGTGCCCGTTCTTTTATGGAACCAACGGTTGAAGAAGATGAATTTGGACAAGTAGTTCGTTCTGGAATTTATACTTACGGAGAAACGGTTCACATTTTTGTAGAAAGAAAAAATTATAATGGGGTTTTCTTGCCAGGTTATAAAGAATGGAAATCTGACTTTAACCCAGAATCAACTGGATTAAAATACATCGACCACATGGTTGGAAACGTGGGTTGGAACGAAATGAATACTTGGGTAAAATTCTACGAAGAAGTAATGGGATTCGTGAATTTCCTATCTTTTGATGACAAACAAATCACTACAGAGTATTCTGCTTTGATGAGTAAAGTAATGTCTAATGGAAACGGAAGAATTAAATTTCCAATCAACGAACCGGCAGAAGGAAAGAAAAAATCGCAGATTGAAGAATATTTAGATTTTTATGGCGGACCTGGAATTCAGCATATCGCCATTGCCACAGACGATATTATTAAAACGGTTTCACAACTTAGAGCACGTGGTGTTGAATTTTTATCGGCTCCTCCACACGCATATTACGAAGCAATTCCTGAAAGATTGGGTGTTCATATGGACATGATGAAAGAGGATTTGAACGAAATCGAAAAATTAGCAATCATGGTCGATGCCGACGAAGATGGTTACCTTTTACAAATTTTTACAAAGCCAGTTCAAGACAGACCGACGCTTTTCTTCGAAATTATTCAAAGAATGGGTGCAAAAGGGTTTGGTGCAGGTAACTTTAAAGCCCTTTTTGAGTCTATCGAAAGAGAGCAAGAATTGAGAGGAACGCTATAAAATGTTAATTTTGATGCACAAAATCACATAATTCGCCAAAAAACGATGCTTTTTTTGCAAATGTTATGTTAAACTTGACTTTTGCTATTTTATTTTTGAACTTTCTATCTATCTTTGCACCGCAAATCAGGAAGGGGTGGTTTCCTTCCGAATTGATATAAATTTCATAATTTATAGTTTTTTGGTTAGTTAATAGCATAAAAACTCAGTCATTTTTGACTGAGTTTTTTTGTTTTGGTACATTTGGAATAGAATTTGCATTTGTCTATCTTTATAATAAAATGTAAAGAATGTACTATGAAAAAGCTCTTCCTCACTATATTAGCACTAACAATACTCTCATTTGCGCCTCAAAAAGAAGATGCCTTCGATACTGGAGAATATTTCAAATTTAGAATACATTACGGAATTGTAAATGCGGGCTATGCTACTCTTGAAGTTAAAGATGCCACGATAAACAACAAAAAGGTATATCACTCTATTGGAAAAGGCTACACAACTGGAATGTCTAAATTTTTCTTTAAAGTAGAAGATTTATACGAAAGTTATTTCGACAAAGAAACAGGAAAACCCTATCGTTATGTTAGAAAAATTGACGAAGGCGGCTACACCAAAAATCAAGAAGGTTTTTTCAATCAAGCAGAAAATAGAGTTTTAGTAAAAGACTATAAAAGAAAATCAGAAAAAACGATTCTAGTATCAGAAGATGTACAAGATATTGTGTCTGCATTTTACTTTTTGAGAAACCATCCCAATATCGATAAACTTAAATCTGGCGAAGCCATTACAATCGATATGTTTTTTGATGAAGAAATCACAAAATTTAAGTTAAAATTTGTAGGCCGTCAAGATATTACGACTAAATTTGGAACCGTTTCTACGATGGTCTTTAAGCCATTGGTACAGACAGGTAGAGTATTTAAAGAAAAAGAGAGCTTAACACTCTGGATAACAGACGATGTAAACAAAGTTCCTATAAGAATTAAAGCAGATTTGGCCGTCGGATCGCTTAAGGCAGATCTTGATGATTATAAAGGATTACAAAGTCCACTTAAAGTAAAAAAATAATGAACCCTACAGATAATTCTGAAGCACTTTTAAAAGAAATTGATCTTAAATTTCAAGCCATAAATCAAAAAACTGATGTTCAATTAGAAGGATTGCTTTGGGCTAAACCTATCACATATTGGGATTATATTCAGACCGATGCCCTTTTAAATCTGCAAATTCAACGCACCACACTTCCTGACGAAATGGTATTTATCATGTACCATCAGGTAAACGAATTGATTTTTAAAATGATTCTGTGGGAAATTGATCAGATTGCCGAAACAGAAAACATTCAAGTTGATTTTTTTAGCGAAAGACTATCAAGAATCACAAGATATTTTGACATGCTTACCAACTCTTTCAGTATTATGGAAAATGGTATGGAAGTAGATCAATACATGAAATTTAGAAATACGCTTACTCCTGCCAGCGGATTCCAGAGCGCTCAATATAGAATGATCGAATTTGCTTCGACTGATGTGATCAATTTGACAGACCGCAGATACAAAGCAAACTTTGACGAAAATACCGATTTAGAAACTAGCTTCGAACATCTTTATTGGCAAGCTGCCGGAAAAGATTATCATACTGGCGAAAAATCATATTTGCTAAATGAGTTTGAGAAAAAGTACAAAGAGCAGTTTTTAAGACAAATGGCTTCCTTTAAAACCAAAAACCTTTGGCAAAAATTCATCCAATTACCTATTGAAGACCAACAAAATACAGAACTAATTGCAGCAATGCGCCATTACGACAAAACGGTAAACATTACTTGGGTAATGCAGCACCTTAATACGGCTAGAAAATACATTTTAGAAAGCGGAAAAGGTAACGGAGAAGCTACTGGAGGAAGTGATTGGCAAAAATATATGCACCCAAAATACCAAAGACGCATCTTTTTTCCTAAATTGTGGACCGAAGAAGAATTGTCCAATTGGGGAAATGAAACCGAAGTTTAATTTCACCACAAAAAAATATTAAAAGTTTGAAAAAAGCAGTCGTAATTTTAATTGTCTTGTTTTCTATTTTTTCATGTAAAAAAGCAGAAGAAAAAGTAGAAACAAAAATTACTAAACCAGCAGCAACCAAAAAAATAGAATTCGGTTTTAATTACGCAGACTTTAATGTTGTTAATGATACTATTTCAAAAGGAGATTCTTTTGGCTCCATACTCCAAAGTCAAAATATTGGAGATAAAAAAGTACATGATATTGTAGAACAGGTAAAAGATTCGTTCAATGTCAGAAGCATTCGTTATGGCAAACCCTTTACTTTACTTCGTTCTAAAAACAAAACGAATAATCTTCAAGTTTTTGTTTATCAGCCAGACGCCTTAAGTTATTATGTTATTGATTTAAGAGATAGCGTTGCAAAAGCATATAAAAAAGTAAAACCTGTTTCTCTAAAAAGAAAAATGATTGGTGGCGTTCTTAAAAGTTCATTATCAGAAACTTTAGGAAACGAAAGTGTTGAAACAGCTTTGGCCAGCAGAATCACAAAAGTATTTTCTTGGTCTATTGACTTTTTTAAACTTAAAAAAGGAGATCGTTACGGATTAATTTTCACTGAAAGATTTATCAACGGAAAAACGTATGATGGTGTTGAAGATCTTGAGGCTGCATTTTTTGAATATAAAGGTAAAATCATTTACGCCTTCCCTTTTGCAAGAGACACCACTTCTGGTAAAGTTGAATATTATGATGATGAAGGAAAAACACTTAAAAACTTTTTTCTAAAAACTCCAATTAAATTCAGCCGAATCACTTCAAGATTCACCATGAACAGATATCATCCCGTTCAACATACTTGGAAAGCGCATAAAGGAACAGACTACGCAGCTCCAACAGGAACACCAATTTCTACAACCGCATCTGGAGTTGTTGAAGCTACAGGATATACTGCAGGAAATGGAAACTTTGTAAAAGTAAAACACAACGGAACCTACTCTACCCAATATTTACATATGTCTAAAATCTTGGTTCGCCGCGGACAGCGCGTTACTCAAGGTCAGACAATTGGTTTGGTAGGAAGTACAGGTCTAGCTTCTGGTCCTCACGTTTGTTACCGTTTTTGGAAAAATGGAGTACAAGTAGATGCTCTTAGACTGAATCTTCCAACTGGAGAATCTTTGACAGGAAACGACAGAACTCGTTTCATGAAACAGATGGAGCCTTTAAAAAGAGAATTGGATAGCATTGGAAATCTGTAAACAATTCGTTTTTATAATCTTTTTGATTTAAAGTCATGAAAAATGAACGTCTTAAAGCCATGTATCATGAAACTTTTTCTGGTTTAAAATTATTTTACAGAGACGCAAATCTTCCTGAAAATCTAATTTTAAATTATAAAGTCGGACAGATTATTCAGGAAAAAGGTTTTACTGATATGAGTTCGATTGGCGGAGGACTTTCGAGCAACCTTAGATATTTAATCGCAAGTGCTCACGCAAAAGATTTATCAAAATTCAATCCTGACTCATCAAAAATTGGTCATTTTCTATTAGATTCAATTGCTTATTTTAAAGTATTAGACATTCAGAAGATTGGAGATAAAACTCAAATTTTTCTTTTGAATATTCCAGACAATTCAATTTCGCTTTTCAAAAATTCATCTTCAAACTTAGAGGAAGAAATTATAGAAAAAGCTCAAAAACGCTTTCGCGAAAAAATAGATTTATCTTTAGTTTCAGAATTACAAACCGAAGAATGGAAAGAAAGAACAAAATCTCCTCTCGGAATGGACGAAAGCGGAAAATTATTTTTTGACGATTCTAAAATTAAAACCGAATCTCCAAAAAGAATAGATGTTGATGTCTCCAAGAAAATTATAGAAATTAACAAAAAGCCTTGGTGGAAATTCTGGTAAAAATTTTTTCTTAAACTCTTATTTATTCATGCAAAAATCCTTTCTGATATTTTTATCATTATTAGCCGTAGGATGCTCCAATCCAAAAGTTTTTATTTTAAATGAAAAAGAAGAAAGCAAATATTTTGTACAGCAACTAGTTAGCACTGCCTTCGAAAAAGATTTAATTGGAGAATCGCCTTTGATTGTAATAAACGGAATTCCATTTAAATACAACAAAAAACAAGACACCATCTTCTTGCCACTTAAAAAACTGGACATTATTACTTTAGACTTTATAAACAAAAACAGCAGCCGTATAATTTATAATGAAAAGGAAAACGATGGAGCTATCATTATAACTTCCAAAAATCAAAAGTGATAATTCATAAAACGTTTTCGTAACTAATTGTTATATAATCGCAAACCGCTCCCCTTTTAAAAGTTATTTCAGTATTTTTGTGTTTCAGAAAACAAACTCAATTATAGATAAAATGGCTTTAAACACAACAAACCCAACTGGGACTGAAGCGTGGAAAAATCTACAAAACCACTATAACGCAATTCACGAAACCACAATACAAGAATTGTTTCAACAAGATAGTGCCCGTGCTGAAAAATTCAATTTACAATGGAATGATTTTTTAGTAGATTACTCAAAGAACAATATTAGTCAGGAAACTGTTTCTCTTTTATTAGAATTGGCAAACTCGATCGGACTGAAAGATGCAATCGCACAATATTTTGGAGGAGAATTAATCAATCAGACAGAAAATCGCGCTGTTTTACATACTGCATTACGTGCTCCAGAATCGGCAGTCATTAAGGTTGATGGAGAAAATGTAATTCCAGAAGTTTACGAAGTAAAAAATAAAATCAAAAACTTTACAGAAGAAGTAATCTCTGGGCAAAGAAAAGGATATACAGGAAAAGCTTTTACTGATGTTGTAAATATTGGTATTGGAGGTTCTGATCTTGGTCCAGTAATGGCGGTTGAAGCTTTACAATTTTATAAAAATCACCTAAACACACATTTCGTTTCAAATGTTGATGGTGACCACGTAAATGAAGTTATCAAAAAACTAAATCCTGAAACGACACTTTTCGTGATTGTTTCTAAAACTTTTACTACTCAGGAAACACTTTCGAATTCAGAAACTATTAAAGAATGGTTTTTGAAATCGGCTACTCAGGAAGATATTGCGAAACACTTTGCAGCAGTTTCTACAAACATTAAAAATGTAACAGAATTCGGAATTAATCCGGACAACGTTTTCCCAATGTGGGACTGGGTTGGAGGAAGATTTTCTCTTTGGAGCGCAGTTGGTTTAAGCATTGCATTAGCAATTGGTTTTGACAATTACAATCAATTGTTAGTTGGAGCAAATGAAATGGACGAGCATTTCAAATCGGCAGAATTCGACGAAAACATTCCAGTTATTTTGGCTTTATTAAGCGTTTGGTACAATAATTTTTATGGTGCTGAAAGCGAAGCTTTGATTCCATACACACAATATTTACACAAACTTGCTCCTTATTTACAGCAAGCTTTTATGGAAAGCAATGGAAAAAGTGTTGGCCGTGATGGCAAATCTGTGAACTATCAAACTGGAACAATCATTTGGGGAGAGCCAGGAACAAACTCACAACACGCTTTCTTCCAATTAATTCACCAAGGAACAAAAAGAATTCCAACAGACTTTATCGGATTTGTAAAACCTCTTTACGGCAATGAAGATCACCATGATAAATTGATGTCTAATTTCTTTGCTCAAACAGAAGCTTTAATGAATGGTAAAACTCCAGCTCAAGTTCAAGCAGAATTTGACAAACAAGGACTTGCTGCTGAAAAAGCATCTTACTTATTACCATTTAAAGTTTTTACAGGAAACAAACCAACTAATACAATTTTAATTCAAAAACTTACTCCAAAAAGCTTAGGATCCTTAATCGCATTATATGAGCACAAAATATTTGTTCAAGGTGTGATCTGGAACATCTTTAGTTTTGATCAATGGGGAGTTGAATTAGGCAAGCAATTAGCAAATTCAATCTTAGACGAGATCAATTCTAAGACTGTTAAAAATCACGACAGTTCGACTACATTTTTGTTAAATCATTTCTTAAAAAACAAATAGAAACATTATCTTAAGTATTCTATAACTTTTGAAACGTCCTAATTACTAGTAAAATTAGGACGTTTTTTGTATAAAATTCCGACAAAAGACAGAAAAATCCGCTAATTTACATTTTTAACATTGCTTAACTATGGAAATAATTACAGTTTTAACAAAAAAGCATTGCATAAATTCAACAAATCAATATTTTTTTTAATAAAAAGAGAAAAATTCATTTTAATGCGCAGCACAAAAAGCAAAACTTGTTTTTCTTAACATTTCGATAACATTATCTG
This sequence comes from Flavobacterium chungangensis, assembly GCF_042654045.1. Classification (NCBI taxonomy): domain Bacteria; kingdom Pseudomonadati; phylum Bacteroidota; class Flavobacteriia; order Flavobacteriales; family Flavobacteriaceae; genus Flavobacterium; species Flavobacterium chungangensis. Next base: position 186,819 of record NZ_JBHSFY010000007.1, read on the forward strand.
AGTTATTTGTTATAATTTTGCCAAAAACAATAAACTCAATAACAAAATGAAGAAAATGAAAAATTGGTTACTGACCGGACTATTCTTTATGATAGTTTCAACCGTATTTTCTCAAGGAAAAGTTACTGGTAAAATTACCGACGGAACAGGTGGATTACCAGGAGCAAATGTAGTGATCAAAGGATCTACTACAGCAACTTCAACAGATTTTGATGGTAAATTTACTCTTACTTCAACATCAAGCACAGGAGAGATTGTTATCTCTTTCTTAGGTTATGACAACCAAACTGTGAAATTTAATGTGTCTAACGGCGCAACTACAAACTTAGGAACTATCACTTTGGTTTCTAACTCAAACGAATTGAGCGAGATCGTAGTTAAAAGTAGCACAGTAGATATTGCAAAAGACAGAAAAACTCCTGTTGCAGTATCAACAATTAAAGCTGCTGAAATTCAGGCAAAACTAGGAAACCAAGAACTTCCTGAAATGTTAAAAAGCACTCCATCTGTTTATGTAACTAAATCTGGTGGTGGATTTGGAGATTCTAGAATCACAATTCGTGGATTTAGCCAAAACAACATTGCGGTAATGGTTAACGGTATGCCAGTTAACGACATGGAAAACGGTGCTGTTTACTGGAGTAACTGGGCTGGTTTATCTGACGTTACTTCTTTCATTCAAGTACAAAGAGGTTTAGGTTCTTCTAAATTAGCTATTGCTTCTGTTGGAGGTACTATGAACTACGTAACTAAAGCTTCAGATTTGAAACAAGGTGGTACAGTTGGTACTTCTTTTGGTAACGATAATTTCTTCAAATCTAACGTTGCTTACAACACAGGAAAATTAGATAGCGGATTCTCTGCTTCTGTATTATACAGCCACACTCAAGGTGACGGATATGTAGATGGAACTCAATTTAACGGAGATAACTACTATGTAGCTCTTGGTTATACTACAAAAAATAACAAACACGATTTCCAATTTACAGTTACTGGTGCTCCACAATGGCACGATCAAAGATCTACATTTATCACTATTGCACAGTATCAACAATATGGTTCAGTATCTGATCCAAACATTAGATATAACTCTGATTGGGGATACAAAGATGGTCAGGCTTTCAACATGGTAAGAAACTACTACCACAAACCTGTTACTTCATTAAACTATGATTTCCAAATTAATGAAACATCTAAATTATCTGCTGTTGCTTACGCTTCTTTCGGACGTGGAGGAGGATCTAGAGGAACTGGATTTATTAAAGGATTAAATTATGCTAACGCTGCATTTAGAACTGCAAACGGTTTAGTTGATTATGACAAAATCGTAGCTTATAATTCAGGTGAAACGGTAATGATCAATGGAGCTGCTTCTACTCGTACAACAACAGGTACGACTGGTCAATACCAAAATACTTCACTTACTGGAAACAATACTACAAATGGTATTTCTCAAATTTCATCTGTTAACTCTCACAACTGGTATGGAGCAATTGTTAACTTCAACAAAAAATTCACAGAAAATTTAACTTGGGATTTAGGAGTTGACGTAAGAGGATACAAAGGTCTTCACTACCAAAACGTAAACAACCTTCTAGGAGCAGATGCATTCGCTGACAATTTTGATGTAAACAACCCAAATAGAGTTTTATACGGGACATATTCTACATACCCAGCTTGGAATGTATTCAAAAGCACTGACAAAGAAGAAAAAATCAACTTCAACAATGACGGTGACGTAAGATGGTACGGAGGATTTACTCAATTAGAGTATACTTCTGATAAATTTACTGCATTCGTTCAAGGTGCACTTTCTCAACAAGGATTCAAAAGAGTTGACTATTTCAAATATGCAGCTGGAACTCCATTAGCAAGTACAGATTACGAAAACATCTTAGGTGGTAACGTAAAAGGTGGTGTTAACTACAACATCAACGAGCACCATAATGTTTTTGTTAACTCAGGATACTACTCAAAACAACCATTCTTTAATGCAGTTTACCCAAACAACAGTTCAATTGTAGCTGGTAACTTAACAAACGAAAAAATCTTTGCTGTTGAAGCTGGATATGGTTTACGTACAAGTAAATTTACTGCAAATGTTAACTTATACAGAACTTCTTGGAAAGACAGATACCAAAGATCTAATGATGGTGCTGCTGATAATCCAGGTGGTTACTTTGATTTCGCTGGAATTACAGAAATCCACTCAGGTATTGAGATTGATGGTACTGCTAAAGTGCTTGACAAACTTACTATTACAGGTATGCTATCTCTTGGAGATTGGAAATATGAAGGAACAAGTACAAGTAACCGTTACGATTCAGCTAACAATCAAATTGGAACTGGTTCAACATTATTCCTTGACGGTGTAAGAGTTGGTGATGCTGCTCAAACAACTGCTGCTTTAGGAGCAACTTATGAAATCTTACCTCGTTTTACTGTAGATGCAAACTACAACTATGTTGACAAATTGTATGCTGCTATCTCTCCAGGAAACTTTACTAAAGAAGATAACAGAGGTGCATTACAATTACCATCTTACGGTACTGCTGATGCTGGTTTATCATACAAATTGTTAGTAGGTAGAAACAAAAGCAACTCAGTAGGTTTCAGATTAAATGTAAACAACCTTTTTGATTACACTTACATTGCTGAAGCAAAAACAAATATATTTGCTGCTGATGTTCCTACTGTTACAACTTACAAAGGTATTGCTACTACAAACCAAGTATACTTTGGTTTCGGTAGAACTTGGAACTTCGCATTACGTTACGATTTCTAAGAATTTAGAATCTAAATAAATAATAAAAACGGCATTGACTTTTAAGTTTAATGCCGTTTTTTTATAGCCTTTTTTGTTATATTTGTTTTTGAACAAAAAACACAGTTTATGTATAATTTTCTACAAAAATTTCACTCTGGCTGGGCGTACTTAGCATTGCTTCTTTTAGTAATTGCAGTTGTTAACGCTATTATCGGAGTAACTTCAAAAAAAGAATTTACTGGTAAGGATCGTAAAATTGCTTTATTTGCTTTAATTGGTACACACACTCAATTATTGATTGGTTTAATCTTATATTTTGTTTCTCCTCTTGGAAAAGCAGCATTTGGACAAATGTCTAATGCAGAATTAAGATTAACATCATTAGAACACCCTCTAATTAATATTATTGCTATCATCTTGATAACTATCGGATGGTCTAAACATAAAAAATTAATCAATAGCGAAGCTAAATTTAAAACCTTTGCTATTTTTTACGGATTAGGATTATTGCTTATTTTAAGTAGAATTCCATGGAACCTTTGGTTCTAAAAAATACCAATTAAAAGCCCTTAATGAGGGCTTTTTTTATCTCGGCATATTATTTGTACAAACTCCCCCCAAGTCTGAAAAAGAATAACCCATGAGAAATAAAAAAAACATTTTATTCGCCACAATCGCTTTAACCTTAATTAGCGGCTTTACGTATGTCATAAGCCAAACCAAACCTACAACAGAACCTAAAATCATTCAAGATACTGTTAAAAATGTAAAACCAGTTATTATTCCGTTGCCGGATTCTGTTTTTACCGATAAAGGTTTAAAACTAAGACCATACAAGAAAAACGCTCATGCTTCCTACTACGCAGATCGTTTTAATGGAAAAAGAACCGCTAATGGAAGCAGATTTAACAACAACAACTATACTGCAGCTCATAAAAAACTTCCCTTTGGAACAAGAGTTAAAGTAACCAATGAAGCCAATGGAAAATTCGTTATTGTAAAAATTACAGATCGCGGACCTTTTGTAAAGACTCGTGAAATCGATTTGTCTAAAAGAGCTTTTATGGATATTACAAAACACAAAGGTGCCGGAGCTATGAAGGTTACCATTGAAACCATAATTGAATAAAAAAAGTCCCGCTTAAAGCGGGACTTTTTTTAAACCAATTTTCTTAATGCCATTGCGACTCCACTATGAAGCCCTTCGTGGTAATTATTAAAATCCAAGGCTCCTTGAACATGACGAAGCGTGAAACCGATACTAGTAGTATATTCGTGGTAATCAACAAAAAGTCCGCTCTCAAAATCATTTTTTGTTTTTTCTAATGTTGTAGAAAGCAATGTTCGAATCTCATCAACTTCAGCTTGAGAAACATCTCCTTCTGGTTTGGTTCCTTTTCTGTATTTGTTAATGAAATCTTCAGAAACCATCGTCGGAAGGCCCGATAATTTATAAACCAAAACCTGCTGCGACGAAATACAATGCCCTATATTCCAAATAATATTGTTGCTAAAACCATCTGGAACTTTGTTTAATTGTTCTAACGAATGACTGTCTAAGATTTTCAAGAGAATTTCTCTAATAGTTTTCTGTACATCAAAAACTGAACTCATAATTTTATTTTTTTTCTAAAATTAATCATTTTTAAGCTTCAAATGGATTTTCTTTGTATTCTAACAAATTCACAAATAATGAACAAAATATATTACTTAGCATCCTGTGATACTTGTCGTAAAATCATTAAAAGTCTTCCAGAAAACAATTTAGTTTTTCAAGACATTAGACAAGATCCAATTACAGAAGAACAACTGGAAGAAATGTATAAACTTTCTGGAAGTTATGAAGCGTTATTTAGCAAAAAGGCTCAATTATACAAGTCAATGGGATTAAAAGAAAAATCTTTGACTGAAGCCGATTTTAAAAAATACATTTTAGAGCATTATACTTTCTTAAGCCGTCCGGTTTTTATTATTGACGGAAAAATTTACATTGGCAACAGCCAAAAAAATGTAGCCGAAGTTATAAATGCACTAACGTAAGAATAACCGCAAATTTTGATCTATAAAACTGATTCACAATTTACAACGTAACACATCAAACTTTTATTTATCTTTGCGCCTTTATACTCAATTATATGATACAATCTATGACAGGGTTTGGCAAAGCTTCTTTGCAATTGCCTACAAAAAAAATCACCGTTGAAGTAAAATCTCTAAACTCTAAAGGTTTAGATTTAAATGTAAGAATGCCATCGGTTTACCGTGAGATGGAACTTGGATTGCGAACTCTTATTTCGACTAAGTTGGAAAGAGGAAAAATTGATTTTGCAATCTATGTAGAAAGTACTGCAGAACAAACTTCAACTAAAGTAAATGTACCTGTCGTAAAAAATTATATTGCGCAGTTAAAAGAAGTAAATCCAAATGCTGATGAAACTGAATTAATGAAAATGGCTGTTCGTATGCCTGACACATTAAAAACAGAACGCGAAGAAATTGATGAGAATGACTGGGAGCAGATTCAGGTTATTATTGATGAGGCACTTCAAAACATTTTAAACTTCCGTAAAGACGAAGGTGAATCTCTTGAAAAAGAATTCAATTTAAGAATTGGAAACATTCGTCAATTCATGAATGATACCTTGGCACTTGATCCAGAACGCGTACAAGCAATTAAAGATCGTCTGCAGACTGCAATTTCAGAATTACAGGTTAACGTTGACGAAAACCGTTTTGAGCAGGAATTAATCTATTATTTAGAGAAACTGGATATTACCGAAGAAAAAGTTCGTTTAGGCAATCATTTGGATTACTTTATAGAAACCCTTAATGGAACTGAAGCTAATGGACGAAAACTTGGTTTTATCACTCAGGAAATGGGACGTGAAATCAACACAATGGGATCTAAATCAAATCATGCTCAAATGCAGAAATTGGTGGTGATGATGAAAGATGAATTGGAGAAGATTAAAGAGCAAGTATTGAATGTGCTCTAAATATGAGATCTTATTTAATCTTTTTCTTTTTCATAATTCTCAAATGTTTTGGTCAAGAAGTATCTGAAATAAATAAGGTTTTAGAAATACCAGATAATTTAGAATATCAACAAGAAATACGTATTTACGAAGATTATTCTATTGGAAATAGAATTGTTCTCTTTAGAATGTTCAATGATAAAGCGGATGGGTGGATAGTTCAGAAATTTTGGTATCAAAAAGATTTCAAAAGTGTAACCAAAATTGACCAATCAAGTTTTCCAAAGGAAAGCAGTGGAAAGCTAAAACCAGTAAATGCAGATTTAATTTGGCTTAAGATACTAATTACAAATGTTGAATTTCTTCCAAATATGGAAGACATCAGATATAAATTTGGAAAGCCTGAAATTACATCCTATAAAGGAGAATTTGAAATTAAAACTCGTAAAAAAATTGCTTTAGACGGAATTGGCTATAAAGTATATATTAGGAACGGAAAGAGTAAAAACAGTTTTTTCTTTGATAATCCAGAAATATACTTAAAAGATTATCCAACTGTCGATGAATTAATTTCATACAATGAATTACTATCTGTCTTAAAAAAAGAATTAGATTTCTAAAATGACAGATCACACATAAACACACAATGAACAAAGGAAAATTAATTGTTTTTTCGGCACCGTCTGGATCTGGAAAGACAACTATCGTAAAACATTTATTAGGTCAAGAAGATTTAAATCTTGAATTTTCGATTTCGGCAGCATCACGTGCACCACGTGGTGAAGAAGTAGACGGAAAGGATTATTATTTTATTTCGTTGGAAGAATTCAAAAAACACATCAAAGCTGAAGATTTCTTGGAATGGGAAGAAGTGTATCGCGACAACTTCTACGGAACTTTAAAATCGGAAATTGAAAGAATCTGGGCTTTAGGAAAAAATGTCATTTTTGATATTGACGTGGTTGGTGGCCTTCGTATTAAACACAAATTTCCAGAAGAAACTTTGGCTGTTTTTGTTAAACCTCCAAGTGTTGACGAATTAAAACGTCGATTAAAACAACGTTCTACAGAAAGCGAAGATAAAATCAATATGCGCATCGCAAAAGCTTCTGTAGAATTGGCAACAGCGCCTCAGTTCGACGTGATTATCAAAAACTATGATTTATCAGTTGCTCTTGAAGAAGCACATCAACTGGTAAAAGATTTCATAAACAAGTAATTTTATTCCACAGAGATACACAAAGAAAAAACACAGAGATTCGCAAAAGTATTATTTTAAACTTTGCGAATCTTTGTGCTATCTTAGCGACTCTCTGTGAAACTATAAAAAATGAAAATAGGTCTTTACTTCGGAACATACAACCCTATACATGTTGGTCATTTAATCATTGCGAATCACATGGCCGAGTTTGCAGATTTAGATCAGATTTGGATGGTTGTTACGCCTCATAATCCGTTAAAAAAGAAATCGACTTTATTAGACGACCAACAGCGTCTGCAAATGGTTTTTCTGGCCACAGAAGATTACACAAAGATAAAACCGTCTGACATCGAATTTAAATTACCTCAGCCGAGTTATACCGTTATCACGCTCGCTCATTTACAAGAGAAATATCCAACCCATGAATTTTCATTAATTATGGGCGAAGACAATCTGAAAACGCTTCATAAATGGAAAAACTATGAAGTGATACTGGAAAATCATGATATTTATGTATACCCAAGAATTTCTGATGAACCTGAAAATGTCGAGCTAAAATCGCATCCCAAAATTCATGTAATCGATGCGCCAATTGTAGAGATTTCTTCGACTTTTATTCGAAACAGCATTAAAGAAGGTAAAAACATTCAACCTTTATTGCCTCCAAAGGTTTGGGAATATATTGATCATAATAATTTTTATAAGAAGTAATTCCCCGAACAGTTTACATAATCTTGTCATTTCGACCAAAGGGAGAAATCACACAAGAAACTCCGCAAAGGGCATCCTATCTTTGTCGATTTACGAGTGTGATTTCTCCCTTTGGTCGAAATGACAAACAGAACGTAAAAATTCAAATCACAAAAAAAAGCCTGAATTTAAAATTCAGGCTTTCGTTTATAATTAAGCTTCGATACTTACTTCACTTTTTACTCTCGTTCTGATTTCACTCAGCGATTGATCAACCAAAAGTTTTCCATCTCTAAAAACTTCTTTCAATTCGCCTTGTTTTTCTTCTTCCCAAGAAACATTATCTGTTAAATGATACTTGCCATCGATTAAATCGATTTTCATCAATCCTTTAGCCGATTTTTTAGTTCCGTCATCTGTAATCGGATCTTTGAAGATGGCTCTTCCTTCTCCGTTTACTTCTCCGTAAGTTGCTTTCATCGCAAATCCGAACGTATCTCTGGTGTTGTATTGATACGTGAAAGAACCAATTCCAAGAACAACATTCGTAGAAGCAAATCCTTTTTCTTTTAATCTTTCGCAGATTTGAGTTGCTCTTGCTACTGTAATACTGTCTCCGTAAATAGCTCCGATTTGCGGAACCAATTCTTTAAATCCTTTAGCATTTGTAGTTCCTCCAAAAACATCCCAAAGTAATTCGATAACGCCTTTTTTCTCTTGTTCTGTTTTTCCGTTCGGATTTCCGCAGATAATATCAACTGGATCACCGCTGTCAGGACGAATTACGACTTTACCTTCTCTTGAAACGATTTCTTCTTTTAATCTTGGAAGATAATCCGTTAAAACTTTCCATAAATCCCAAGTATCTGAAACGATAGAAACAATTCCTTTTGGATATACTTCTGTAATTAACCTTTTGAAAGTTTCGTACTCCCCTTCTGTTGTTCCCATACACATAACAGAATGTTCTGTTGCTGCTACTGAACCTGCAACCAATTCTTGATCTGAATTGGCATTATAATATTCTTCTAAGAAATCAATTGCAGGAATCGTGTCAGATCCTGTAAAGCTTAATAAATGTCCAGCTGCAGAAGTCAGAGCTGCTTCTATTCCGCCCATTCCTCTCATTGAGAAATCATGCGCCTGCCAATCTACAAATTCTGGAACAGAAGAAGTTTCTGCCGCATATTTGTCCAATACTTTTCTGTATTCTTTCGCGATGGTTGCTGAATTACAAGGTAACCAAACTACTGCAGAAAGTAACGTTTCGAAATAATTCGTCAACCAGAAAAATTCTGGAATCGTATTATACATCGTAAACATTGGAACTCTCAACGGAACGCTTGCGCCTTCTGGCAAAGCTTTGAACACCATCGGAATATATCCTAAATCGTGTAAATCTTCTATATGTTTAGTTCCAACTAAATTTTCGCCTAAGTAATTATTGATTCTGCGAGAATATTTTTTAATCACTTCTTCTTTTGGCTTTTTGAAGAAATCCTCTTCGAAGTCATGAATGATATATTTTTTAATGAAATACTGCAATCCAAAAAAGATTACCTCATCAACTGTTTCAATTCTTGATTTTCTTGGTGTCCAGTTAGAATATACAATTGTGGTTCCGTCTGGGTATTGTCTTCTGTGGTCAACTTTGTAACCGTCAGTTAATAGTAGTGGGTTCATATATAAGTTATTTATATTTTATTTGATAAGCGTTCTGCTAAATCTTTTATATCGTTTGTTCGTACTAAATTCTCAATCCATTTTTGCGGAATATTCTCGATTCCGTAATAAATTCCTGCCAATCCTCCTGCAATTGCACCGGTTGTATCTGTATCTTGCCCTAAATTAACTGCTTTTAAAACAGTTTCTTCATAAGAATTCGAATTTAGAAAACACCAGATACTCGCTTCTAAACTATGAAGCACATAACCCGAAGAATGAATTTCGTTTTCATTGTATTTTGAAATATCATTTTTCAAAATTCTATCAAATAATACGATTTCAACAGGATTAAAACTTTTATCTTCCAGAAATTTAGAAAGAACAAGTTGGGTATTTTTATAAGCTTCGAATTTATCTTTATCTTTTAAGATTTCCAAACAATAAACCACGCAAATAAAACAAGCAAATACAGATCTGAAATGCGCGTGTGTTATAGATGAAACTTCTTTTACTTTTTGATAAATAACTTCAATATTATTTTCTTTTTGAAGATAAAAAACCAATGGTAAAATACGCATTAAGGAACCATTTCCGTTATCGCTTTCAGAAAATCCTCCGCATAAATCGGGCTGATGTCCTTTTGCTATATTTAAAATTGCATTTCTGGTTGCTATTCCAATATCAAAAACCTGTCCATGTGGTGTCCATAATTCTGCGCTATACCATTTTACAAAGTTCCTTGCAATATCATTCAAGTCATAGCCTGAACATAAACTCTCCGCTAAACAAAAAGCAAGTGAACTATCATCGCTCCAAGTTCCAATTGGCTGATGATGCGTTCCAAAACCAAACATTTCTGTAACTGGATTTTGTTTTAAATAAGCTCGAGATTGAAATTCAACCGGAACTCCCAAAGCATCACCAACAGCCAGGCCAAATAAACCAGATTCTATTCTATTTTTCATTTTATTTATTTCTTCCTTTCTCGTTAGGATACAAGGTTTGCACGACATCACTCTGCCAGAATTCTTTTGATTCTATATCAATACAAGAAAGTTTTCCGTAAAAACCTGCTCCAGTATCAATATTCCAAACATTACAACCTTGCATTGGGATTTCTACATCGTAATGAAGCGTTGGCGTATGGCCTATGTAGATTTCATTAAAAAGCAATAATCTTTTTGGATATAAAAGTGAATCTTTTTTGATTCGCTTATCCATTGTCAGCGCCATTTCCCATAATGTTCTGTCCCACGAAAAATTGGTTTGGTAATGTTCTTTTTCTGGTCCATGCATAGAGGAGAATCCAGCGTGAATAAAAAGATTGTTGTTTTCATCCACAAAATAATCTTTCATTTGATTAAAGAATTCCTGATGTTGCTGCTTTTCTGAAAGATCAACATTCTGATAACTTTCTATTGTCGATTTTCCTCCATGAAGAAACCAAATATCATTTACAACATCGTTCATCAACCATTCTTGACACCAAGCATCGTGATTTCCTTTTATAAAAATACATTCGTACTTTTTGGATAAATCCATCAGAAAATCAATAACCTGTGCCGATTCGCTCCATCCATCTACATAATCTCCCAAAAAAATTAATCTTTCATTTTCAGATATAGCAATTCTGTCCATTAATTGAACCAAAGCTTTTAATCCTCCATGGATATCTCCAAAAACAAATGTTCTATTCATTTTTAAAACTCAATATACTTCGCTGGAACCTCATCAGTCAACCAAACATTGTTTTCAGATAAATAAAATTTGAATCCGTCTCTATGCATCGCGCCGCTTCTAATGGTTAAAATTTGTGGCACTCCTCTTCGGCTTCCTACTTTTGTTGCCGTTTCTTTGTCTTTGCTTAAATGCACGTGTTGACGGTTCATTTTCTTCAAACCTTCTGCACGAATGTTTTCCATAAACTTACCGACCGTTCCGTGGTACAGATATTCCAAAGGTTCTGTTTCTGCTAGATTTAATTCAACCGAAATTGAATGTCCCTGACTTGCACGGATTTTGGTTTTATCTTCGTTATAAGCAAAACGCTTTTTATCGTTATTTTCTACAACGTAATCTAAAAGTTCTGCGTCCATGCGTTGTCCTTTTTTATTACATTTTGTAATTAATTCTTCAACATCAGCCCAACCGTTTTCATCTAATTTTAATCCGATTTTTTCCGGCGAATGTCTAAGCACCAGACTTAAAAACTTGCTGACGCTTTTTGCTATATTTTCATTCATTATTACCTATGATATGTTCCTACGGAACATCTTTCTTTTTTATAATTTCTAATTATCTCAATTCATCCCTAACTTCCATCAAAGCAAAACCTAAAAGATTCAATCCTTTCCAAACTTCTGGTTTTAGAACATCTTTATGATCTTCTGCCATTCCGATTCCCCAAATTGGATCAACTGGACTTGCTTCTACAATAACACGTTCTTTAGTGTTTAGTAAAAACGTTTTCAAATCGGCATTTTGGCTGAATTTGTAAAAGTTTCCTTGTTTTACAATTTCGTATCGATTTTCTAGCCAAACCGTATCAACATAATTTTTGACTTCTCTACCCAATTTTTTAGCTTCGGCAGGAGAATCAGCTTCAAGGATTTTTTCTAAAATTTCTTGATCGTTGAATAATTCGGCTTTCTTGGCCATCATCCAATGTTCTGCAGTTTTATAAGTTACTTTATCTACTTTAAAAGAACTCAACCACCATTGGCTGAAACAGGTTTTAAGAATTTTTCCGTCTTTACTCGGTTGATGACCCCAGAAAAATACAAACTTACTCTCTGGAACTATGGTATCTATATTGTATTTCATTTTTTCTATTTTATTGAAACAAAGAAGTAATGTTTTTAAAATCTTTTGAATCGGGTGAAAATGATCCATAGATTTCATTGAACGTTGTTGTGAGACTTTCAAACTCATAATTCTGATCCAACTGATCCATACAGGTTACAACCAAATTTCGTTTTGCCAATGGGCTGTAAGCGGCATCGAGTTTTAGAGCATAATTCAGAAGTTCGTAATTCAGACTTCCAAAACGTAAATGTTTTTGGTACTCGTTAAAAACACAAGTTTCTTCTTCGTTGTTTTTTAATTTAATTTCTCCTTCGTTAGCCATCCAGCCGTGTCCGTGGCGGGTTGCATAACTTCGGGTTACGTAATAAATGGCTACATCTTCAATCTTTAGTTTATTACAAATTTCAATTGCATTTTTTGAAGTGGTATTCGCATAGGTTACATTCGGAAAAACACCATGATCCATATCCAGCAGAATTCCCTGACTGCCTTCAAAAATCAGATTTTCGTATTTTGAAAGAAATGTATAATCAACAATATTCCATTTTATTTTGTCGACTGCTTCCAAATATCGATTGACTTCTTCGTCGATTTCGCTTTCGTTTAAAAAACCATAATAATAGGCGATTTGGTTTAGTTTTTCTAGGAGCATTTCTCGAGGCGCAATCAAATCTATAGCAAATAATTTATATGGTCCTTCGTTTCTTTTCATGGTTGAACCAATGCCTTTTCCGCAGGTTCCGTGATCAATATTCCTAGCATTTCCTCTGTTGTGCCAGACATCAAACGGAGTGGTGACTTTTGCTAAAGGATGAATGTACAAATCCATATTAGCCTCTTTCTCTTTCAATTCTTCTCTTTCGTTGTATAAAAAAAGTGGATGAATCGTACAGTGTTCGCTATAATAAGATGGAAGACCGCGAAGTGCTCCGCTTGCAAAGCTCGAATGCACGTGTTTTCTATTTCCAATCATGACGGTATGAGCGGCCTGCTGTCCTCCTGAAAAGCGAATAACTATAGATTCAGGATTTTGTTTTGCTAGAAAATCTGTGGTTATGCCTTTTCCTTCATCACCAAATCCTAAACCTATAACTATTTTCGCTGTTTTCATTTTGTTTTTATTTTAATCTCGCAAAGGCGCAGAGTCGCAAAGTTTTTTTTATATATTCTTTAAGTAAGCTGAATTCAACAAATCTTTAAACTAACATTTCTGTAAAAATCTTAGCGCCTTTGCGTCTTTGCGAGCAAATTTGTCATTGCTGAGAAAAAAACTTTACATTTTAATATCGGAAACTCAGAAAATTTTAAAGCATTTCTATATTATCTAAACCTCCTGAAACCGAACTTGTTCCTAAACCTGCAACAGAACTTTTATGTTTATCGCAAATGATCTTTTTAATTACGTTTGGAATTTCTCTGTGATCTTCGATAGACAAACAGTTTTGCCCCAGTAATTCCTTCCATTCTACATCGGCATTGATGGCTTGTCCTGAATGCAATACACTAATATGATAGACATCGTATTTTTTTTGTGCTTCTGCTAATAATTCAAGATGCGTATAAGTCTGTTGTCCCTGACCCATAATTTCTTTAATTGCTGAAGCTGGAAGTGTTTTCAAACCTGGCTCATCACCAACAGTAAACAACAATCCTTTTTGTCCTCTTTTTTCAAAAGCATCCGTTTTGGTGTGAAAAGCCGCAAAATACCATGCTAAAAGATAACTTTCACCAGCGTTTCCTCCTCCTCCACCTTCAATATATGTTCTTGTCAACCACATGTCCAATTCTTCGTCACCAGATTCAAACTGTCCAACTTGAAGCGGATATCTGTCGCATTCGTGATCGCCAATTCCTAAGAATAAAAGCGCTGGATCTGGAACACCACCCTGAATAATTCCTCCCATTAATTTTGGAAGTCCTTCTTTTATCAATTCATGTGGAATATGTCCCATACTTCCGGTAACATCCAATCCTAAAATAATCGGAACTGTATTGGGATGCACATCTGAATCTCTTGCTTCTCTAAAAATCACTCCGTTTGGGTTCATCGATTCATGAGCCATTCGTAATGCATTCTGTGTAAAAATCTCGCTAGCTGATTTACTAGCATAACCTACTTTTTTTGCTCTACTCTCGCGAGCGCCGAAATCATATCTTGTACCTCCCATGACTAATATTTTTTACCAAATAAATATTCAAATCTCTTTTTTGTAACCTCAAACTGGATGTTTAAATTTCTAATGGTCAGCGAAATTTCCATGTCCTTCTGAACAAAAGCTTCTGGCTGAAAATCGGCAAAAGTCAAACTGTTTTTATCTAGCGGACTAATATCAATCAATCCTTCTTGTTCTCTTTCGAGTCTTTTGATTTTTAATTCGATATCTTCGACTCTTCTTCTGTATATTAATTCTGAATCCTCACCAATCACTTTGGCTCTGTCTTCTCTTATCTGATCATTGTTTCTTTTTAAAGATTCAATAAATCTTGGTTTTAAATCGTCGCTCATAATATTTTGGTTGTTTTTGTTTCAAGTTTAAAGTTTCAAGTTGTATGCTGGGCCTGAAATTTGGTTTTAAACTTGAAAAAGTTAATAGTATTTTTTTGTTTCATGTCTCACACTCGCAACAACTTGAAACCTGAAACGTGAAACTTCTTATCTCAATGAAACTTCTCTTTCAATTTAAGATCTAAACCGATTAGAAAATCTTTTCCGTATGTGCCGTTTTCTAATTCATCATATAAAAACTTTGGCAGTGTTTTTTCGCAATTCTCTTTCTGACTTAAAATCGCCATGCACAAAGCTGCAACGGTATCTGTATCACCACCATAATCGATTCCTGTTTTTAAACAATCCTGCATAGAATCTGCTTCAGAAACCATTTTGATAACAGCTTGAGTTGTAAAATACCCGTGCATATCAATTGGCGATGTTATTTTGTATACTTCTTTTTCCTTTAAAGTATCATTTACAAAATCTATCAGAGAGCTTTTGTCTCCCAATTTATATTTATAAAAATGAACTGCCAAAGCTATTCTTTTAGCACAGCTAATTCCTTCTGCAGTGAAGTGAGATGTTTTTGCCTGAATTTCACAAAAATCCAATAACTGATTAACATCTTTTATAAGTCCGATGGAGTAAGCTCGCATGGCCGATCCATTTCCACTGCTTCTATTATCGATAATTTTTAAAAAATCAGTTCCGTTTTTACTAGCGTCTAATGCATTATAAACTCTATCTGAATAACCTCTTCTTTTATCTCTGTGAAAAACTTCAACAAACTTATCGGCAACTTTTACTTCATTCCAATTATCATCTTCCAATAAAAGTTCTGTTATTGCAATGGCCATTTGTGTATCGTCAGTATATCTTTTATAGATTTCTGTATACAAACCATGTTTATGATATTGCGTTAAATGATTGTTTTTAATGATATAATCTAACTCCTGAAATTCAAATCCTGCTCCGTAAGCGTCTCCTATTGCTGCTTCTAGTATCATTTTTTACGATTCAAAAGTTAAACTAATTGATCTAATCCAATCACTTGAACACTTTCCCCTTCAAAATCTTTAAAAGAATTGGTTGTAAAAATGCCATCAAAGCAATTTAAAACTTCAAAACCTTTATTGAAAATTCCGTGGCTTACTGCTAAATACAGTTTTCCTGCGTTTTTCTTTTTTAGCTCTTCAGCTAATCCTACAAAAGTCCCTCCTCCGTCGCAGATATCATCTACAATTAAGCAATCCATTCCTTGCAAATCCTCATTGTAAACTTTAAAACCAGATAATTTCCCTGTTTTTACGTCACGGCTTTTACTGCATTCTACAACTTCAACACCGCCTAAAAACTCAGATACTTTGTAAATTTTTTTCAAAGCGCCACCGTCTGGAGAAATCAGTTTTACGTTTTCGCCAATTCTATTCAAAACTTCTTTGATAAAAGTGTAATTCGGAATTACGGTACTATTATTCAACAAAGCTGGAGTTACTTCTGAATGCGCATCAAAAACAAAAACTTTGTTCAATTGCATTGCATTAATAATATCGGCGTATACTTTTACAGACAATGGCTCGCCAGGAATCATAACACGGTCTTGTCGCGCAGCTGGGAAATACGGAATAAAAAGATCAATGATTTTAACATCCATTCTTCTTAGCGCATCAACTGTAACGCATAACAAACCTAAATCGTTGAATGAATTCAATCGATGTGTAATGGTAACTTTTCTATTTGGATCAAAATCTGGAGCGATTTTGATGTGTGGTTCTCCTCCTGAGAAAGTAAAACTTTGAAATTTGATTTCTTCCTGATTTTGAAATGGAGCGAATTTTGGGTCGAGATTTAGTATCATAGTTTTTTAGTTTGCGTTAATTATACGCAAATGTAGAATTTAATTTTAAATAAACAATTTATTTTGTGTAAAAATTACGCAAACTTTATTTCGAAGTGAAAGCCTTTATCAATTAACTCATTGTATTTTAGCTTATTGAACTTAAATAATTTTGCTGGTCTTCCGCTTCTTATTGGAGAAAAATTATCGGTTTCTTCTAAAAAACCATAGCTCAGTATTTTTTTTCTGAAGTTTCGGCGATCTATTTCTTTTTCTAAAATCGTGCAATAAAGATTTTCGAGGTCTGAGAACAAGAATTCCTCGGGAAGTAAATCGAAACCAATTGGTTCGTAAGTCAGTTTGGCTTTTAATCTTTCTATTCCTTTCTTTAAAATCAAATTATGATCGAAAGCCAAAGACGGAATTTCATCAATCTTAAACCATTGCACTCTTTCTGCATCTGTATCTGCTTTAATTTCTAAGTTGGAAGCATCAACCAAAGCGTAATAAGCCACCGAAATAACACGGTTTCTGGAATCTCTGTAAATATCATCTCCAAAAGTGTACAATTGTTCCATAAACGTTAATTGCACATTGGTTTCTTCGTGCAATTCACGAATAACAGCATCACTCAAAGATTCGTCGTTTTGGACTAAACCACCAGGTAGTGCCCAATATTTATCTGCAGAACCAAACTTTTGTTCAATCAATAAAACATATAAACCATTGTTTTTATAACCAAAAACAATCGCATCAACCGCAATTCTAATATTTTGTAACTTTTCCATATTCATAAATCATATCAAACAAATATAACGAATGAGAGTCAACTTTATAATCTATGCTCTTGCATTAAACTATAAAATTGACTCTCATCAATATCTCTTAACTTTTCTTAGTTAACTGTCACAGTTCTTTTAGGTATAGAAGTACATTCTGCACCATCTTTTTTAACCGTAACTTCAGCCTTAGCCTCATATGTACCTGCAGCCGCATAAGTATGTGTTACCGCCGTACCAGTTCCTGTAGATCCGTCACCAAAAGTCCATTTTACAGAAACCAAAGTTCCTGTTCCTGTATACTCAGCTGAGTAATTCATCAACTTCGGATTAGTAGCATCAGTTGAATTATGTATTTTAACAAAAATTGATTCTGCTAAACAATCTACTATCGCTTCATCGTCGCTTTTACTGCACGAATTACTTATAAGTACAGCTGCAAATAGGATTAACACTGTTGCAATCTTTTTCATTTTTGAAAATTTTAGTGGTTTACTTATCAAAATTAAACTTTTAAAACACACGAACACATGATTGAAATCACAATCGATTTCCAAAAAACAGCTTTAATTCTTTCTCAATAATATCAAAAAACGATTTCAAATTATTGTTTTTAGGCATCAGTAAATACACAAATTCTTCTGGAACATGAAAGCTATTCCAAACTAACTGCAATTTATTCTCCTTAATATAATTTCTGGCGTTGCAATTCCAAGTTGCTGCGATTCCTTCATTTTTAGCCAAAAGCCTAAGCATTTCTGATTCTGAAGGTATAATGTAATTTGGAACCATCGACGGTCTCTTTTTATTGAAAGCATGCAACCAGAATAATTTTATATGCGGAATTCTAGCATCGTGACTGTACCATTTTTGTGCATTGAGCCACTGCTCTATCTCAGTAAAATTATCTGATTTTAATTTCTGACGGAACTCTGTTATATCTAAACTTGTTGGAGCAACTAAAATCAGTTTGATTTTTCCAACAATTTCATAAGTGGTATCAAAAGTGTCAAATCTTTTTGTTGTAATAGCAAAGTCAAGTTTTTTTGCGTCGACTAAAGCAAAAAGTTCGTCGTTTTCTGCAAAGGTAAAATCGATTAAATCAAACTTTGAAATTAAAAGATTACCAACACAGTCAAAAAGATGTTTTGAAATTCCAACAGAAATTAATCGATTAGCATCTTCTGCTTTAGCCCGGAAACTAGTTTCGACACTTTCGAGCCTGTCAAGAGCGTCTATAATCAAATTATTCAGTAACTTAGCATATTCGGTTGGTTCAACTCCTTTTGATTTCCGATTAAATAATTTATTTCCAACGTGCGCTTCAAGCATTGAAATCTGCTGACTAACGGCAGGCTGACTCATAAACAACTCTTTTGCAGCGATCGAAAAATTACCATTTTTATAAACCGCTTTAAATGTTCTGTACCATTCTAGATTTACCATGATATAAATTTAATAATAACAAACATAGTTTATTTTATTTTTACTGATATCACTTTCTCCGTAAATTTGTTCAAAATTTAATATTTATGAAGAAAATAGCACTATTCGCAATAACTGCATTTACAGCTGTAAGCATTTCTGCTGAAGCTCAAAAATCAAACAAGAAAAGTATGAAAAAAGTATTATTTGTTGTAACCAGCAATGATAAACTGGGCAATACAGGAGAAAAAACAGGATTTTGGTCAGAAGAATTTGCTGCACCTTACTACGAATTACTAGATCAAGGTGTTGAAATTACAATTGCGTCTCCACTTGGAGGACAACCGCCAATTGATCCAAAAAGTGCCGATCCAGCTTCGGCAACGGAAGACACCAAACGTTTTGATGCTGATAAAGTTTTACAGGAAAAATTAAAAAACACTTTAAAGCTTTCTACAGTTAACCAAAAAGATTACGACGCTGTATTTTATCCAGGAGGTCACGGTCCGCTTTGGGATTTGGTTGAAGATAGAAGTTCAATTGCTTTAATCGAATCTTTTTACACGCACAATAAACCAGTCGCATTTGTATGTCACGCGCCTGCTGTCTTGAAAAATGTAAAAGTAAAAGGTGAATATCTAGTAAAAGGCAAAAAAGTAACCGGATTTACCAATGAGGAAGAAGAAGCTGTTGGATTAACAAAAGTAGTTCCGTTTTTATTAGAAGATGCTTTATCATCCAACGGAGCAATTTTTTCTAAAGGTCCAAACTGGCAACCATATGCAGTTGCAGACGGACTTTTGATTACAGGACAAAACCCAGCTTCATCTAAATTGGTAGCTGCAAAATTGTTACAAGAGTTAAAATAAAGGGTCTAAGGGACTGAGGCTCTAAGATGCTAAGGTTTTCTTTTAGAAATCTAAAAACTCAATCTCTTATTCACTAAATGGGAAAATAAAAATTAATAAATCACAATGTTAAGTTTCTGAGAATTTATGTTCTAAAGCAAAAAAATCAGAAACTTAGCATCTTAGAAACGCTAAAAAAATGCTCAACTTTGAATTATATAATCCGACGAATTTAGTTTTCGGAAAAGGACAAATTGAAAAACTTTCGACTTTAGTTCCAAAAGGTGCAAAAGTGCTTTTGGCTTATGGCGGTGGAAGTATTTTTAAAAACGGAATTTACGATCAAGTAATCAACAACCTTAAAGTTTTTGAAATTGTAGAATTTGGAGGAATCGAACCAAATCCGAGATTTGAAACTTTGATGAAAGCTGTTGATGTGATCAAAGCAGAAAAAATCGATTTTATTTTGGCTGTTGGTGGCGGATCTGTAATTGATGGCGTGAAGTTTATTTCGGCAGCAGTAAACTTTGAAGGAAATCCGATTGACATTCTTCAAAAAAGAATTTTAATTAAAGAAAATGCAATGCCATTTGGAACAGTTTTAACGCTACCGGCAACAGGAAGCGAAATGAATTCTGGATATGTGGTAACAATTGAAGCAACTCAAGAAAAATTATCTTCTGGCGGAAGTGCTTTATTTCCTCTATTTTCAATCTGTGATCCTACAGTGATTTCGTCTTTACCAAAAAGACAAATCGAAAATGGTGTTGTAGATGCGTACACGCACGTTATGGAACAATATTTAACGTATCCTACGGATGCATTTCTTCAGGATAGAATTGCAGAAGGTGTTCTACAGACTTTAATTGAAGTTGGTCCCGGAATCGTAGCAAACCCAACTGATTATACTTTGGCTTCTAATTTTATGTGGAGCTGTACAATGGCTTTAAACGGATTAATTCAGAAAGGTGTTCCAAGTGATTGGGCAACGCACATGATTGGTCACGAATTAACAGCACTTTACGAAATTGATCATGCTAGAACTTTGGCGATAATTGGACCAAGTTTGTATCATGTTATGTTTGAAACTAAAAAAGCAAAACTAGCACAATACGGAAGAAGAATCTTCAACTTAACTGGTTCTGATGAAGAAGTTGCAAAAGAAGCCATTAACAAAACGGTTGAATTTTTCCATAAAATGGGAATGGACACTAAACTTTCTCAATATACAGAAGACTATTCTAAAACTGCCGATTTTATCGTAAATCGATTTGAGGAAAGAGGCTGGAAAGGTTTAGGAGAAAATCAATTAGTAACTTTAGATAAAGTAAAATCTATTGTGGAACTTAGTTACTAAGGGGTAAATTCCAAATTTTTAAAATTCCAAATTACAATCTTAGACGTATTGGAATTTGGAATTTTCTATTGGGATTTTTTAAAATTTGGAATTTCATTAAAAAAGGCGTTCTTAACAAGTTTAGGAACGCCTTTTCAAAATACTAAAACAAAACTAACTAACTCAATTTTTTTTAAATTCATTAAAATTCTAATTTATAATTTGTTATAACGTAAGTCAGATAGTTTTATTGTTTGAACATTAAAAAATTTTTTTTTGTTCTTAAACTTCTTGAAAGTCATTGCAATTAAAGCTTGTTTTCAAAATTTCTTAAAACAGATTTTGCTTTATTAGCACATTATTAAGTACTTTTGTTTTAAATTATTAAAATAATGAGCGAAAACTTAAAATTTGCAGTGATTGGTGGAGGAAGCTGGGCAACGGCAATTGCAAAAATGTTATGTGTAAATCTTTCTGAAATTTCGTGGTACATGCGCAATGATGCTGCTATTGAGCATATCGAGAAATTCAAGCACAATCCGAACTACTTAAGTTCTGTTGAATTTGATACTAAAAAACTCAAATTAACCAACAATATAAATGAAGCGATAGAATATGCAGATTACATTATTTTTGCAATTCCATCTGCTTTCTTAGATGCCGAGTTAAAAAACATGACGGTTTCTTTATCAGATAAAATCATTTTTTCTGCTATTAAAGGAATTGTTCCAGAAACGAGTTTAATTGTCGGCGAACATTTCCACATTGAATACGACATTCCATATTACAATATTGGCGTTATTACAGGACCTTGCCACGCAGAAGAAGTAGCTTTAGAAAGGCTTTCTTACTTGACAATTGCTTGCGGCGATCCGGATAAAGCTAAAATTGTAGCCAAAACACTTTCTGGAAATTATATTAAAGCCAAAATTTCAGACGACATCATCGGAACTGAATATGCTGCAATGCTGAAAAACATTTACTCCATTGCTGCCGGAATTGCGCATGGTTTAGGTTATGGCGACAACTTCCAATCGGTTCTTATGAGTAATGCGATTCGCGAAATGAAGAAATTCATTAGAAAAGTACACCGAATGAAACGTAACATTAACGATTCGGCTTATCTGGGCGATTTGTTGGTTACAGGATATTCTGTTTTCTCTAGAAATAGAATGTTCGGAAATATGATCGGAAAAGGGTACACCGTAAAAAGTGCCATGATGGAAATGAGCATGGTTGCCGAAGGTTATTACGCAACAAAAAGTGCCTATAAACTAAATCAAGGTTACGGTGCGAAAACGCCAATTATAGATGCTGTTTATGCTGTTTTATACGAAGGAAAAGACGCTAAAACGGTTTTCAAGAAATTGACCGAGTCTTTGGATTAAAAATATACTTTTAAAAAATCAGGTATCTGCGCAATACCTGATTTTTTTTTTTAAAACTATTGTAATCTAACAATACAATCAACAGGATCTACTGCCATTGCAGCTTCAAAATTTTCAGTCCACGCTCTACTCCAAGTATAAACAATTGCTTCTAAAACAATATAATGATTCTTTCCGTCATGGAATACGCGATCATTAGCTGACATGAAAGCAATATTTGATGGGCGATAGCCATTTGGACTATCCTTACCCGCCAATAAAAGAATCATTGGATCCATATTATAAGGACAGCTATTATCTATGAGAAAATCCATTGATTCTTGCGTCATAAGACCATCACAAATTGTTTGTTCTCCATATACATGAAAAGTCGCACCTGGACCATCATTATCATCAAATAAAGCTTTACCTGTATTTAACGAATTATTTTCGCCTCCTTTTCTAATCAAAAAACCATTAGAATTAGTGTAAATACTTTTATCATTATTTTCGCCTTCATTGCTTAAACCATATTTTTCAGGATTGGCAAATATATCTTTAATTAAATCGAGATTTTCCTTATGAGAATAGAAATCTTTTTTTGATAAATCTTTATAATATAAAGTATCTTTTGTGGAAGGAATTAAAAGATAAACATCTCCTTTTCTTTCAATCTCTTTGTTAGCAATAATATTTTCTTCATAAGCACTTGTTGTGCTACATGACCAAGTAAAAAACAAACTGCTGACTAATAACAATGTAATTCTTGTTTTCATAATTTAATTTATAGGATTATACATATTTATAAAATAAAAATATAACATTATTTTTAAACAGACTAAATAATATTAGTTGAATATTTTCAAATTTACTAGGGTGTTTTTTCCAAAAACATCAAAACTGATTAAAAAACTAGATCGTCATGCCTCTGAATTAACCACTTTAGGAAGATTTTATTATGAGTTTATCAAACCGGATCTTATAGAATGATACCGTCTGTTTTACCACAGTTAGTTTTCAGTCTCAGTTTTTAGTGATCAGTTACAATAAAATAAAAAAGTCCGAAAAAATATTTTTTCGGACTTTTTTATTTTAAGGCTTAATTTCAATTTTAAACTGAATACCGCGACTGCGACTGATCACTAAAAACTGACCACTAAAAAACTGATCACTAAAAACCTGACCACTGAACACTACTTCACCATAATCCCTTCAACAAACAAAATTGGCACTTCTTCCGTATTGTTTTCGTCAAGCGAATTGGCTTTAAAAATGAATTTCTTATCGTATAAAGTATTTCCGATGAAGAAAGTTACCATAAACTCATTATTAAGCGGTAAAAGGCTTTTTTCTACTAATTCTATTTTCACAACAGAAACCGAAGGAACCTCAACGAATGCATGACGCAAGATTGAAGTCTTTTTCATTTCTCCATCAATAGTTCCAAATGCTTTTGAAACTACCATTACGCTGTCTAAATTAAAATCACTGTCATTAACCAAATAAGCGTACCACACTTTTTCCATAAAATCGTCGCTCCATTCCTGCACTGCTGCTAGAAATACGTTTTCAACTTCTGGAATTATTATATCTTTTTTCATCTATTAAATTTTAAAAAACCTTTGTCAAAGCTTGAAGCTTCAACAAAGGTTTGTTTATTGTAAAGGTAATTTATAACGTAAAGCCCTAGCCCTGATGGAAGCGGCATCCTTTTGTTTTTTTCTTTAAAAAACAAAAGATACAGCGGACAGCAGGAAATAGCTCCTAAATATTTGATTTGAACTGCTCTAAGAAACGAACATCGTTTTCATAGAACATACGGATATCTCCAATTTGGTATAAAAGCATTGCAATACGCTCTACTCCCATTCCAAAAGCAAATCCGTTGTATTCATCTGGATTGATATCACAGTTTTTCAAAACGTTTGGATCTACCATTCCGCAACCTCCAATTTCTAACCAACCCGTTCCTTTTGTGATTCTGTAATCAGTTTCCGTTTTTAATCCCCAATAGATATCAATCTCAGCGCTTGGCTCTGTAAATGGGAAATAAGACGGACGAAGACGAATCTTAGATTTACCGAACATTTCTTTTGTGAAATAAAGTAACGTCTGTTTCAAATCGGCAAAAGAAACATCTTTGTCAATGTATAATCCTTCCACTTGATGGAAAATACAGTGCGAACGAGAAGAAATCGCTTCATTACGGAAAACACGTCCTGGAGAAATCGTACGAATTGGCGGTTTATGATTTTCCATGTAACGTACCTGAACAGATGATGTATGCGTACGTAACAAAACATCTGGATTTGTCTGAATGAAAAACGTATCCTGCATATCACGCGCTGGGTGATATTCTGGCAAGTTCAATGCTGTAAAGTTATGCCAGTCGTCTTCAATTTCTGGTCCTTCAGAAACATTGAATCCGATATTAGCAAAAATATCTATAATCTGATTCTTAACGATAGAAATTGGGTGGCGCGAACCAATAATTACAGGTTCTGCCGCACGTGTTAAATCTCCAAAAATTCCTTTAGACTCTTCTTTACTTTCCAGCTCTTCCTGAATAACTCTTACTTTTTCTTCAGCAACCGCTTTTAAAGTATTGATTACTTGTCCAAAATCTTTTTTCTGGTCGTTTGGTATATTTTTAAATTCAGTAAAAAGTTCTTTCAGCAAACCTTTACTTCCTAAATATTTAATACGGAATTGTTCTAACGATTCTTTATTTTTCTCATTAAAGGCTTTAGCTTCCTCTATATGTTGTTTTATCTTATCTATCATTTTCCTTCGATAATTGAGAGTACAAATTTAGTGTTTTTAGTTGAAAGTGTGCGGTCACCGTCGCAGTTTTAGGTTTTCTGTAAATTATTTTATCAGATTTAACTTTTCTTCAACTTGTTTAATCTTTACATGCCAATAATCTAAACCTTCTTGATTGGTTACTATTTCCTTTTTGTAATTAGGAGAAATACTGCTTAATTTATGCCAGTTTTTATTTAAATCTCGTTCTTTTTCTTGTTTATTAGTTGGTTCGATTCTAGTGCGCCAAAAGCCCATATTTTCAAGATATCTTTTTTTTATCCCTTCAAAATACTCCACTAATTTTTCTTTTGAATTCGGAATATAGCCCGGCCCGCTACAACCGCAGGAGTGAAACGTAATACCCGCAGAAAATAAACTTTTAATATGTTCCCACTTTTTGACATCGTCTTTTTTAGGCGATTCAAAATCTAGCCCCATATTGGCCATAAATTCACCGCATTGCGGGCATTTGGCTTCAAAAACCGATGTTTCTCCTTTTTTTACATCAACCATCAATCTTCTTTTAAAGGTCTTTCGACAATTAAAACAAGCATAATGAGGCTTATAAGATGTCATTGCGTATCTGCACATTTTTTTAGTGTTCAGTGGTCAGGTTTTTAGTGGTCAGTATTCCGTTTACAGCGCTGAACACTTCCTAACTGAATACTGAACACTAAAAAAAATCTATTCAATAAGTTTTCTTTCTAAAAAATAACTTACAATCGCTTCTTTCATTAAAACCGATTGTTCACCGGCCTTTAACGGCGGCAAATTTTCTTTTACTTTATAATGAGGCCAACCTTCTTCGTCAAAATATTCGAATTCATAAAATCCGTATGGTTCTAACAATCGACAGATTGCAATGTGCATTAAATTCAGTTTTTCGTCTTTTTTGTATTCGCGGTGCACTTTTCCGTATTCTTGAACTCCGATTAGGTAAATTATGGCATCCAAATCTAAATCTTCGCCTTGCGAAAATTGATTGGAAAGTATATCAACGAGCTTTTCCCAGCGCTCTTTTAATTGTGTATCTCTAGACATTATATGATTTTAGATTGTTGATTTTAGATATTAGATCGCTCAAAAATTCAATTCTGAAGGGGGCAGAATTACAATCTGTACTCTAAATTTGATTTGCAAAGATACAGAGTTCGAACGCAATGTGCCTAAAAAAAATTAAACACTAAAATTACATCTCTCACACAACCTTTGAACCTTTGCTTCTCTGCACCTTTGAACCTTAAAAAAAACATATCTTTGCGCCTTTATTAAACACCCGTAAAACATGAGTTTTTTTGATATTATTGTAGCCGCGCTTTTAGGATACAGTTTGTATAAAGGCATTAAAAATGGACTTTTTGTAGAAGTTGCCTCTTTCATTTCTTTACTATTAGGAATTTATCTTGCGATTAAATTTTCTTCGTTAATGACGGTAATGATTTCAAAACACGTTTCTTGGAATCCGACCAATATTCAAATTACCGCTTTTATCCTAACGTTTATTCTAGTTGTGATTGGCGTTTATTTTTTAGCCAAAATTTTAACTGGAATTGCCGATTTTGCCATGTTAGGCTGGATGAACAAACTCGGAGGCGGATTTTTCAGAGTTTTAAAAACCATTCTTATTCTGAGTATTTTTATTGCTTTGTTCGAAAAGATAAATTTCAATAATACTTTCGCTAAAGAGGAAACTTTAGATAGTTACATTTTTTATAATCCGGTGAAAAAAGTTGCTGCTTTTGTTTATCCGTCTATTGAAAAGTGGTACGAGACTTTTAAAAAAGAACATACTCAAAAAGATAAAGAAAAAGAAACTTCTGAATCTGAAAAAAAATAAATTCAAATATAAAAAAGCTTCGGAGAAGCGAAATATTTATAGAAAAAAAACAAGCGTTCAAGATATAAAAGAGCTCCAGCGGAGCGACATATAAATTATTTAAAATCTAAATATGTCGCTCCGCTGGAGCTCTTTTTGGTTTGATTATTAAATTTCTATAAATATTTCGCTTCTCCGAAGCTTTTCTAAAACTTGATTTCTATACTTTCTCCTTTTTGCAAAACAATCTCTTGTTTTTTATCGCCAAAAATCAAAGTTGTTTTTCCTCCATTTTTAGAAGAAACAATTACTTTTTCAGGTTTTTTATCACTCCAAGTCATTTCAATTTCAAATCCGCCTCTTGCGCAAATCCCTTTTACAGAACCTTCTGACCAAGCGTCTGGTAAAGCAGGCAATAATCTGATTTCGTTTTCATTTGATTGAACCAACATTTCGGCAACGGCAGCTGCGCCACCAAAATTACCATCAATTTGAAATGGCGGATGCGCATCGAATAAATTTGGATACGTTCCTCCTCCTCTTCTTGGCTTTTCTGTTTTCTTTCCGTCGGGATCTACGTAGCGAAGCAATTCACGATACATTTTATAAGCACGATTCCCGTCCCAAAGTCTTGCCCAAAGATTAATTCGCCAGCCTTTTGACCAGCCTGTGGTTTCGTCGCCTTTTATTTCTAATGTCTTTTTTGAAGCTTCCGCTAAATCTGGAGTTTTTAAAGGCGTAATATGATCGCCAGGGAAAAGTCCGAATAAGTGCGATTGATGACGGTGTTTCGGATCATTATCTTCCCAATCAAAATACCATTCTTGCAGATTTCCTTTTTTACCAATTTGATACGGATATAATTTTGAAAGCGCTGTTTCCAGTTTTTTTCTAAAATCAGCATCCGTATTCAATACTTTTGAAGCTTTTATAGTTTTTTCAAAACATTCGCGAATCATGGCTAAATCGGCAGTTCCTCCGTACAATGTCGCACCTACAAAACCATCTGCCAGTTTATATTGATTTTCTGGCGAAGTCGAAGGCGATGTAATTAAATTTCCGTTCTTATCGGTAACCATCCAACCTAAACAAAATTCGGCTGCGCCTTTCATTAACGGATATCCTTCTTTTTTCAAATAAACTACATCTTGCGTAAAAGTATAATGTTCCCAAATATGTGTGCTTAACCAAGCTTGCGCCATTGGCCAGCACGCCCACATCGGATCTTCTTTTCCGAATTGTCCAACTGGATTTGTCATGGCCCAGATATCTGAATTATGAGCCGCCGCCCAGCCTTTATCAACTCCATAAAAAGTCTTCGCTGTAACTTTTCCCGTTACAGAAAGATTTTTAATGAAACTCAAAAGTGACGAATGCATTTCGGATAGATTGGTGTTTTCTGCCAGCCAGTAATTTTCTTCCAAATTGATATTCATCGTATAATTACTGCTCCAAGGCGGACTCAAATGCGGATTCCAAAGTCCTTGTAAATTGGCCGGAACGCCCAAAGTTCTTGACGAACTGATTAATAAATAACGTCCAAAATTGAAATATAGAATTTCTAGATTTTTATCTTCTTTTCCGTCAGCATAACGCAATAAACGTTCGTCTGTCGGTAAATCTGGAGCGGTTGTTTTTCCTAAATCTAAATTGACACGACTGAAGAATTTCTGATAATCGGCAATGTGAGATTCTTTTAGTTTATCGAATGGTTTTGCGTATGCACTATTCAGATTTTGCAAGGCGATCGACACCTCGTCCAATCCTTCTGATGCTGGATTTTTGTCAAAACCATTAAAGCTTGTTGCCACAGAAACGTAAATAACCGCTTCAGTTGCATCTGTTAGCGTTAAAGCTTCTCGAGAACTTGTAATTTTTCCGTCTGTTTTTTTGATTTGGACTAAACCTGTAAATCGTGTTCCTCTTTCTTTTAAGCTCAAATATTTTGGAGAAACATTGTACCCTGCGTTTTCATGAATTGGCGCAGAACCTTTTAATACCAAAATATTGTTTCGCACTTCGACAGTTGATTTTAAAAGGCTTTTTAGATTTATATCAAAGTTTAAGGCTCCTTTTTGATCGGCTGTCAGTTTGATAATCATAACTTTATCTGGAGCCGAAACGAAATATTCTCGTGTATATTTGATACCCGCCATTTCGTAACTTACTTTAGAAATAGCGTTCGAAAGATCCAATTCACGATGATAATTAACTGCTTTCCCTTTTTCAGAATTATTGATTTCTAAAGTTCCTAAAGGCGCATACGATTCGGAGTTTTTTCCCTGAACTTTTTTATTTAGCTCTTCGGCTAACTTATAGTTTTCGTTTTTTAACGCTTCGCGAATTGCGGGAATGTTTTTGTAGGCTTCTGGACTCATATTGGCATTTACGGGTTCGCCCGACCAAAGCGTAATGTCATTCAAATAAATTTTGTCTGAATTGGCGCCTCCAAAAACCGTTGCTCCCATTTTTCCGTTTCCTAAAACCAAGCTTTCTTCAAAGAATTCTGCGGGTTGTTTGTACCATAAAACATTCTTGGATTGCGCCGAAATGTTTGCACAATAAGACGTGAAAAGTAAAATGAGAAATGTTTTTTTAATCATATTTGGTTATATTATCCTAACAGGTTTTAAAAACCTGTTAGGTATTTATTTTTTATCTAAACTAATAAAAAAATCTAGTGATACCTAACAGGTTTTTAAAACCTGTTAGGATAAAAACCGGTAACAAATCAGATGTTCCTACGGAACATTTTTTTGTTATATACATTTTATTCAACGGAT
The DNA here is from genome assembly GCF_042654045.1 of Flavobacterium chungangensis. Classification (NCBI taxonomy): domain Bacteria; kingdom Pseudomonadati; phylum Bacteroidota; class Flavobacteriia; order Flavobacteriales; family Flavobacteriaceae; genus Flavobacterium; species Flavobacterium chungangensis. Next base: position 216,409 of record NZ_JBHSFY010000007.1, read on the forward strand.
TTCATCCGTTGCTACCGATGAAATTTCTACCGACGAAATGTTCCTAGCGGAACATATATAGTTGTGTGTTATCTAGCTCTTTACTAGGGGCTAATCACTAACGCCTAATAACTATTTACTCACTTTATATTTCTCATTCGCCGTTAGCATTTCCCAATTATCCGTTCTGAAAGGCGATGCAGGAAATTTTTCTTTATTGAAAAGATTAATTGCCGTATCGTCATCTGCCCAACCGTAATGAACTGCTACAGGATTTTGAACTTTATCGCTTGAAACGATTATTTTGTTGTCTTTGATTATCGCTTTCGCGGAATGAAAAACTTTGTCTACACCAGCAATTTCGAAACCTTTTAATTCATCGTTATTTGGCGTTGATAATCCGCTGCCAATATTATCGAAAGTAAGAATAATTTCGTTTCCTTTTATTGTTTGAGATTTATAAGTTGGTCCGCTATGAACTTGTTTTTTACCGTAAATATTGTTCATCGCAATAGCTACTAAACGCAAACCAATATCTTGTTTGTTGGTTGGGTGAATGTCTTTTGCATTTCCAATATCGGTTGTAACCGCCATTCCAGTGTTTGGTAATTTTAAAGTTTCAGATTGTGCTTCGCGAAGTTCTGCCCAACGGCTTCCCTTTTGGCTGTTGCCTCCGAATTCATCAAAAGTGGACAATTGAACGAAATAAAAAGGGAAATTTCCTTGTTTGAATTTTGTTCTCCAATCGTTAATCATTAACGGAAATGACTTTTTGTATTCTGCTGCTCTCCAAACATTGGCTTCACCTTGATACCATAAAACGCCTTGCATCGCATAAGGCACTAATGGATTTACCATTGCATTGTACAATAATGATGGATAACTGTTTGGCGAAACTTCAATCCTCACTTTTATGACGTTGAATTTCCAAAGTCCTTCTAAAGGTAAATTTGAATCTTTAAAATCGATTTTTAAATCTTGCGGATCGCCATAAATTCCACCACCGCCGCTGTAATCTGTAATTCTTACGGCTATTACGTTTGTTCCTTCTTTTAAAACGTTTGACGGAATTTTGTAAACTCTTTTAGCATCCCAAAGATTGTTAGTTCCAACTTCAACACCATTCACATAAGTTTTGTCTTCGTCATCAACTTTTGCTAAATGTAAAACAGCTTCTTTTTTGGCCTGTTCTGCAGTTAAAACAATGGTTTTTCTCATCCATACAATTCCGTCGATATTGCCAATCTGCTGATTTTCCCAAAGTGATGGCACTTTTATTTCTGGCCAATTTTTATCTTGTAAGTTTGGGTTTTTAAATTGCTCTTCGTTTTCCATCGAAACATCAAAACCCTGCACTTTTTTCAAGTTGTCTAAAACCGATTTTTTATAGGTTTCAAAAATAGCATTGATATCTACGGTTGGAACATCGGCAATCATGGCTTTAAAATCTGGACTGTTTTCGAAAGCTTCACGGCTTGTCCAAGCCTCTACATTGGTTCCGCCCCAAGAAGTATTGATGATTCCGATTGGAATTTTTAATTCAGCATATAATTTTCTAGCGAAATAATATCCGACTGCTGTAAAATTACCAACGCTTTCTTTGTTAGCGACTTCCCATTTCCCTTGTTTTAAATCATCTTTTGGAGTACCGCTTAAATCTTGCGCCACACCAAAATGACGAATCATTGGATAATCTGCACTGCTAATTTCTTTTTCAGAATTCATGGTTTTAAAAACCTGAAATTCCATATTCGATTGTCCGCTGCAAATCCAAACTTCTCCAACCAAAACATTTTTGATGGTGATTTTATTTTTTCCGATAATTGTCAATTCGAAAGGTCCTCCGGCTTTTTCAGCATTTAAATTTACCGTCCATTTTCCGTTTTTATCGGCTTGCGTTTTCTTAATTTGTTTATTGAAATGGACTTCTACACTTTCATTCGCATCTGCAAAACCCCAAATCGGAATTTGTTTGTCTCTTTGAAGCACCATTCCGTCAGAGAATATTAAAGGCATTCTCACATTAGCATTAGCTAAAACACTAATTAACAGAAAAATAAATATTACACTCTTTTTCATTTTTTCAATTTAAATATTTTTTTGAACCACATAAGTGATATAAGATAATTTGAATTTTTATTTAGCATTGCGCTTAAATTTACTTATATCACTTATATGGTTTTAACCTGTTTTTTTACTTTAATCCGTCTATTAAAGCGTTTAAAGCTTGTGTATCGAAGACGGTATTATTGGTTCTATTCATGATTCCGAAACCGTTGTTTCCTAGACTTCCTTCGTCCCAATAAAAAGGTAATAATCCGTTTGCTTTTGCTGTTTTGACTACCGTTTTTAAATAATAGGCTCTTGAGTTTAAATGCAAAGTCAGCGCGTCTCCTGTTAAAGTTGTTCTTCTAATTGCTCCAAATTCTCCCAATAAAACCGGAATTCCTTTGTCTACAAATTGGGTTTTCATCAATTTGAAATTCTTTTCTAAATCGGCTTCTTCTCCCCAAGTTGCATTTCGTTCTGTATCGGTCGCAGAATGGAAACCTGTTCCCCAATAGTAGAACATTTTACCCCAAGTTTCGTCTTTGGTTAAACCAGCAAAATTCCACGGTGAATAATAATGCACTTCGACCATCATTCTGCCTGTAACTTTATCTACTGGCAATGTAGTCATTAATTTGTTCGTTTTTTCGATATCTGTCGTTGGTCCCTGAACGACTAAAACACGCGTTGTATTTTTACCTCCTGTAGAACGAACCGCATCAATAAAAGTCTGGTGATACGAAGTTAAAACGGCCATTTGTGTTGCATCTTCAACAGCTGGTTCATTGGCGCTTGCAAAAAGTAAATGTTCGTCAAAACCTCGTAAATGCGTTGCGATTTGCTCCCAAAACGCTTTTTGTTTGGCATTATTTTCTACTTTTTTAGCTTCGGTAATATTATTTTCCAGCCAGCCGCCGTCCCAGTGAATGTTTACAACAACGTACATATCATTATCTACGCAATATTGCACTACTTCTTTAACACGATTTAACCAATCCACTTTGATTTTTGCTGTTGCAGCATTTTCCAAATTCTGATTCCAAGAACACGGAATTCTGATCGCATTAAATCCGTTTGCTTTTACAGCATCAATTAAAGCTTTAGTTACTTTTGGATTTCCCCAAGCAGTTTCTCCTCCAGTTGCTTCCAATGTATTTCCAATATTCCATCCTAATTTGATTTTTGCTGCCAATTCAACAGCAGAACTTCCCATTCCTGAGGCATCTGCCGCAATTGGATTGGTATTGTAACTTGGATATAAACTTCCTCCGGCCTGAGAAACTGAAATTGTTGCAGACGGCACTTCGGTGCTTGTCAAAGTAATCACAGCATTTCGCAAAGCTGTAGTCGTGTTTTCTAAAGCGGTAATTTTTACCACTGTACTTCCTGAAGTTCCTGTAGTCTGACTTACTTTTATCCAGCTTACAGGATTACTCAATGTCCAAGTAACCCCATTGGAATTAATCGTTACTTCAATTGAATTCTCTTTGCTTTCAAAATCGATTTTACTCGTACTCGCAGTAAGCGTTTTTATACTTACTGGAGCTTCTTCTTTATCTGAACTGCAAGCTAAAACTCCTAAGAAAGCAAAACATAGAATAAAAGACAAGAGGTAATCTTTGATTGATTTTTTCATTTGGTTTAGTTTAAGTTAAGTGTAAGTTTTTAAAATCAACGCCAGCTTTTAATGGGCTGGCGTTGGTGGTTTGGTTATTTTATAGCAATAACAATTTATTTAACTGTTACTTGAATTTCTTTTTTAATGTCTCTTGAAGAAGTTCCTAACTTAATAGTATATTTTCCTGGTTCAACTGTCCATTTTTTAGCAGCAACATCGTAGTAAGCCAATTCTTTTACTGGTACTTTGATCGTTACTTTTTCTGAACTTCCCGCTTTTACTTCGGCTTTTTTGAAACCTTTTAATTCTTGCGCTGCACGAGTAATTTTAGAATCAGATTTTGAAGTATACAATTGAACTACTTCTTTTCCGTCTACTTTTCCAGTGTTTTTAACGTCAACTGTAACTTCAATTACGTCGTTTTGAGCGTACGAATCTTTATTTGCTTTTGCATTATCAAGCGCGAAAGTTGTGTATGATAATCCGTAACCGAAAGGATATAACGGCGCAACATTTTTAGTATCAAACCAACGGTAACCAATTAAGATTCCTTCAGCATAATTTACAGCTTTGTCTCCAGGGAAACTGTTTGTGGCATGCGCAGGAGAATCTTTCAATTGTTTAGGCATTGTCCAAGGTAATTTTCCTGATGGATTTACTTTTCCTAAAATTACATCAGCTAAAGCATTTCCACCTTCAGAACCGTTGAACCAGCTCCAAACTAAAGCAGAAGATTTCTGGCTAACTTCATTAATATCAAAAGGAGCACCGGCAATCATTACCACGATAGTTTTTGGATTTGCAGCTGTTACTTTTCTAATTAATTCTTCTTGTCCAAAAGGCAAGTGCAAATCTCTACGGTCTGAAGCTTCTGTTTCGTAATCACGGTTGGATCCCGCAAAAATAATTGCAACATCAGAATTTTTAGCTGCTTCTACTGCTTCTTGAACTTTTGCAGGATCTAATGCATCAATTGTAACTGGACCATTAGCCGTGATATTTCCTAAATTTCCTTTGTTTTTCTCATCGTAACGCTCTAAATATCCTTCTGCGTAATTGATTTTGATTGATGAAGGCAATCTGTTTTTAAGACCTTCCAGAGGCGTAACTTCTCTTTTTGTTTTTACTCCCGCTCCAAATCCGCCAAGAGCATTTTTCTTTGTTGCATTGTTTCCAATTACAGCGATAGATTTTACTCCGTCTAGTTTTAAAGGCAATGCATTGTTTTCATTCTTCAACAATACAATTGCTTCTGCCGCAATTTTGTAAGCGTCTTGGTAATGTGCTTCGGTTGCGATGCTTCCTTTTGCACGTGTTCCGCCGCCCATTGCTTTTACCTGAAACAATGTTCTTAAAATACGTTTTACATGAAGATCGATTTCTTTTTCTGAAACTTCTCCCGATTTAACGGCAGCAATTAATTTATCGGCTAAGAAAAATTCATTGAAAGGTTTTGGTGTTCCCATTTCAATATCTAAACCATTTTTCAATGCTTTAGCTGTAGAATGCAGCGCTGCCCAGTCAGAAACTACAATACCTTTAAATCCCCATTCGTCACGAAGGATTTTATTCAGCATATAATCGTTCTCACATAAATATTCGCCTCTGAATTTATTGTAAGCTCCCATTATACTGTATGCTTTTGCCTCTTTTACTGAAGCTTCAAAAGCTGGAAGATAAATTTCGCGAAGTGTACGCTCGTCAATTTGTACATCTACAAAATCACGATTTGTTTCCTGATTGTTTGCTGCGTAATGTTTTACACACGCCATTACATCTTTTTCTTGTAAACCAACAATCAAAGGCACCGCGATTTTTTTATTCAAAAATGGGTCTTCAGACATATATTCGTACGTTCTTCCTCCAAGTGGCGTTCTTACCATATTGATGGCTGGCGAAAGTAACATGTCTTTATCTCTTGCACGTAATTCTTCTCCTAAACTGGTTCCGAAAGTATGCGCCATTTCTGCGTTCCAAGTTGCGGCCAAAGCACCTCCTGCTGGATAATACGTTGCAAAATCGTTTGTCCATCCTGCTGGAGCCCAATTGTCGCGTGAGATTTCTTCACGAACTCCCAATGGACCATCGGCCATTTTTAATTCTGGAATTCCTAAACGTTTTACACCTGCATTGGCAAACATACTGTTCCCGTGAAGCATTCCGATTTTTTCTTCTAATGTCATTTGCGAAATCAATTTGTCGATTTCAGCATCGTGATCTGTGCTTATTTCTTTTCCAACGTATTCTTCGGTTTGTGCCGAATTTGAAGCTAAAGTTTGCGCATCATTTTTACATGAAGTAAAGAATGCAAAAACTAGAGCTGATGAAAGGAATATCATTTTGTTTTTCATAGATAGTTAGGTGTTTTTTGATTTAAAGATTTTTGATTCCTCACACATCATCTTTAAATACCGTTAATACTATTTTTATGTTTGTGGTTTTCTCTTTATTATTGTTTGATTAAATTCAGCATAACAACATCATTTTCGTTGATTTTGAATTCTCTGCTGAAAGTTCCTTTTGAGTCAATTGTAATTTTTTCTGTTGAAATTGGCGCTCCGTTATTTTTCTCTTTTATGGAATTTACCTGCTGACGAGTTAATTGACTCGGCTTATTCATCGCCAAATAATCCGCGTAAGCGTCATTTACTTTATAGCCGACTTTATATATTTCTAAAAGATATTTTCCTTTCTGAATGCCATCAATCTCCACTTTGACTTTTCCTTTTTCTTTTGATGGAAGATCCTGAATGTAATAGGTTTGGTTCCAAACTTTCTCTCCAGGATGTGTATTTGTAAAATCCCATAATAAAACTTGTACATCCCCTTTTGCATTTTTGGAAGTCCAAGAAGCTTTATCGCTGTTTTGAAGTTCTGTTTCTCCTAATTTATTCATTAAATAATAAGAGAAATAAGCTGGTTTTTTAATTCCCTGCGTATTCAACAATCCGAAACCGCCGTGGAAAGGTGTAAATCTTGGTCCTGGTTCTTCAAAAATATCGGTAAAAACCCAATATGACATAGAGTTTGCCGCATTACCAACTTGCTTTAATTTTTGTAAAATATAAGATGCCGAATGATAACTATCGTGAATTGGATCTGCTGGCGTATAAGAAGAACTCCACTCTGTATAATGCAGTTCTAAATTAGGTTTAGCTGAATTGGTAATCTGCTTACGCGAATTAATAACATCTCCGTTTACACTGTTTACATCTGGACTCAAAACTGTTCCAGAAGTTCCGAATTCGTCCAAATATCCTTGGTTTACACCATAGGTATGTGTTGAAATAAAATCTAGGGGCACATTATTTTTGGCACAAAAATCAATTGTTTCTGGAACCCATCCTGCGCCTGCCGTTGCTGGGCCACCAACTTTATATGCAGGATTTACGGCTTTTACGCCACGGGCTGCATAATCGTATAGTTTAAAATATTCTTGCTGCGTTCCTGTCCAAAAACCTGGGGATAAATTCGGTTCGTTCCAAACTTCAAAGTACCAAGTTTTTACTTCTTCATCTCCGTAACGTTCCTTAAAATGCTGGGTTAAATTTCGAACTAAATCTTCCCATTTTTTATAATCTTTTGGAGGGGTTACATTTCCCTTCCACCAAAAAATAGTTTCTTTTCCGCTTGCCAATGCATTCGGCATAAAACCTAACTCTACAAACGGTTTCATTTTCAGACTTACAATATAATCGAACAAAACGTCTACGTATTGATAGTTGTATTCTGGATTTCCTTTGTTGTCTTCACGATAAACCGCCATATCATCTGACAATAAACCATGAAAACGGATGTATTTAAAATCGCATTCTTTTTTCACCAATGCCAATTGCTGCTGCCAGTCGGCTCTCAAACCTTCATTTGCTCTTCCAGCTCCAATGCATTCTTTAAACATGGTGTTTAATTTTCCTGCTTCTTTTTTATAATCAACTTTTATGATTCGATTTTCATTTTGCCCAAACGAATAAATTGAACTAAATAAAACTCCTGCTAGTATTAAAAGTTTTTTCATCTGAAAATGGTTTTGTTTATTTTTTGCCACAGATTAAAAGGATTCTAAGGATTTTTTTCTTTTCTCTCGCAGATTTAGCAGATTAGGGAGATTTAAATCTTTTTAAGCTCTGTCTATATTTTATTTATACAGATTGGAATAAAAAATCTGCATTATCTGCTAAATCTGCGAGAACATAAAAATCATTTTAATCATTTAATCTGTGGCTAAATATTTATTTTCTAACTATATGTTAGACGCACTGCAGTGCGTCTCTACAGATTACATTGTGTATAATCGTTGTGTTGAGTAAACCCGATAGGTTTTTAAAACCTGTTGGGTTTAACATCTAACATTTAACTTCTAACTCTTAACTTCTAACTCTTAACTTCTAACTCTTAACTTCTAACAATTACAATTTTTTAAATCTCACGGCTCCACCGCCAGCTCCTCCTAATTTCAATTGTAATTTATCTGAAGCTTTTACTGTTTTCTTAGAAATTGCTACTGCTTCTGGATTATGCGTTTGATCTGTTCCTTCAGCATCTACATAAATCTGTGCTTCGTAAGTTGCATTTGGATCTAAGAATGACAATGAAACTTCTACATTTCTTGGTTTTTCATTTGTTAAAGTTCCTAAATACCAATCAGCGCTATTTCTGTCTTTTCTTGCTGTGGTGATGTATTCTCCAATTTTCCCTTCTAAGATTTTAGTGTCTTCCCAATCTGTTGGAACATCTTTTAAGAATTGTAAAGCTGGTTTTCCTTCGTAATTTTCTGGAAGATCTGCTAACATTTGAATTGGAGAATAAATCGTAACGTACAATGCCAATTGCTGTCCAACTGTTCCCTGAATTCTTTTTCCTGGATAACCTTGTTTTACTTCAACATCAAAAATTCCAGGCGTGAAATCCATTGGTCCAGAAAGTAATCTTGTAAACGGAATAATACTTAAATGGTTTGGCGGATTTCCTTCACTCCAAGCGTTATATTCTTGTCCACGCGCTGCTTCTCTCGAAACCATGTTTGGGAAAGTTCTTCTTTCTCCTGTATCTTTTATTGATTCGTGGTATAAAACCGCTAAATCGTATTGCGCCGCTTTTTCTAAAATGTATCTGAAATAATTTACTCCAAACTGCCCAAAGTGCATTTGTTTCATATTTAATTTAGAACCTACGTGACCGATTTTCACGGTATGAATTCCAAGTCTTTTGTATAAAGCAAAACCTTCATCAACTTCTTTTAAGTAGTTAATTAAGTTTGAACCTGTTTCGTGATATCCGATTAATTCAATGTTCTTTTTCTTTCCGTATTCAACCACTTTTTCTAAGTCGAAATTGTCTGCACTTTTCGTGAAGCTAAACATGTGCATACGGTTTTCATACCAACCCGGCGTCCAGCCTTTGTTCCAGCCTTCGATCAATAAATGGTGGAAACCTTCTTTTGCTGTAAAGTCGATATACGTTTCAGCATTTTTAGTTGTCGCACCTTGTTTGTCGCTTTCCCAGAAAGTGTATTTTCCAATATGCATTCCCCACCAGATTCCTAAATATTTGTATGGTTTGAAATAGCTGTTTGTATTCTTTAATTTGTTTGGTTCGTTTAGGTTTAAAACCAAATAAGAAGTAATCAATTCTCCTGGATTTTCTCCAATTTGAAGCGTTCTCCAAGAAGAAGTAAAGGTATCTTTTACACGAACTTTTACTCCATCAGCCCACGGCACTAAATCAGATTTTAGCTCTGTTCCTTTAGTGTTTACCAAAGTCATACTTGCAAAATCGATCAGGTTTGCTTCGTGAAAACTTAACGCTAATCCGCTTTTGCTTTCGATTGTTAATGGAGTCAAAACCGTATCCAAAGTACTAACCGGCGCATCTTTGAAAAGATACTCGTCACGGTTTTCTCTGTTTGCCGGAATCCACCATGCTTTTCCGTCTTCTTTAAGGTTAAAAGTAGTTTTTTCATCCATGATGAAAATACTGTCTTTTACATTTTGTTTCGGATAAACATATCTAAAAGCCACTCCGTCATCGAAAGCACGAAACTGAATTTGTAATTTTCTTTTGTTTCCAGTTTTTTGCTGTAAATCAACAACCAATTGATTGTAGTGATTTCTGATGTTTTTCTTTTCTCCCCAAACTTGTTCCCAAGTTTCGTCAAACGTAGAAGTTTTTGCTCCTTTTATTTCAAAGTTTGAACTTAAGTCTTCGTTTCCTTTTAATACAAATCCCATCTCTGACGGAGAAATTACTTCTGTCTTTCCGTGAGAAACAGCATATTTTGGCGCATTTTTTACAAGCTCAAATTTAATTTTGTTTTTTCCGTTTGGCGATGCCAATTCGTAAGCGTTCTTGTTTTTCTGACTGTAGCCAACTGCAACTGAAAACAGTACAGCTGGGAGAATTAGGTAGTTTTTCATGTTTTTTGGTATTATATTTTTTTTGCCACTGATTTAAAGGATTAGGAAGGATTTTTCTTCATGATTTTTTCACGCAGATTCTGCAGATTTTTGCAGATTTATTTTAATCTTTTTAATCCTTTAATCTGTGGCTTAAACTTTTTTAAACACATATAATCATAGTTCATTGGTAACTTAAAAAAAGCGTTTCACTTGTTTAAACAAACATAGTTTCTATGTGTGAGAAACTAGTTTCTTTCTAACTTCTTTTATTCATAAATAAAAACCTATGTTTCTATGTGTTTAAATATTTTTCTCGCAGATTTTGCAGATCAAGCAGATTTTTAATTTTTAATTCTCAATTTTTAATCTGTGCAATCTGTGGCTATATTCTTTTACCGCAAATTCCGCAAATTATCACAAATTCAATTCGTGGTAATTCGTGTAATTTGTGTTTAACTTTTTTATTTAATCCACTCTGTTTTAAAAGTGGTTTTTCCGTTTAACGGATTTGTAGCTACTTCAAAATTGTTTCCAGTTTTGTTCACTTTTATTTCTTGCACTGCGTCACCTTCTGGTAAAAATACTTTGGCTGTTGCCGAAGTGGTTTTATCGCTTGCGTACACTTTTAATGTCAATTTGCTCCAATCCATATCTTTTGTAGACTGCGCTAAACCGATGTGTGGAATTGCAGTTCCGTCTTTAATTAAAACGATAATTGGCACTTCGCCCGCTTTGATTTTATGCCAGCCCGATTGGTATACTTTTTTAGTTTGATAATCGATCCAAGTTCCTTCTGGAAGATAAACGTCTCTTTCTTCAACCTCTTCAAAAAGTGGTGCAACCAACATACTTGAACCAAATAAATATTGATTATCTACCAACCAAGCTCCCGGATCGTTTGGATATTCTACAAATAAAGCACGCATCATTGGCAAACCTTTTTGAGAACTTTCTTTTGCCTGAGCGTAGATATATGGCATTAATTCGTAACGCATATTATCTGCTTTTCTAAATCCTTCTAAGAAATCTTTACTATACAACCAAGGTTCGCGAGGCGGTTCTCCGTGGCTTCTTACGTGTGAAGTCAACATTCCGAATGGTGTCCATCTTCTGTAAATATTCTCAGGAGATTTTGTTGCAAATCCTCCAACATCATGACTCCAAAAACTGAATCCACTTAAACCTAATGAAAGTCCGCCACGTAATTCTGCCGACATTGCTCCGTTGCTAGTTTCTGAATCTCCTCCCCAATGTAAAGGGTAACGTTGTGATCCAGCCCAAGTACTTCTTGCCCAGATTAAAGTATATCCTTTTTCTTTTTGAGTGATTTCTGCAACTGCTTTGTTGTATCTCAATGGATATAAATTATGCTCATAGAAACCAGTTCTTCCAGAATGGTAAATTCCGTCTGGCGGAGCTGCTTCTCCAAAATCTACTTTGAAAACTGCTACACCTTCATCAAATAACTTTTTCAATTTTCCTTGATACCATGTTACTGTTTCTGGATTTGAGAAATCTAGAACCGCATCTTCATAAGGAAGATTTCCTTTTCTGTCTCTTACGGCTAAGTTTTTATCCATAATTTCAGGGAACAAAGTATTCTTTGGCGTGAAATAAGGCAATTGCCAAAGACAAACTTGGAAACCATCTTTCTTTAAATCAGACATCATTTTTGTAGCATCTGGGAAACGAGATTTTGCAAACTCGTAATTGTTTCTCCAATCTACATCAAACCAGCCTGTATCAAAGTGAATAACATCGGTTGGGATTTTGTATTTACGTAAATCTCTTGCTACTTCTCTTCCTTCTTTTTCAGAGAAATAAGTGATTCTACTCATCCAGAAACCGAATGACCAAAGTGGTGGCATCGCTGCTTTTCCAGTCAAATTCGTGTATTGATCTAAAATGTCTTTTGGTTCTCCGATAAAGAAAAATAAATCGGCTTCATCATCTCCAATGTACATTTCGTTAGCACTTGAAAAGTATTTCCCGAAATCCACTGTAATTGGTGTAGAATGGTGCATGAAAACTCCGTAACCGCGGCTGCTCATGTAAAACGGAATCGGTTTGTACATCGTTTCATTTTGGATTCCGTTGGCATCATCCGTCCATAGAACTACTTTTTGCCCGCGTTTGTTGAATTGTGTGAAAGATTCTCCACAACCAAATATTTTTTCGTCTGGTTCTAAACTAAAAGCCGCCCCCATACTTCTTGAATAATCGCTATTTCTGCGAACATAAGAAAACGGAAGTGTTGGTGTGTATGTATTTTTAAAATCAGTATCATGAAGTGTGCTTGTCAGCAGTTTTCCCTTTTCATCATAGATTTTTACGTGCCAAGGTTTAGTCAAAATTTCAACTTTTCCGTGTTTGCTTGTGTAACTGTGACCGCCTTCGATTTTAGCATATTTCCATAATTCAGGATGATTTGGCGCAACGCCGTCAACCAACATTAAAGACTCTTTTTGTGGATGAAATTGCGGGCCAGAAGTTGTTTTGATACGAACTGTTCGATCTGAAACAAACTGAATTTCGAACGGCAAAACAGGAGATTCTGCATATTCTGTTGTTGGAAATTCGTTTGCTTTTTCCACATCTGGTTTCATCATCATGTTGTTGAAAGCCTGACGCGTTTTATAATTGTATCGCAGATACTTTATAGTTCCTTTTCCCGTTGCAGGATCAAAAGAAGCCAATTCGTCTGCAAAATAAAAAGTATTCAGATAGTTCTGAAAATCTTTACTGATATCTATTGGAGCATTTAATACATCTGCATTTTGGATTTGAGCATTAGCATTTGGAACTGCTAAAAATCCAAACATAAGAGCAGAAAATAATGCGGTTAGTTTTGAGTTTTTCATTGGTTAATAATCTAGATGTTAGTTTATCCTAACAGGTTTCCAAAACCTGTTAGGTATTTATTTTTTTTTAATATCTTAATTAAATATATTGATACCTAACAGGTTTTGGAAACCTGTTAGGATAGCGCAACTTATTATTCGGTTGTAATTACAATTGTGGATTGTTTCAATCCGTTTGCACTTGCGGTTAATTCCAATCTTCCAGATTGATCTCCAGACTGTACAATAATCAAACATTTTCCTGCCAAAGCGGTGTGTTTATTTCCTTTATACGATTCGTGGCTAACTGGATCTCCGCTACAAACCCCAACGATTTTTCCATTTCCTTTTAAAGAGAAATTAATTTCGTTATTCGCATTTGGTGCAATCGTTCCTTTATCATCTAAAATATCAACTGTGATAAATGACAAATCGTTTTTATCTGCTTTGATGGTGCTTCTGTCTGCAGTCAATTTTAATTGCGAAGGATTTCCAGCAGTTTTAATTTCTTTTTCTAAAACCACTTTTCCGTCTTTACGAGATATGGCTTTTAAAGTTCCCGCTTCAAAAGGAATTCTCCACATTACGTGTAAATCGTCTCCTTTTTTGCTTCTTTTTCCAACTGATTTTCCGTTTACAAAAAGTTCAACCTCATCGGCTTTATTGTAGTATGCCCAAACATCAACTGTTTGTCCTGGTTTCCAGTTCCAATGCGGGAAAATGTGCAAAACCGTTTTGTCTGTCCATTCGCTTTGGTACATATAATACACGTCTTTCGGGAAACCGGCTAAATCAACAATTCCGAAATACGAACTTACCGATGGCCATTCGTACGGCGTTGGTTCTCCGATATAATCGAAACCTGTCCAAACGTACATTCCTGCTAAGAAATCATGCTTTTTTATGATTTTCCAAGTCGCTTCGTGTGTAGATCCCCAAGGTGTCTGAACCTGATCGTAAGCCGAAACGGTATTTCCTGGATTTCCTTCTGTAAATTTAAGATCCCATCTTACTGGCCATTTTTTGATAGTGTCCGAAACGGCATCGTAATATCCTCTTGTCTGTAAACCCGAAGTGGTTTCAGTTGCGATGAATGGAGTATTTGGGAAATTCTTCAGATGATGTTCGAATGTTTGATGCGCATAATTGTATCCGATTAAATCTAAAACTCCAGATCCTGCAAGCGGATTAATCGATACCTCTTTTTTCTCAAATTGTAAAGTCACGGCATCAATATTCATATTTACTGGCGGATTCATTCCTGCAGTCAACGGACGTGTTTTGTCATATTGACGTGTAATTGCAGCCAATTCTTTAGCAATTTCAACACCCGTCTCACTCCATTGTTCTGGAATTTCATTTCCGATACTCCACATAAAAATACTCGCATGATTTCGATCGCGTAACAATTGATCGATTAGATCTTGTTTATGCCATTTGTCCCAATCATTTCCGTAATCGTATTTGGTTTTAGTCTGTTTCCACATATCAAAAGCTTCATCCATGACAATGAAACCCATTTTGTCGCAAAGCTGTAAAAGTTCTGGAGCAGGCGGATTGTGAGAAGTTCTGATTCCGTTTACCCCCATTTCTTTCAAGATTTCTAACTGGCGTTCGATTGCACGCGTGTTGATTGCAGAACCTAACGGACCTAAATCGTGATGCATACAAACTCCTTTTATTTTGACTTGTTTTCCATTCAAAATAAAACCTTTATTCAAATCGAATTTAAAATCTCTAATTCCGAAAGTGGTTTTGTATTGATCAATGATTTTATCGTCAAGCGAAATTTCGGTAACTGCTGTGTACAATTCCGGTTTTTCATCTGACCATAAAATCGGGTTTTCAATTTCTGTCGATTGATTCAGCGTTTGGTTTTCGTTGGCGTTGATTGTTATATCTTGAGTAACCGATGCTACTTTTTTGTCTTCTTTAAAAATCGTGGTTGTTAGCGTTACTTTTTTACTTCCTGCATATTGATTTTTTATCGTTGTTTCAATACTTACAGAAGCTTTTTCGGCTGTAACTTTTGGGGTTGTAATATACGTTCCCCATTGTCCCACATGAAGTTTATCTGTGGTTTCGATCCAGACATTTCTAAAAATTCCCGAACCCGAATACCAGCGTGAATTGGGTTGTTTTGAATTGTCAACCTTAACAATTATTTCATTGTTTTTGTCTCCGTAATTTAAATAAGGTGACATGTCATACTGAAAACCAATATATCCGTTTGGACGTTTTCCTAAATAATGACCATTTATCCAGACTTCGCTGTTTCTGTAAACACCGTCAAAAGTAATTGAAGTGATTTTTGTGCTGTCTTCTGCAGCTACTTTGAATGTTTTTTTGTACCAGCCTAAACCTCCATTTAAAGATCCTCCACCATAACCGCCAGGACTTTTTTCATCAAATTTTCCTTCGATGCTCCAATCGTGCGGAACGTCTAAAGTTCTCCATTTTGTCGAAGTTCCAATAGTGTCTTTATCAGCAATACTGTCATTAAGATGAAAACTCCAATCTGAATTAAAAGAAACTTTTCGGTTTACAAATGCATCTTCTTTTTTTGCACAAGAATTCAAGAAAAGAACTCCGGCTGCAACTGCCCATAAACTTATGTTTTTTATGTTTTTTATAATATGCATGGGTACTTGTTTGTTTTTTGGAATTTGAAGATAGAAATAAAAATCGATTTCATTTATTCCTGCCTAAAATAATTTAAGTCTCAGTCTTAAAGCACATTATAAATGTATTTAAAACTGAGACTTCAAAACTAACTAACTTATGATTTTGGAACTAAATGATAGATCAAATAATCATTATCTGCTCTAATAGCTATAAAACATAAACTTTTATCAGTAAGTTCAACAATTTTTACATTGGTAAAACTAAATGATGGACTAAAGTAACTTGGTTCATTTGGATGAAGCATTTCTGTTCCTCCGTTAAACGAAATTCTATCATTTGTTTCGCCAGCTGTAAGACTAAAATTGAATGTTCCTACTTTGGTTGTTTTTTGTGTATTTCCTAAAGCTGGGTTAGTTTGTGTTACCGAAACATTATAACCTCCATTAAGATCAAATGTAATTTCTCCCCAATCTTTATTTTCTAAACCTGCCCAAGAAATATCAGATAGATTTGGCCACCAACCTGGAGGACTTACTTCTCTGTTAATATAACCTGGATTATTTCCGATGAATTCCAAGGGAGCAGTCATATACAAAACCCAAGTTTTTCCAGCTTGTCCGTTGGTCAATTTTTCCCATCTTGGATCACTAAAGAAAGCATCATCATTCTCTGGAACTTCTACAGTTACTGGCGCCGCTTCTACAGATCCACCTCTAACAAATGCTGTATAGTAAATAGTATACTTTCCTGCAAAAGGGAAATTTACTTTATCGTCACTTTTGTTAGAATGTCCAAGTTCATTTCCGTTTCCGTCAACGTATCTCCAAAATGGAATTACAGTTGGATCATCATTCTTTAAAACTACTTCATTCTTTTTTGCTGCATTTTGAGTTATCGAGAACTCAAGTGTTTCTGGAGTAAGCGTTACTGCTGGAAGGCTTTCACGATCCTCAGTTGCTTCACAAGAAAATAAAAACGAACTGATAGTTACAGCCGCTAATATTATATATAATATACGTTTCATAATCAATTTGTTTAAATGTTAATTCCAACCTGGATTTTGTTGAATAGTGCCATTTGAAAGTACTATCTGCGACTGTGGCAATGCAAACCAACCAAGAGTTTCTGGTCTAAAAGTAACTGCAAACTGAGAATCTCCAGCCGTGTTATCGATAGCAGCTTTCATTGCTGGCATACCTTGTCTGATTAAATCAAAATAACGTAATCCTTCTAATGCCAATTCTAGACGACGCTCTTCCATAATAACTGCTTTAGTTACAGGAATTCTATGCGCAGTACTCTTGAAAGCACGGTCACGAACTCGGTCTAAATCTGCTTGTGCTAAAGCTGTATTTCCTTCCAAATTTAATTCGGCAGCCATTAATAAAACATCTGCAAAACGAATAATAGCATAATCCTGATAGTTATCAATTTGGAAGTTTCCTCCATTTGCTTCAACAACTGCTGTTCCTGCTGCATTAGTAATTGGGCAATATTTTTTCCAAGAATATCCTGTGTATTGACGTTGTTCTCTAGCCTGTGGATCAAAATTTAAACCTTCTCCAACATAATCAATAAATGATGCGGCTTTTCTACTATCGCCAGATTCATATGCTTGAACCAATTTTGGATTCACTGTTGCTCCTCCCCATCCTGTTGCATATTTTCCAATTGAACCTCCACGCGGAGCAATGTTTACTTGAAAACGGTTTCCTTCGTGAAGATCCCAGTTTCCTTTTCCTGAACCGTTAAAACGTACAGCCCAAACCATTTCTGTATTATCTTCTCCAGCAAAGTTTTCGAAAGAAGCGGCTAACCAAAGATTAGCAAAATCAGCAACTAGTCCGTGGCCACTGTTATTTACAGCATCATTGATATAGGTTACAGCTTGTGCTTTGGTAACTACACCTGCTAAATCTGTTTTGCTATAAGCTCCTGTGTAAAACAAAAATGTTCTAGCCAAGTACGCTTCTGCTGCCCATTTTGTAATACGTCCGTAGTTTGCATTTCCTGCTTGTGAATAATTTTCAGGACCTAAGTTGTCTGCTGCAAATTTTAAATCGTTTGCAATTAAAGCATAAGTAACTTCTGGAGCTTGTCTTGGCAATTCAAATTCGCTTGTTGTTACGGTATGGTCTAGCGGAACAATATCTCCAAACATTTTTGCCACTTGAAAATGAAAGTGCGCTCTTAAGAAACGAGCTTCTGCTTCGTAACGTGTTTTCAAAGCGGTATTAGATCCCCAGTTTACTTTGTCTAAGTTTTCTAATAAAACGTTAGCTCTATAAATACCAAGATAAGAGTTTGTCCATGTTAAAGCGTTCATATCTTTATCTGTAGTATATTGAAAGCGGTCCCATTGCAAATCTACTGTCGGATCTGCAATACCGAATCCTCCAAAACAGTTATCAGATGCCTGCTCACTTACGATCAATTGTGTACCGTAAGCTTCTCTTTGCAATACGTCATAAACTGCCACTAAACCTTCAAAAGCATCAGATGGAGTTTTATAGAAATTCTCCGTTACTTTATCTGTATATGGTTCGTTTTCTAAAAAATCTTCCGAGCAAGAGCCTAAAACAAGTAAGCTTGAAAGAGCAAATAATTTTATATATGTTTTCATCGTTTTCAAAAATTAAAAGTTAACATTCAGACCCATCAAATAGGTTCTTGGCTGAGGATAATATCCAACATCAATACCTTTAGCCCAAGACTGATTTACGTTTCCGAAACCAATTTCTGGATCCATTCCTTTGTACTTTGTGAATGTATAAATGTTATTTCCTGCAACATACAATCTGAATTTACTGAAGAAACTAAGTTTTGTTGTCAGCTTTGTTAAATCACATCCGATTGTAGCATTTTTAATTCTGAAGAAATCTGAGTCTTGAATATACAAATCAGAGAATTTAGTATAGTTACCATTATCATCTGTTCCGTATGTAACTCTCGGAATTCTGTTAGAAGTTCCTTCAGTTGTCCATCTTCCTAATACCTCTGTAGTGTTGTTTGTATAAGCACGAGTATAATCATGAACTCCAAAAACATTTTGTCCTCCAGCGATACCGTAAGTGTTAATAGAGAAATCAAAAGCTTTGTATGATAATTCTAAGTTAACCCCGTAATTAATATCTGGATTTGGATCACCAATTTGAGTTTTATCGTTTGCATCGATTTTTCCGTCACCGTTTAAGTCTACGAAACGAACGTCTCCTGGCTGTGCATTTGGCTGAACACCTGCTGCAACTTCAGTAGCATTTTGGAAGATTCCGTCTGTTTTTAATCCGTAGAAATAACCCATTGGTTTTCCGACCTCAACACGGTTCATCTCGTCTAAACCTTGGAATAATACGTTTGATTCTCCATGAATGATTCCTTCGTTGTTAGCAATTTTCAACACTTCGTTTTGGTTACGAGAAAGGTTTGCATTGATAGCAAAATTCCAATCTTTTCCAAAACGTGTACGATAAGATAAACCAATTTCAAAACCTTTATTGCTTACGTCTCCACCATTAATGTAAGGTGCAGTTGCTCCAGCATAAGTTGGGATAGATGCCAATACTAACCAATCTTTGGTTTTCTTGTCATAGTAATCAAAAGTTAAAGTAAAGTTGTTGAACAATGTAGCATCAAAACCTAAATCTAACTGCTCAGAAGTTTCCCATTTTAAGTTACGGTTTGCTAATTGGTCAGGGCTTGAACCTACTAAAAGAGTTTCGTCACCAGTTCCAAAATGATATGTTTTGTCTGTAGAATTTACAGTTGACATATAAGCAAATCTTCTAGCAAATTGATCGTTACCATTTTGTCCCCAGCTTGCTCTTAATTTGAACGTATTTAAAACTTTGTTTTCTTTGAAGAAAGCTTCTTTATCTAAATTCCATCCTGCAGAGAACGATGGGAAAATAGCATATTTGTTATTTGGACCAAATTCTGATGAACCGTCGCGACGAACTGTTGCAGAGAATAAATATTTATTGTTGTAATCGTACAATAAACGTCCGAAGTAAGACTGAATCGCATAATCTCTACGATTTCCTTTTACCACATTTGATGTCGGATCTTTTGCATTATCTAAATAAGCATGCTCGAAATCATCAAAAATTAAGTTTCTTCCTTGCCCTTCCATATAATCAGAAGTATTCTTTTTAGCAGAAGTACCCACTAACACATCAAAATTATGAGAATCGACAATGTTGAATTTGTATTGAAGTGTGTTTTCAAAAATCCATCCTAACGATTTTGTCGCGCTCTGAGTTACGCTAGAAACTGTATTATTATCATTTGAAGAAAGCGAATAAACTGGTCTGAAAGAACGGTAATTGCTATCTGTCATATCAACACCATAACTAGTTCTGAAAGTAAAGTTTTTTGCAAATTTTAATTCCGCAAAAATGTTACCTACATAACGATTCGTTTTAGTCTGATTAAAGTTGTTGTAGTATAAAGATCCAACTGGGTTGCTAATATCTTGAGAAATAATAGAACGTGCAAAATCTCCATTTTCATCATAAGCCTGATCAATTGGAGCAGCATTTAAGAACGATCTAATTGCGTTGCTGTAAATACCATCATCTGCAACACCGCTAGATTTGATGTTTGACAAAGTGAAGTTTTCACCAATTTTCAAATATCCTTTAATAACTTCAGAAGTTGAGTTTACTGAAAAAGTAACACGATCGTATTGAGATTGGTTAGTAGATCCTCCAATCATACCTTCTTGTCCGTAGTAAGATAAACCAGTTGCAATAGTAGATTTTTCGTCACCTCCCGTAATTAAAAGAGAGTGATTTTGTTTCATTGCGCCTTCGTTAAATAAATCTTTCTGCCAGTCATGGTCAGGAAATGCAGCAATTTGCTCTTTAGTATATAATGGCGCATATCCAGAATTTACACGAGCCTCGTTCATTATTGTTGTATACTCTTGCGTATTCATCAAATCCAGTTTTTTAGCAATTTGCTGAAAACCTGTATAAGAACTGAAAGACACATTCATTTTACCATCTTTTCCTTTTTTGGTTGTAACCAAGATAACTCCATTTGCGGCTCTTGCTCCATAGATAGAAGCTGCAGAAGCATCTTTCAAAACGTCAACCCTTTCAATCACCGAAGGATCAAGGTATCCAATTCCGTTATCCACTACTACACCATCAACCACATAAAGCGGATCACTATTTCCTGCTGTACCTGCTCCACGAATATTTACCACCATATTCGCACCTGGCTGTCCAGAAGATGAAGTTACCGAAACCCCAGAAGCTTGACCTTGTAAAGCATTTACAACATCAAGACTCGCAACCTGCTGAATGTCTTTTCCAGACACCAAAGAAGTTGCTGCAGTATTTACTTTCTTCTTTTGAGTACCGTAACCGATTACTACAATTTCTTTAAGTTCTGAAGTTTCTGGATTCAAAACGACATTGATAACTTTTTGAGTTCCAACCGTGATATTCTGCGATTTGAAACCGACAAAAGTGATTACCAAAACATCTCCTGTTTTAGCCTCCACTTTATATTTTCCATCAAAATCGGTAACAGTACTCGATTTTGTTCCCTGTACTTGTACAGTTGCTCCTGGAACTCCAAATCCGTCTTCGGAAGAGGTAATTGTCCCACTTACAGTTTTGGATTCTTGAGCAAATCCAAACTGCATCATAAATACGCTAAGCAGCACCGCCATAAAATATGGAAGCTTTGTTGTTTTAATACAATTTTTGCTTTTCATAATAAGAATTGATTAAGTTTAAGTTATAGTTAGTGTTTTTTTACCCTAGGAGAAATCCGGAAAAACTTCCCAAGCAGGTCATGCCAAAAAAGAGGGCCTGAATCTCTTTTCCAACATTTAGTACTTGCAGACTATAAACAACTTTAAAATCGATTCTTTGGGCAAAATCTGATGATGGTAATCTCATCAAAAAGCGATTTAAATCAATTTCTAAAAAAAACATTTGTGGTAAGTTTAAGTTAAGTGTAGTTTTGTTCTTTTTTACTTATAGTCAATTTGAATTTATCTTATGGTAAATTTGACTACAAGTGTAAAACAAATTTTCTATATTAACAAAATATTAGGGTTATTTTTTTTCGATTCTGATTAATACTAATTCATTTTTATTAATGTTGTAAAATCTGAACAAGAATTGAAATAAAAAATATAAAAAAATCAACGTTTTATAAAATTGACAATCAGTCGTTTAAGAATTAATTTAAAAAGAACCCTTTTTTAGCACATTTTTAAATGACTGATTATCAAAATTTTGTTTCGTTAAAAAAAATATAAGGCTTTCAAAAAGGTTACTAATGATTTTATTTATTTAATTTGTCAAAATTTATCTCATATATGGTTGAAAATGTAGACGACAAAACTGCTCCAAAAAATGAAAACAGTGCGATGAATGCCATCACAATTGACTGTGTCATTTTTGGATTTGACAAAGGCAGTCTTGAAGTACTTTTGGTACAACACGCCGAAGGTATCAGTAAAGGGAAATGGGGACTTCCGGGTGGATGGATTTATAAAAAAGAAAGCACCGACAACGCCGCTCATCGTTTATTGAATGAGCTTACGGGTCTTGACAATATTTATCTAGAACAGTTGAAAGCATTTGGAGATCCAGATCGTTTTCCGCTCCGACGCGTTATTACGATTGGGTATTATGCTCTTGTAAAAAGAGAAGATTATAATATTAAAGCAGGTTTTACGGCTTCTGATGCGAAATGGTATAAAATCAATGAAATTCCAGATTTGATTTATGACCACAACGAAATTCTGGATTACAGCATAAAACATCTTAGAAATAAAGTGCGCCAGACACCGATTGGTTTTAATTTATTGCCAGAGAAATTCACTTTATTGCAATTAATGCATTTGTATGGAGAAATTTTAGGAATCGAAATGGATAAACCCAACTTTAGAAGAAAAATTCTTCACATGAAACTCTTGGTTGCATTAGACGAAAAACAGCAGGATGTATCGCACAGAGCGGCTCAATTATACAAGTTTGATCCAGAAATCTATGAAAAACTCACTGAAAAAGGATTCAATTTTGAGTTCTAATTTTCAATACACAATACTAACACGACAACAACAAATTGACTGAAATAACTACTAACCAACACAAACCAGCAGTAGACGGAATCACGATTGACTGTGTTTTCTTCGGATTTAACAAAGAGAGCCTCGAAGTGCTTTTGGTGCAACATGCCGAAGGAGAAAGTAAAGGCAAATGGGGACTTCTTGGCGGATGGCTTCAAATAGACGAAAGTGCAGATAATGCTGCCCAACGAATTTTACAAGAACTTACGGGTCTTGAAAACATCTATTTGGAACAATTAAAAGCCTTTACAAATCCGCAACGTGTCCTGGAAAGACGTGTGGTTACTATTGGTTATTATACATTGGTCAATAGAGAAGATTATAATATTAAAGCCAGTTTAAAGGTTTTTGAAGCAAAGTGGTTCAAGATAAACGAAATTCCAGATTTGATTTTTGACCATAACGAAATTCTTGATTTCAGTTTATTGCAATTGCGAAATAGAGTTCGTCAGGCTCCAATTGGTTTTAACCTTCTTCCAGAAAAATTTACGCTATTGCAATTAATGCATTTGTACGAAGAAATTCTTGGAATCGAATTGGATAAATCTAATTTTAGACGAAAAGTGCTTCACATGAAACTACTGACGGCATTGGATGAAAAACAAAAAGATGTTTCGCACAGAGCGGCCAAACTTTATAAATTTGACCCCGAAATGTATAAGAAATTAACAGAAAAAGGATTCAATTTTGAATTTTAATATCATTTTTGATTCTTTCCAATCAACTATCCAACATCTAGATTCCAGAATCCAAAACTTTGCGCTATCTTTGCGCCTTAATAACATGCTTTAAAGCAATTGCTTTAGGCCGTTTTACACCCAAAAAATACTAAAACTCGTTATAGAGAACTGATATATAAAATGAAGAAGATACGTAACTTTTGCATTATTGCACACATTGACCACGGTAAAAGTACATTGGCGGACAGATTACTAGGCGCAACACAAACCGTTACAGCTCGTGAAGAAAAAGCACAATTGCTTGACAACATGGATCTGGAGCGCGAGCGTGGAATTACCATTAAGAGTCATGCCATCCAGATGGAATACAAATACAAGGGTGAAGAATATATCTTAAACTTAATTGATACTCCTGGGCACGTTGACTTTTCATACGAAGTTTCAAGATCAATCGCTGCCTGCGAAGGTGCGCTTTTGATTGTTGATGCAGCTCAAAGTATTCAAGCACAAACGATTTCAAACTTATACTTAGCTCTTGAAAACGACTTAGAAATTATCCCAGTTTTAAACAAGGTCGATTTGCCAAGTGCTAATCCAGAAGAAGTTAGTGATGATATTATCGATTTACTAGGTTGTAAATTAGAAGATATTATTCACGCATCTGGAAAAACTGGTTTTGGTGTTGAGAACATTCTTGCTGCCATTATCGAAAAAATTCCTGCTCCAAAAGGAAATCCTGATGAGCCTTTACAAGCTTTAATTTTTGACTCGGTTTATAATCCGTTCCGTGGAATTGAAGTAATCTTTAGAGTTGTAAATGGTGAAATAAAAAAAGGCCAGAAAATTAAATTCATGGCTACAGACAACGAGTATTTTGCTGACGAAATTGGAACTTTAAAATTAAATCAGGTTCCTAAAAATGTAGTTTCGGCAGGAGATGTTGGTTACTTGATTTCTGGAATTAAAGAAGCTCGTGAAGTAAAAGTTGGTGATACGATTACAGATGCAAAAGTACCAACTACCAATATGATTACTGGTTTTGAGGATGTAAAACCAATGGTATTTGCCGGAATTTATCCTGTTGACACAGAAGATTACGAAGATTTACGTTCTTCAATGGAAAAATTACAATTGAATGATGCTTCGTTAGTTTTTACTCCTGAAAGTTCTGCGGCATTAGGATTTGGTTTCCGTTGCGGATTCTTAGGAATGCTTCACATGGAAATTATCCAGGAACGTTTAGAGCGTGAGTTCGACATGACGGTTATTACAACAGTTCCTAACGTTTCGTATTTGGCTTACACCAAAAAACATCCCGAAACAGCGTTAATTGTAAACAATCCTTCAGATTTACCAGAGCCTTCAAAACTGGATAGAGTTGAAGAGCCATATATCAAAGCTACTATCATTACAAAATCTGACTTTGTTGGAAACGTAATGAGTTTATGTATCGAAAAACGTGGTTTAATTACCAACCAAACTTATTTAACAACAGAACGTGTTGAATTGAATTTTGACATGCCTTTGGCGGAAATTGTATTCGATTTTTACGATCGTTTAAAAACGGTTTCTAAAGGTTATGCTTCTTTCGATTACTCTCCTATCGGAATGAGAACTTCGAAATTGGTTAAATTGGACGTTCTTTTGAATGCTCAGACAGTTGATGCACTTTCTGCATTGATTCACGAAGATAACGCTTACAATATCGGTAAAAAAATGACCGAGAAATTACGTGAGCTTATCCCAAGACAGCAATTCGACATTCCGATTCAGGCTGCAATTGGGGCAAAAATTATCGCTCGTGAAACGATTAAGGCACTTCGTAAAGACGTTACCGCAAAATGTTATGGTGGAGATATTTCGCGTAAGCGTAAATTGCTTGAAAAACAGAAAAAAGGTAAAAAACGTATGCGTCAAGTAGGAAACGTTGAGATTCCGCAAGAAGCATTTATGGCTGTTTTGAAATTGAATGACTAGTTCTTTTTTGATAAAAGAGTAAAGAAATAAGATAATAGACTAACCCGATGACGAAAGTTATCGGGTTTTTTGTTTCAGATTACGTTTTTTAAATTGAAATTAAAACAAGTAAAAACTTACTAATTTATGTAAATATTAACCTAATAAATTGTTTTTTAACGCTTTCAACTAAACTTAAGGTTTTTTAAAAACAGTAAATGTATTTTTAATCTTACAAACAATTAAATTTTTTAAGATTATGAAAACTAAATTATCAGTTATTTTAGCCCTTTTTACCTTTTGTTTTGCAAACGCACAAGAAGATCAAGCTGAAGCTGAAATGAATTCTGCAAAAGGTGTGACTTTTCAACAAGGAGATATGTTTCTTGAAGGTTCTATTAAAATTAGTACAGGCGGTGACGCAGATTACTATGGCTTTAGTCCAAAGTTTGGCTATTTGTTAAATGATAAATTTGCAGTTGGAGCCAAATTAAATTACTCAAGTAATAAAGTAGAAACTACTCAGATAGAAACTAATGTTTTTGGAGTTGGCGCTTTTGCTCGTTATTATTTCTTGGAGTTAGACAAAAAACGTTTTAAAACTTATGCTGAAGTTGGTTTGGGCTATGGAAGAAACAAAACTGAAGCTCCTCTAGTTGGCAGCGATACAGACAATAGCTTAACAGCTGACATCAATGTTGGATTAAATTATTTTGTGACTAAAAATATTGCAGTAACTTTTGTTCTAGCAAATGTTTTGGCTTACAATAGCGTATCTCCAGAAAATGGTCCATCGTCTGATACTTTTCAATTAAACATCAACTTATTTGAAAACATTTTCAATCAACCTCAATTTGGAGTTTTGTATAGATTTTAATTTTTTTTTTTGCGATTTAACGATCGAAAAGCTGTTTCAATTTGGAACAGCTTTTTTATTTGTCAAGAAATTCTATTGTTTTTTGAATTTTCTTAGGACAGAAGTGTTCCGCATATTCCTAATCCAATAATCAGATATAGGGCTCCAATAATAAAACAAACCTTTGCTCCATTGGGACTATTTTTCTTAACTGCAAAACCAATGATCGTCATTAAAATTGGTGGACCAACCATTATCGCTACAAAAATTGCGACCAAACCACTTAAATTACCTACTTCTAGCGCTGTCATATTCTTATATGTTAGTTCTTAATTCTTCTAATCTTTTTACTTTATCATCTCTGTAAAACAAATTCATGGTTTCAAAAGGAATTATTTTATTATCCTTATTGACAATATGCACACATGATTTTTTTATTGCTCTTACATCAAAATTATAGGCATCAATAAACTGCATGATAATAATTCTAAACAGATTGTCATATCCTAATTCTGGTGCATCAATATTAGGAAGACAGCATAATATCGATTTCAAGTTTTCTTGTGCTACTTCTACAGAATTTCCTGTACTAAACAAATCTATCATTTTACCTCGAAGCACTTCGTCTTGCTCATAAATAATAGTGTTTTTACTATTGTCCAATAGATCATTGGGATTAATATATCGCGTTAACGGAAAAACTTCGTCTCCTAACTTCAACGCATAACCCATAACTAAAGCGTCAGGGTTACAGGGAACAGGAAGTAAATCATCTGAATTGAAAACTGTGGTTTGCTCCAGAATTTTTCTTCTTACTTCTGTTAATGTCATCCGATCGGTTTCTAAATTAAAATTCTCTAATCGGCCCGCAATTTGAGTTGGCTGAAATGTAACGCCTCGAACACATTTTTGTTTTAGTGCAAACTCAACAATTTTACCGATTTCATGATCGTTTAATCCTTTTTGAAGCGTAACAACCAAAGTGGTAGATAAATTAACTTCATTTAGATTTTCTAAAGCCTGTTTTCTTATTTCACTTAAATCGGCTCCACGCAACTCCTGCAATACACTATTTTCAAAAGAATCAAACTGAAGATAGATTTCAAAATCTGGAGCATAGCTTTTTAGTCGCTGAACGAATTCTTTGTCTTTTGCAATTTTAATTCCGTTTGTGTTTAGCATTAAATGCTTTATCGGAATTGATTTTGCATAATCCAAAATTTCAAAAAATTCAGGATGTATGGTTGGTTCTCCTCCACTAATCTGTACGACATCTGGTTCTTTTTCGTTTTTAACAACCGTATCGAGCATTGCTTTTATTTCTTCAAGAGTTCTGTGTCTACCGTAGCTAGGCGATGAACCGGCATAACAAGTCGGACATGTCAGATTGCAGCGATCTGTAACCTCAACAACTGTTAGGCAAGAATGCTGTTCATGATCTGGACATAAACCACAATCGTACGGACAACCATAATGCGTTTTTGTATTAAAAGTATACGGCATCTCAGATGGTTTATTATAGTTTCGGATATTCTTGTAATACTGAATATCGTCCGCAATCAAAACCTTAGAGCTTCCGTGTTCCGGACATCTTTTAAGCATGTAGACATTCTCGTCTTCAAAAACAATTTTAGCATCAATTCTCTTTAAGCATTCTGGACAAAGGCTTAATGTAAAGTCATAATAAGTATATTTTCTAACTGGCATTTTTTACAAATAAATTTAAAATTGTTTTGTTATAATAGAGCAGACAAATCAAACATAAAATCTGAATCGAACTTATTCCAAAAATCAGGAAGTAATTGGGTTTCAGAAATTCTACAAAAAAGCGAAATGCAAAATAGGCAATCATAAAATACTGAAATATAAGTCCGTTTTTTATATCTCTATTTTTTAATTTCTTGAGAACAAAAAACAAAATAATCAGGAAAATTAATTCATATAAGGCAATTGGATGCCTCATAATATTGTCGCCAAGATTCATACCCGTAAAAAAGTTTGTTTCTTTTCCATATGTAAACTCATTGGTTCCAGATAAAAAACAGCCTATTCTACCTATAAAAATTCCTAGAATAATCGGAAAGGTAAATAAATCACCCGATGACTCTTTTTCTCCTATAATCTTCTTCGCAATTTCAACGCCTAAAAGTCCGCCAAACAATCCTCCCATAATGGTCTTCGCATTGAAGAGTTCTAAAATTGATCTTGCATCAAGATGAAAAACAGGATTTTCTAGAAAACCCATAATTCTAGAACCCAAAAAAGCTCCAATTGCAGCTCCCAATATAATAGATAATCTATTGGAAGAAACAATAGTATCATTGGTTCTTTTTCTCAAAAAAACATAATAACGATATCCTAAAAAAAATGCCAGATATTCTAAAACTAAATGGATATTGATTTCATAACCAAAAATAACTGGCTCAAAAGGAAACTTCATTTTTTACGCTAAGATTTAATACTACAATTCTGTAAAGATGCAAAAAAAAATGTTTCAATTCATTCGACTTATAAAGTAAAAGCTGTTCTAGTTTAGAACAGCTTTTTTTATTCTCTTTACTTTTTACATTTGTATCTTTGAATTAGCAAAAAACTTAGAGTCTCCGCAACTCAGAACCTTAGAATCTTAAAAAAATGCTTGACGAAACTCCAAAACGATTTGACCGGATTGTCGCTATTCTTATTCAATTGCAATCTAAAAAGATTGTAAAAGCCCAAGAATTGGCCGATCGTTTTGAATGCAGTTTGCGAACCATTTATAGAGACATTCGAACTTTGGAAGCTTCGGGAGTTCCTATTTATAGCGAAGCCGGAGTTGGTTATGCATTGATGGATGGTTATCGACTCCCGCCAGTAATGTTTACGCGCGAAGAAGTAAGCAGTTTTATTGCTGCCGAAAAATTAATGCAAAAATTTACCGATCCTTCTTTGGGAACACACTACGCGTCGGCGATGTACAAACTGAAATCGGTTTTAAGAAGTAACGACAAAGATTATCTTTCGAGCATCGAATCTAGAATTGTAATGCAGGATGCAGAACCAATGTTTAATGATAATTCGCCCAACACTTTGTCCGTTCTTTTTGAAGGAATTGCAGAGAAAAAGCAAATTCTTTTAACTTATAAAACTTTTGATAAAGACGAAACAACACAGCGTAACCTTGAGCCAATAGGCGTTTTTCATGATAATAATAACTGGTATTTTCTGGGTTATTGTCATCTTCGAAAAGATTACAGACAATTTCGAACCGATAGAATTCAGGAAATAAAAAAAACCGATGTAGATTTTACGATCGAACACGATGCTTTAGAAACCTATTTAACTAAAACGGAAACCTGCCCAACAACAAAAGTTCGTATTTTAATTGACCGCAAAATAGCACGATATTTGTCAACCGAGAGAAAATATCATGGCTTTATTTCGCAAAAAGATGTAGGTGAAAAAATCGAAATGACCTTTATGTCTAGAGATATTAATAATGCTTTTCCGAGATGGTTTCTTATGTATGGAGATTATGCAGAAATTCTCGAACCTGAAATATTAAAAACCAACGTCTTGGAATTATTGGAAATCAACAGAAAGAGACTTTTATAAAAAAAACTCCTGAGAATATAATCTCAGGAGTTTTTTTATTTATTTCTGTTTTACGACATTATAGAAATTATAATCGGTGTTTGAAGCATCTGTAATTCCGACATTTCGCCCAATTGTTACAATCTGGCCGCGATGATACGTTCCATGATTTATAACCTGGATTAAATATTCGGAAATTGGCAATTCGCACTCAAACCACGGATTTACAATTTTAACTTCTTTCATTAAATCTTCTTCAGATAATGAGTTAATAAGATGTTTCAATTTTGTAGACGAATTTAATAATCCAGCAAATATCTCCTCTTTTGATAAATCGCTTTCTGCTTTCTTTTCTGCTAATGAAGATTCGGAAATAACAGAAAACCAATATTCTTCAGTAGACCAGATATGATCAAGTGTTTTCATAATAGTAGAAAAGCTCGACGGCACTTCTGCATAAAGCAATTCATCTGATTTCGGCGAAAGCCAATTCACCAATTGTTGATTTACCCATAAATTGTAATCTGCGTAATTTGACATTATCTTCTTTAAGCTCATAATCTTAGTTTTAGATTTCTGATATTAAGTTAATAAAAAATCATTAATTATCTCTCCCAGAAAAATGGCGGTTCGATATTTAAAGCTCTTAAATACACGTAAGCTTGTCCTCGGTGATGCACTTCATTATCAATAAAATATAGGATATTCTGAATTACAGGAAATTCATATTGTCCAAAAAGATTAAAGGTCTCGCTAAAATCCTCAACCGATAATTTTTCCCAATATTTATTGATTTCTTCTGTAGCTTCATCCCATTTTTCCAAATATTGCGCTTTGAAAATCAAATTGTCTTTTCCTTCTGAAAATGCTTCCGTTTGTTTAGTCACAATTCCTTTTAGCCCTGGAACGGCAATTGCCAAAAGTTCATCTACCAATTTTGCAAAAGGACGCATTCCGCCAATTGAAAATTCGAAAAAATCTTTCTCCGGAAAAATCTCAATTAAACGACGTGTAAGTGCTCTGTGTCCTTGCCAGTGTTTTAATAAATCTTCTGAAGTAATAACTTGTGCTTCTAATGTTTTCATGGTTTTAAAGTTTAAATATTTTTAATACTTCAAAAGTAAAATGGGCCGGTGACAACAGTTTGTCAGCAGCAAAAAATAAATGAAAAAAATTTTTTTTCTGCTGACAAACGTAGAGACGCACTGCAGTGCGTCTACACACAGTATGTGTTAAACAATGAGTATATACAGGACGTAAGACGCACCGCGGTGCGTCTCTACAGAATAAAAAACTTAGAACCTTAGTATCTAAGAATCTTAGCCTCTTTAAAAAAAATCCTTTGTACCTTTGCTCCTTAATAACTTTGGAACTTAACAGAAATGATAGAAGATAAAAATCAGCAGAGAACTAGTATAGCGCAATTAGGCGAATTCGGTTTAATTGAACATTTAACCAAAAACTTTGACGTTACTCAAGAATCTACTTTAAAAAGTATTGGCGATGATGCTGCTGTTCTTGATTTTAAAGACAAAAAAGTAGTAGTTTCTACCGATTTATTAATTGAAGGAGTTCATTTTGATTTGGCTTATATGCCTTTGAAACATTTAGGATATAAAGCAGTTGTGGTAAATGTATCAGACATTTGTGCCATGAATGCAAAACCGACTCAAATTACGGTTTCGGTTGCTGTTTCTAATCGTTTTCCTCTTGAAGCTCTAGAGGAATTGTTTGCAGGAATTACACATGCCGCAAAAGAATATAAAGTTGATGTTATTGGCGGAGATACAACCTCATCTCAAAAAGGATTAATTATCAGCATTACTGCAATTGGTGAAGCTGACGAAAACGAACTGGTTTACAGAAACGGGGCTCAAAAAACAGATTTATTGGTTGTAACGGGAGATCTTGGTGGAGCTTATATGGGATTGCAGGTTTTGGAACGCGAAAAACAAGTTTTTCAGGTTAATCCAAACAATCAGCCCGATTTAGATCCTTATACTTATTTGGTAGAACGCCAATTGAAACCTGAAGCACGAAAAGATGTACGCACGCTACTTCATGCTTTAGACATAAAACCAACGGCAATGATTGATATTTCAGACGGATTATCTTCTGAAATTATTCATATCTGCAAACAATCTAAAGTGGGTTGTAATTTATATGAAGACAAACTTCCATTAGATCCCCAGTTTATTTCTACTTGCGAAGAATTCAATATTGACAGTACAACAGTTGCCATAAATGGCGGTGAAGATTATGAACTTTTATTTACGATTGACATTAATGATTTTGACAAAATAAAAGGAAATCCGAATTTCTCTGTTATCGGACATATGGCAGAAGAAAATGAAGGAATCCATCTTGTAACCCGCGCCAACACAAAAATCGCTTTAAAAGCACGCGGATGGGATGCTTTGACGGAATAGTTTTGAGTTTTCAGTCTCGGTCGCAGTACACAGCAGTAGAATAAATAAAAAATCCTATCAGATTTAAAGAACCTGATAGGATTTTTTATTACTAAGTTTTGTTTTAAAAATCTAAAATCTGAACTCTAAAGTCTAAAATTTTAAAACAGTCCTTTGCTTTTTGCTTCTTTAATCAAATCTTGATCAGAACCGCTTCTTATTTTTAGCAATTCCATTAAATGTTTTTTTCGTTTCTCTATGGCGTTTAATGAAATCGGAATAACCTGAAGCATTTCTTGAATTGAAGTTCCTTTTTCTAAATGAATTAATATCTGTTTATCATATTGATCGATCTCTATTGCATTATGCGTAGATTGATTCAGCATCTTTACAACGGACTGGCTATAATATTTTTCATTTTTCATTACCTTATCAAAAGCCAAGAGTAATTCGTCAAAAGTAAGGTCATTTTTAATGATCAATCCGTTTGGCTGAATTGTTCTGATAATGGTTTTAATTTTCAGCAATTCGGTATACATCGTCAAAAGAATAATCTTGCACGAAGGCATTTTTTTCAAAAGTAATTTTGCCAGATCTTCACCCGAAAATATCTCTTTTTCTTCGTAAGGAGGCATACTGATATCCAAAAAAGCGATATCAAACTCAGGCGTGCTATTGCTTTCAATTATATCATAACCAGATTTGCAGTCATGCGCCTGTGAAATTAAGAACTCATATTGTTTTGGATTATAACGAGTTATAGCATTTTTATAGCCTTCAATAATAAATGGATGGTCATCTACTATTAAAATATTCTTTCTAACTAATTGTGGAACTGAGGCTGTTAAATCAAATGTCATTATGCAGGTTATTATTTGGCTCTATTGGGACTTTTATAGTGAGAATTGTTCCTTCTCCTTTGGCAGATTTGATCGTAACTGTACCCTTACATTCTTTTGCACGATATTCTATATTATGCAGACCAATTCCGTTTTTGGTCTTATTGGTATTAAATCCAATTCCGTCATCTTCAATGGTTAAAACCAAATTATTATTTTCGTTTTTAAACTCCACTTTTATAATATCAGCATTGGCATATTTATTACAATTTTGGAGTCCTTCTTGAACAATTCGATACAAATTGATTTTTTCAATATTACTTATCAAATCCCATTTAATATCAGGATCAAAAGTAGTAATCAGCTTCGAACTATACGTATTTCTTTGATCTTCAAACAGTTTTCCTAAAATAGAGACAAAATTATTAATTAATTCTGACTTTTCTCTATTTAAGTCATGCGAAATTTCTCTAATATCCTGCTCTACATTTTTTAGTTCGGCAAGATATTTTTTTCTCTTAGCAATAGCGTCAGATTCATCCAACTTATCTAAACTATCCAAACTGATCCTAATTCCAAACATGCGTCCTAAAACACCATCGTGCAAATCTTGCGCAACTTTCTTCTTTTCCTTAATTCGAGTAAGTTCAATTTCGTTCTGCTGCGAAATCATTAGATTGTAAATATCTTCATTTGCAATCTGCTGCTGCTGTTTAAAAAGCAATTCTCGATTTCTGGCTTGCTGCGTTTTGTAAACATAAAAAAACAGGCCGAGTAATGTACAAATACTAAATACATAAACCAAAGTTTTATTTTTTTCTTGAAGACTGGAATTCTGGTCTTTAATTTCGTTGGTTTCGTACTCAATGCGAGAGAATTTCTCTCCCATATTTCGCTCTGCTTTTAGCATTTTATCATTTAATTGAATATATTCTTTTGAATATTTAGATGCATTTCCAGGATCCACCAGAGCGATTTGTTTTAAAGCGAGTAAGGTATTCGCCAATTTATCTGACGAACGTGAAAGAAACAAAGCTTGTTTCGAAAACTGTATAGCCCTTAAAGTATCTCTTTTAATTGCATAATATTCAGACAAATGAATTTGATTAGATATTTTAGCCATTTTCAACCCCAAACTGTCTCTAATTTTTAGAGATCTGTAAAACTGATCTGGAAGCCCATCTAATCGTTTTGATTTCAATTTTGAATAAGCCAAATTATCGAGTAACATGGCGTATAAAATAGTTTTTTCTTCGAAAAGATTTTTTTCTTGAAGTCCTTTTTCAAAATAAATAATGGCTTGTTTATAGTTTTTCATACGCATGTAAACAAATCCGATATTATTTAAAGAAGTAGCTTTGAGCTGAAGATCGGCTGAAATCGATTTATCATTTAAAGTGTTTAAAGCTTTATTCTGATATTCGAGTGCCTTTTCATATTCTCCCCTCTCATTATATAAAATACCCAGCAGATTATAACATTCATAAAGCTGGTCATTTACATTTTTCTGGTTTTTTAATATGCTTAAAGCTTTGAATACAGATATTTCACTTTCAAAAAAATCTGATTCGTTATATTGCAGACTCGCTTTGCTTAATAAGGTTTTTGCCAAATTATATTGATCGTTAATTTGCAAATAAATCTTCTGCGCTAAAAAATAATTTCTAAAAGCACTGTCAGAAATCACTCTTGAACTATAATAATCCCCTAGATAGATATAAGCTTTTGCAATGCTTGTCGAATCTTTGCTACTTATGGACCTATCTAAAACTAATTGTGAAATTTCATGATATGATTTAAAATCATTCATATTATAATACCTATTGGCAATCTTAAACAAATTAAACCTGCTAATAGAGTCATTTTTTTGTTTAACTACGATAGAAAATGCCTTCTGAGCATATTGTTGTTTAAGGGCATAATTGATCTGAATATCATTTGCCAATGACAAATAAATAGGAAGACTATCCTGCACTGAAGTTAGTTCCTTTGATTTTTTCTTTTGGGTACAACCTGAAAAAATCAACAATAAAAACAATAATATTGGATAATATCTTTTCAATGCAAGTTTTGAATTTTACCAAAAATACTAAAACTATAAACATAAAAAAAGGCTGCCAAAAAAATTGGCAGCCTAAAGAATTTTGTAAATATTTTTCTTCTAATTAGTCTATTTTCTTAGAACCACCAAAAGATTGATTGATATTAGCAAAAGCTAATTCATTATTTTTAACTACAATCTTATTACTAGCGATACGTGGATTATCTTGTTTTCTTCCTCCTCCAGTAGAACCATCCACAGGGGGAATTATGCTAACTTTTTCATTAGAAAGAGTTGTTGAAGCTGGTAATGCAAAAGAAGTTGCAACTATTACTAATGAGAATAATCCGAATGTTAAAGCTGTTTTTTTCATGACCTGAGGTTTTAATGTTTGTATTATTTTTTTTTGGAGATGATTCGTTGATTGTTGCGAATCAGAGTGTAAAACTAATACTGAGGTCGAAAAAAATTTATACAAAAAAATGAGTTTGTGGTAGATCGTACCCAATTGATAGTCAATGCATAGCAAATTAATGTAATCGTCTAATTTTTAGACTTCTAGGTAATTTCCTGCTGCAAAATCGGCAATAATCTGCTCTACATTTCCTCTATAGGTTTT
The DNA here is from genome assembly GCF_042654045.1 of Flavobacterium chungangensis. NCBI lineage: Bacteria > Pseudomonadati > Bacteroidota > Flavobacteriia > Flavobacteriales > Flavobacteriaceae > Flavobacterium > Flavobacterium chungangensis. The sequence goes on from NZ_JBHSFY010000007.1 coordinate 251,980, forward strand.
AGAAAAAGGAATCTTTTTAGTGGAGTTTTTTATGTAACAGATTGAGTTTCCGCTATGAATCCTTGAAATGTAATTTCGATTAATTACATAACTGTTATGAATACGGATAAAAGGGTATGTCAAAACACTTTCAAAATGCTTTAAAGTTTTAAACGCCGTAATCATTTCGCCAGTATTTAAATAAATATCTGTCGAGTTATTATCGGCTTGGAAATAACAAATATCTTCTGCATTTAAATACCGATAATCGCCATATGATTTTATACAAATCGTTAATGGTTTTTGAATGTTTTGCGGAATCGTTATTTGATTTTCAATAATAGAAGAAGGCTCTTCCCTAAACGGAGCAATTTGCGTCTCTAAATTGGCTCTATTGAGTTTTAAAATTGTTTTTAAAAGATCGTTTGATAGAATTGGCTTTAAGAGATAATCAAAAACGCTATATTGAATAGCATCAAAAGCTTTGTCTTTTTGTTTTGTGGTGATAATAATTTTGGGAATCTGCTGCAAAAAACGATGAAGCTCGCTAATAAAAGTCAAAGACAAATGACTCGCAGCATTTTGGGGCTCTATTTCAAGAAAAATCAAAGCCGGCTGGTGCTCTAAAACCAAATTTAAACCGTCTTTAAAATTGGATGCCGATGCTATAAAAGATAATTCTGAAAAACCTGAAGCGGTTGTTTGAGTTTTCAAAATACTCTCAGCGTCATCATCAATTATAATATACGAATACTTTTTCAATTTCGGTTTTTGTTGGTTTTCTCACTACGCAATCATAATCAAAAAATCGCTTTTATTTGATGTAATGAAGAAAAAAATTGCTCTTGACGGTATTACAAATTTAAAATTACGGATTTAAACATTTTAAACACTTCATTGTTAACACATTAATCTCAAATGTTAATACATAAGGATAAAATGCAAAAAAAGCCGATAAAATACCTCCTTTCTAAAATCAAAAATCCCAAATTCCTTTGTGGAATTTGGGATTTCTATACTAAACTGTAAAGATTACATTTTCATTAACCAGTTTTTCATCGAAACTTCGTTTTCGATAATACCTCTTAATTCAGTAATTTTTACACGATCTTGTTTCATTGTATCTCTATGACGAATTGTTACTGTTTCGTCTTCAAGTGTTTGATGATCTACTGTAATACAGAAAGGCGTTCCTAAAGCATCTTGTCTTCTGTAACGACGTCCTACAGCATCTTTTTCATCATAAGCCACATTAAAATCCCATTTCAAATCTTCAATGATTTTTCTTGAAACTTCTGGTAAGCCATCTTTTTTAACCAATGGCAATACTGCTGCTTTAGTTGGCGCTAAAACGGCTGGCAATTTTAAAACTGTTCTTGTAGAACCGTCTTCTAATGTTTCTTCTTTTAATGAAGTGGCAAAAACAGCCAAGAACATACGATCTAAACCAACAGAAGTTTCTACTACGTAAGGAACATAGTTTTCGTTTAATTCAGGATCGAAGTATTGTAATTTTCTTCCAGAATATTCTTCGTGTGCTTTCAAATCGAAATCGGTACGAGAGTGAATTCCTTCCAATTCTTTAAATCCAAATGGGAAATTAAATTCGATATCAGCAGCTGCATTTGCGTAGTGCGCTAATTTTTCGTGATCGTGAAAACGGTAATTTTCTTTTCCTAATCCTAAAGATAAATGCCATTTTAGACGCGTTTCTTTCCAGTATTCGTATGATTTCATTTCTTCTCCTGGACGTACAAAAAATTGCATTTCCATTTGTTCGAACTCACGCATACGGAAAATAAATTGTCTTGCTACAATTTCATTTCTAAATGCTTTACCCGTTTGAGCAATTCCAAAAGGAACTTTCATACGACCCGATTTCTGAACATTTAAGAAGTTCACAAAAATACCTTGAGCCGTTTCTGGACGTAAATATAAATCCATTGCGTTTTCTGCAGATGCACCTAATTTTGTTCCAAACATCAAGTTAAATTGTTTTACCTCTGTCCAGTTTTTAGAACCCGTTTCAGGATCAGCAATTTCTAGTTCTTCGATCAAAGCTTTAACATCAGCCAAATCTCCGTTTCCTAAAGAACGACCTAAACGCTCTCTAATTTCTTTTTCTTTAGCCAAATATTCAATTACACGAGCGTTTGTAGTTACAAACTCTTGTTCGTTGAATGCATCGCCAAAACGAGCTTTTGCTTTGTCAATTTCTTTTTGTGCTTTTTGGTGAATTTTTTCAGCATGGTCTTCAACCAAAACGTCAGCTCTATATCTCTTTTTAGAATCTTTATTATCAATTAATGGATCATTGAATGCATCAACGTGGCCAGAAGCTTTCCAAGTTGTTGGATGCATCAGTATTGCAGCATCAAGGCCGACAATATTTTCATTCATCTGAACCATTGATTTCCACCAATATTCACGGATATTCTTTTTCAATTCGACACCGTTTTGTGCGTAATCATATACAGCACTTAAACCATCGTAAACTTCGCTTGACGGAAAAATAAATCCGTACTCTTTTGCGTGCGAAACCACATTCTTAAATATATCTTCTTGTTTTGCCATAGTGATGCAAAAATATGAAAAGTGAATTTAAAAAAAAGAAAAATAGCCGAAGATTGCCCGATTTTCTATCTGAAAATAGAAAATCATGTTTTATTCTATAGACTAGAACGATAATTACTTCCCTTTTCTTTCTAAAACCCTATTTTTTAATCAGTTTAAAAGTTTCTGATTTATCTTGGTTGCTAATAGTAAGAATATACAAACCAGCTGATAATCCTGAAACTTCTATGGTTCTGTTGTTTGAAATTCCCTGGCGTAATTTTTGAGATTGTACGTTATATATTTCGTAAGTAAAATTAGTATAGGGATAATTAAATACCTCAATCTTATTTTCTGCAGGATTAGGTGCTATGTAGGGCAAGTCTTTTGGTGCAATGGTGGTAATTTTATTTTGATCCTCGTTGCATGCTTTCTTAATAAGGCTTTCTAGTTCTTTGTTAAAGTATTTTTTTTCATAGCCCAAATCACGTGCTTTCTGAAAATAATCGCAAGCTTTTTGCGACTTCCCTAGATCATCATATACTATTCCAAGATATTTATTTGCTACAGAGTTTTTTTCATTAATTCGTAAAGCTTCATTCAAATCTGCAATTCCCAAATCGGTCTTTCCTAATTTATGATAAGCCAGCCCTCTTATTGTTCTTAAATCACTCTCTTCTGTTCCGTATCCATTTTCATATAGATTCGCTTCATTTTTAAAAGCAATATTTATATTTTCTACTGCTTTATCATACTGCTTCAATTCCAAATATGTATAGCCTAAAACCCAGTGCGCAAAATTATGATTTGGAAATCTGCGCTCCACTTCGTCCAAATAATAAATTGCCAATCGATAATCATGAACTTCTGTTGCTAGATAAGCTCCTAGATTAAAATAATGTCTTGTTTCTTCCGGATCAATCTGAATTGCCTTTAGCCTGTAATCAACACTAAGATTATCGTTTTCAAATCTGGAATAAATGGTAGAAAGCCTACTGTAAATTTCAGCCAAATCCTGATTTAATCTGGGAAATTGTGCAGCATTTGGACTTGCTTTAAGATTTTCTAGATGCGCTTTAAATCCTAAAAAATCAAACTCTGCCAATACATTATCCTCAAGATAAGTACGGCTTGCTGCTCTGCCATAAAGTAGTCCGTAATTATTAGGATCTGATTTTAATAATTCATTATTTTTAACAATAATCGCATAGTTTTCTTCGACTTTCACTTTATTTTTGAGATTATCCTCTTTAAAAAAATCAGTTCTTTTAATCAAAATTCCTTTTTTAAAAAGCCATGTGGTTTTTAACTTTCCATCGCTTGAAAACTTTTGACAAAGACCATTCATCTGACTGTTTTCATCAAAATAAAATCTTTCATCCAGTCCTCCAACAATATGATAGGTTTTAATACTATCCAGCATTTGATCTGCTCCCAAATAAAACTCTCTCGCAACTAGTCCATTTTTAAAATAAGTTTTGTTTACGGTTCCCTTTTTTTGAGCAATGGTGTGAGTTTCAAAAACTAAAAAAATGATTATAGTTAAAATCACACAGCAAGTTTGGCAGCTATTTTTCATATAAAGTATTGATTCAGTGTCTTTAAAATTAAATTGCTTAAGTCTTTAAAAACCAAAAAAACTTTTTATTGTAAAAATATTTTGATTAAAATTATTATTTCAATTATATTTATTCAAAAGTCGGTAGTATTTTATCGCTTTAACAAAACTCTCACTACACTAAAAATTATTTCTCTTTTAAAACTAAACCATCCAACTGTGTTTCATTATCTTATTAACCTTTTTTTTCCTAAAGTCTGTAGTGGATGCCGCGCTCTTTTACTTCAAAACGAAACGGTTTTCTGTACAATTTGCCGACATGAAATGCCTCTTACTCAATATCATTTAGATCCAAAAAATGAGGCCATAAAAAAGTTTTATGGCAAGATCGATATTCAATTTGCCGCTACATTTTTGTATTTTAATAAAAAGGGAATGGTTCAAGAATTAATTCATAATTTAAAATACAAAGGCCATCAAGAAATTGGCACTGTATTGGGAAGCTGGTATGTTGAAGATTTAAAAGAACTCCTACTTGAAATTCCTTTTGATGCGGTTATCCCGGTTCCACTTCATAAAAGAAAATTTAAGGAACGTGGCTACAATCAGGTTACTACTTTTGGAAAAGCAATAGCATCTGGTTTTGAAATTCCCTTTGAGGAAAATATTTTAATTCGAAAGATATATTCTAAAACACAATCCAAAAAGAATCTTTTGGGAAGATCGGAAAATATCGAAAACATTTTTGACGTTGAATTTACTGAAGCCGATTACGACAAACATTTCTTAATTGTTGATGACGTACTCACAACTGGAGCAACAATTGAAGCTTGTTCGCTAGCTTTATCAAAAATTCCTGGCGTAAAAATCAGTATGATTTGTATGGCGATGGCCCATTAAGCTATTTCCAAAAATTTAGTTTACTAATATCTTCTTCACTACTTTTCTCTCCCCATCTGTAACCGTCAAGAAATAAAGTCCTGAAGGCACATTTGGCAATTGAATGTCTTGGATGAAATATCCTGAACCTTGAAAAGTTCTTTCGTAAACATATTTCCCTACAATATCATTAACGTAAACTTTAATCTCGCTTACTGAATCTCTACTAAATTGTACTGTAAAACTTCCTTTATTGGGATTTGGATAGGCAACAAAGTCAACATTCTCAAAGTCATCGTTTCCTAAAGTGTAAGTTCTATTACAAATATTTACCGAAGCAGAGTTAATAGTTCCTGTCATCCCAACCTCACTATCAATAACTCTAAAAGTCCATGTGCCTTGTGAATTTTCTCCGTTAAAAGCACTTAATAAAGTTGACGGAATCACGATTTGACTTGTCGTTGTACCGCAGTTTAATGCAGATCCGCTATCATCAAATTGTAAAGCAAAAGTTGATTTTGTGTTAGCGCAATTTTTATTGAATAAAGTTACAACTGTTCCTTTTGGGCTTACGATTTCCATAGTCAAATCTGAAAATCTATCATGCGTTACATTTACCGAAACGTTGACATCTGAAATAGATCCAGAAGAAGCGGGCACAGAAACCGTTCTATTCACATAAACATTATCTCCTGTCGAATATCCGCCTCCAAAATTATAAGATGCGCAAGATGTAGAAACGGTGTATCCTATAGCAAAAGGAGTACTGTTGACAGCATAATAAATATTACCAACTGGCTCTATTAAAAGTCGGCAAGTTGTAGAAGCTTCAATTTCTGACGGAACTAAGATAGTTTCTGTTCCATCATTTGGAGTATTGCTTGCTAAAACAATGGGGAATGTTAATCCGCCATCTAGAGATAATTTTATATTCACGTTTGACGATCCTGAAAGTGTATTTGTATTATTTACGCTCCAAGTTATAGTTTGTGCAGATTCTTTTGCCCATGCGATATCGCCTTCTTTTTGTGAAGTTACGGCAAATGGCCCAGCTGCAGCAGTTACCGTTACAACCATCGCATCTGTATAGGTTTGTCCTTTTCCTTGTACCGCATTGTCTCTTCCCGTAAGGGTAAAATTCATTGTTTTTCCAATAGAAGAAACAGATTCCCAAGTTGTAGTCAGCTGATTATTTAGCACTGAATTAAGAGCAGGCATATAACGGACTGGCGATGTTGTGGGCGTAAAAGATCTAAACATTGGCCCATCTCGTTTTGTTGGAGAAGGGAAACTATTATTTCCAAAAGCCGTTGTTGCACTATCATATTGCTCCCAAGTATAGGTTATCGTATTACCTTCAGGATCAGAACCCGTTCCGGTTAAAATAAATGGCGTACTAATTGGAATGGTGTAATCTGGTCCAGCATTTATAACAGGCGGATTATTATCGACTATAGGTGTTGAAACTGGGCACGTTTTTCCAGCCAAATTATTCTGTATCTGATTGATGCTTGCAAAAGAAAAATAAGAGTCAGAATGATCCTGAACATTATAGCCATCTGTTACACCAGCGTATCCCATAATCGTAGAGCCGCTTCCCGGTTCGTAGCATGCCCCCAATCCTTCATTTGCATGTGAAAAAGTATGCGTTGCCCCAAGTTGGTGCCCCATTTCGTGAGCAACAAAATCAATATCAAAATTATCTCCTTCTGGTTTTCCATCTGCTGGAGAGGTATAAGCACTACCCTTTCCAACAGAATTGCTAGGAGTTGGACTATCGCATACACAGCCAATACAACTAGCAAGTCCGCCTCCTCCAGAACCTCCAAATAAATGGCCAATATCGTAATTAGCCTCACCAATAACGCTAGTCAATGTTGTCTGAACTTGTTTCGGCCAAGTAGGATTATCATTAGCAGCACCTATTCTAGGAATAGAATAAGGATCTGCAGCAGCATCTGTATAAACAACAGCATCATTATTGGCAATTAAAATTAGTTCTACAGCAAGGTCTCTATTAAAAACGCCATTTACGCGAGTTAAAGTAGCATTCATTCCCGCTAAAGCGCCTTCTTTTGTACCGCCAAAATAGGCTGCGTACTCACCTGTACAAGATAATGCCAATCGAAGTGTTTTAAATTGTTTGGCGCTAGAAGTTGTTTTTGCAGTAGTCGAAGATTTATTTTCAGAAATCGAATGGATTGTTTTACAATTCAAAAGCGCTCTTGAATCTGCATTATCTGCCGACTTAAACAAAACATATTCTGATTTGTTATCAGGATTTTGTTCCATATATTCAGTTGGTTTTTCAGTTCTAAAAACCATTGTCTGTATGCCGATTGGAGCAACACTAAAATATACTTTTGCACTTTTATCGTCTAATCCGCGACCTTGATAAGATCTAATTTGCGGATACTTTGACTGTAATTCTGGATCAAAATTAGATGATTCCCAAACCTCAAAACGTTCTAAATTTCCATCAGTATTTGGAATTGTAATTTCTGATGCCGTACTTTTTGCCGTTTTACTGGATGCAGAAACTAGCTTAGAACTAAGAAGATTGGCGTTTAGCTTATAATATAATTTATTAGAACTTGTTCCACCTGCCTTTCTTGAAAGCGATGAAGAAGTTACTTTTTGCCATAAAGCATCCTGTGCATTAGCATTGGCAAAACAAAAAATTAAAAATATATAAAGTAGTTGTTTTTTCATACCCTCAAAATATAATATCAAAATTACTTTAATTAATTTGAAATCATATTATCTATCCGACAATTATTGCTTTTTCGTCGACGAGTTGGCAAATTTTTACAAAAAGATAGATTATGCGTTAAAATTCGATTTGGCATAGTATTAAATTTAAAACAGAATAGTATAAATTTGCAGCATCTTAAATAATTTGTTTTGAAGCTCTTTCATTCTATAAACGATTTTCAGTCAACCAAGAAAACTATCTTAACTCTTGGTACCTTTGATGGTGTGCATATTGGTCATAAAAAAATTCTAAAACGAATTACTGAGAATACTGAAAATGGGAAATATGAAAGCCTGGTTCTTACCTTTTTTCCGCATCCCCGAATGGTTCTTCAAGAAAAATCTGAAATCAGATTACTGAATACTATTGGCGAAAAAATAAAACTTTTGGAAGCGACAGGTATTGAGAACTTAATTGTCCATCCTTTTAATGAAAGTTTTTCTAGACTTACAGCAGAAGAATTTGTTCGTACTATTTTGGTGGAGAAATTTCAGATTCAAAAAATTATTATTGGGCATGATCACCGTTTTGGCCGTAATAGAACTGCCAATATTGATGATTTAATTGCTTTTGGAATAGAATACGGATTTGAAGTTGAGCAAATTTCTGCAGAAGAAATCCAAGATGTTTCGGTGAGTTCGACCAAAATTAGAAATGCTTTAAATGAAGGAAACATGGCTTTGGCCAACGAGTATTTAGGTTATAACTATTTCTTGAATGGAACTATTGTTAAAGGAAAACAATTGGGACGAACAATTGGATTTCCTACAGCTAACATTAACATTGAAGAAGATTACAAACTAATACCAAAAATTGGTGTCTATGTTGTAAAAGCTACCATAAATAACGAAAGTCTTTTTGGCATGATGAATATTGGATTTAATCCAACGGTTAATGGCGAAAAGCAAACCATCGAAGTTCACTTGTTTAATTTTGATAAAGACATTTACGATCAAAACATCGAAGTTTCTTTGCTTCATTACATTCGCGATGAGCAGAAATTCAGTTCGGTAGATGCCTTAAAAGCACAGCTTCATCAGGATAAAATTGATTCTTTGGCTTTTATAGATTCTTCTCTAAAAAATCAGACTGTATAGTTTTTACCGTTTTTAAATCATCGTAGTTATTTTTTTAGTAAATTTGATAGAACACTGTTTTTCAAATATTTACTATTAACTTCTAAAAAATAACCACTATGAAATTACCTAAAGAAATTACCAACGGGTTTTTGATTTTCCTCGGAATTGGCATTTATTTTTTATTAATGAATGTACTAGGTTTAGCAGATTTGTTTTATCTGAGAACACTAAACGTTTTCTTTATATTCTACGGTGTTAACAGGACAATGCAGATGAACCTACAGGAAGGAGAAACCAATTTTCTATCGAATGCTATTTCTGCAATGACCACTTCTGTGGTTGGTGTATCTATGAGTGTATTTGGCTTATTAGTTTATAGTTACGCTCGAGGCGGAGATGCTTACGTAAGAACTCTATCTGAAACTTTTATGTTTGGAGGAAATCCATCAGTGCCAACTTATTGTATTTGTTTATTATTTGAAGGAATTGCTTCTTCTGTAATTGTTACTTTAATGATGATGCTGTATTGGAACAACAAATATGCAGCCGATTAATCTAAAACTGCTGCAAAAATTTACGGAAAATACCTTTTTTAAATGCATCTTTTGAGCATCGATTAGATTAAAAATTTTAGTCAAAAGAGATATTAATTCTCAATAAATATTTTTAAATTGCTTATAGCAGAGAGTTATAAGCAATTTTTTTATTTATAAAAATGAAGTTAAAACAAATTGAAAGGGTAAAAAAAATCTCAAAAGAAGAGTTTGTTTCCCAATATGTAAAAAAACAAATTCCTGTTGTTATCGAAGAATTGACCGAAGATTGGCCAGCTTATAACAAATGGAAATTATCTTATATGAAAGAAATCGCAGGAGATTTGGTCGTTCCATTATACGACGACAGACCTGTAAATCACGAAGACGGATTCAACGAAGCGCACACCACAATGAAAATGAGCGATTACATCGAGTTATTACAAGAAAAACCTACCAATTATCGTATTTTTCTTTACAACTTAATGAAACAGGTTCCTTCGTTAAAAAACGACTTTTTATGGCCAGAAATTGGTTTAAAATTAGTCAAGCAAATGCCGATGTTGTTTTTTGGCGGTGAAAATTCGAAAGTATTTATGCATTATGATATTGACTATTCGAATATTCTTCATTTTCATTTTCACGGAGAAAAACAATGTATGATTTTCCCTCCTAGCCAATCAAAATTTATGTATAAAGTTCCTCACGCATTAATTTCGAGAGAAGATATAGATTTTGACCATCCAGATTATGAAAAATTTCCGGCACTCCAAAATGCCGAAGGCTATATTACCAATCTAAAACATGGAGAAATGCTTTATATGCCCGAAGGATATTGGCATTATATGAAATATCTAACGCCAGGATTTTCTATGAGTTTGAGATCGTTTCCAAAAAACATTGTCAATTTATCCAAAGCAGCATACAATGTTTTTATTATGCGCCATTTTGATATTATGATGCGAAAAATTCAAGGCCAAAAATGGATTGACTATAAAAACGAAAAGGCGATTACCAATACGCATCAAAATTTACAGCGTACTGCCTAATAAAAAAAAAACGGTTGAGAATTTAAGACTCAACCGCTTTTTTATTTATCTAAAGACTATTTTTCTTGTCACCGTATTTCCATTATCTAAAGTGATTTTAACCAATAATACTTGAGGGCCAGATTGAAAATTTGGTATGAGCCATTCTTTACTTTCTATTTGTTTTTTACGATATAACAATTTGCCTCCCACATCATAAATAGCGACTTCGTCTAGATTTTCCTGCTCAGGCATAGATTGCAATCTGATATTTTTATCTTTAACTGAAACAAAAACTCTCTTATCTTGATTCTCAAAATCTGCGTTTCCTAGAGGTTTACCACCATTTGGATTTGTATAACGCAATACAAATCGGTCTAGAAAAGTTCCTGGCGCAGAGATAAAGGTATATCCTCCAGATTTAAGGTTATGTACCGTGTTTGTTACCTTATCGTGCAAAAATATATCCTTATTGGCCAAATCTCCATCAGTATGATCTATGGCAATTGTAAAAGCACCTTCTTTAATAGTAGATTTATACCCTAACGGAATTGTATCTGTTACAACAAAAGGCACAGCTCGCCCTTGAATAACTAATTTTTTACCGTCATTGATACTATAAAAATCAACATAAGGATTTGCATTCATTGTTACGGCATCGTAATTAAAATCAAACAAGTTTGTTGCTCCCGTTATGTATCCGACAAGCAATTGTTTAAAAGCTCCTTCTGTATTTGTAAAATTTAACCAGACACGATGTTTTTCAACAACCTCTGTTTTCGCAGATTTATAAAACTGACTATTAGAATTAGGAACTCTCATCGAATTTGTAAAAACACCTCTTTGTCCTGTTCTTGCTTTTGCAAAAAAACCTTGCCCAGCAGCAATATAACCTTTTAATGGCTCTTGATTTCCAGGCGATGGCGCACCAATACCAGTTAAATTGCCAACTGTAGTATCTCCAGATAAATTATAAATGGCATAATCATCGTTTGTATAAGTATAGGTATTACCTCCTGGCACAGTTATTCTAGGTGGTGTATTATGTGTCCAAAAATACAGCGTACCATAAAAATTAGCAGCATTATCATGAATAAACTCATCTGCATAAATTGCTGAAGGATATGGATTTCCAAAAAAACAAAACTTTTCGGGGCCCGCTACAGGACCTTGGATTGTTCCATTGTTTGGCACCCCAACAAATTCGCCTGTAAAAACACTTGGCGTTCCCGTCTGAAAAGACTGTGGACCTCTAATACTATAACCTCTTCCTGGTTCCATTGTCATTGTACCGTACAAATTGGTTGCCCATTTAAAATCGGAAGTCCAATAAAAATACTTATCGAATAGCGTTTCTGACGAAAATTCATTCATGGTAATATCTGCAACGGGAGAAGACCAATAGGTAAGATCAAATCGTCGTACAGGTGTTTTTCTTATATAAGTTATATTTCCAGTATTACTAACATCGGCAACCTGAACCAAACTTGAATTATTTTCAAAAATCAAAACCCCATTACCTAATACACTGACTTCATTTGTCACCGTTAAAGAATTTGTTTCTTCTACAATTAATGATCCATTATTTTCAATCGTTAATCTACTCGCAAAAAAACTTCCGTTGGTTCCAGAAATAATAGGATCAACACCTACATCCGGAATGTCTATACAGTCGGAAGCAATAGGAACTCCTGCTGGAGTCCAATTTGCAGGATCACCCCAATTGGCGCTCGCAATTCCATTCCATACTTTAGTAACAAAAGCATTTATTGTAATTGGTGTTACTTCTGATTCGCAGCCCGATGTATTATTTCTCACTTGCACATTGTAACCTCCAGAAGACAAACCTGTAAATATTCCCGAAGTATTACTAAAATCTATTCCATCAACACTATACGTATATCCTGTTCCAGATGCAGGCGAAGTAACCGTGATAACACCCGTATTATTGATACAGCTTGGCTGTTGTGTTACTGAAGCAGTTGGCGCAACTGAAATTGCATTTACAGTTAAAGAAACATTTTGAGTAGAAGGACACCCATTTGATGTTGTAATGGTCATTATACCATTGTAAGTACCTTCTGTCGTATTTGCCGGAACATTCACATTTATAATATCTCCTGATCCAGAACTAAAAGGAAACGGTGTCGCTCCTTGATCTGTCAATGCAATCCAATCGATTTCATAACTAACTGGAGAACCCGTAGTAGAATTATAACTTAAAGTAGTCGTCTGCGCTGATGAACTTTGACAAACTGGAGTAAAAACCCCTGCAGTACTTATTGTGGGAACGGCATTAATCGTTAAAGAAATGGCTTGAGTTGCCAAACATCCATTTGACGTAAAAATTGTCATTACTCCACTGTAATTTCCGGCTGCTGTATTTGCTGGAACAATAATATTATTGATATTTCCTCCTCCCGAATCGAAAGAAAAAGCAGTAGCTGCTTGATCATTCAATAATGCCCAGTCTATAGAATAGGTAACTGGAGAACCCGTTACAGCAGAATATGGTAGAGAAGCTATCTGCTCTAGTGCATTTTGACAAATTGGAATTAAATTCCCGGATGTTGTAATTGTTGGAACTGAATTAACTGTTATCGTAAAATTATTGCCTGTCGAAATACAGCCAGCTGCATTAGAAACTGTTAATGTTCCTGTGTATGTTCCCGCCACCGTATTTGCAGGTATTGGAATATTAATTGAACCTGCTTGTAACGTAGCATTTGTAACTGGTGCAAAGTTATTTGTCGGACTTGCATTCCATGTAATGCTGTATGTCGTCGGTGCATTTGTAACCGCACTGTAAGGCAAAGTAGTGCTTTGTGCACTTGTACTTGCGCATACTGCAGTAGTAGCACCTAATGTTATGGTCGGCAATGGGTTTACGGTAACTGTAAAATTGTTTGCTGATGACACACATCCGTTTGCATTGCTTACCGTTAAGGTTCCCGTGTATGTTCCCGCTGCCGTATTTGCAGGTATCGGGATATTGATTGAGTTTGCTGGCAAGGCCGCATTTGTAACTGCTGCGAAAGTATTTGCCGGACTCGCATTCCACGTAATACTGTAAGTCGTTGGTGCGTTTGTAACAGCACTATAAGGCAAAGTAGTGCTTTGTGCATTTGTACTTGTACATACCGCGGCAGTAGCACCTAATGTTATGGTCGGCAATGGGTTTACGGTAACTGTAAAATTGTTTGCTGATGACACACATCCGTTTGCATTGCTTACCGTTAAGGTTCCCGTGTATGTTCCCGCTGCCGTATTTGCAGGTATCGGGATATTGATTGAGTTTGCTGGCAAGGCCGCATTTGTAACTGCTGCGAAAGTATTTGCCGGACTGGCATTCCACGTAATGCTATAAGTCGTCGGTGCATTTGTAACAGCACTGTAAGGCAAAGTAGTGCTTTGTGCATTTGTACTTGTACATACCGCGGTAGTAGCTCCCAATGTTATGGTCGGCAATGGGTTTACAGCAACGGTAAAATTGTTTGCTGATGACACACATCCGTTTGCATTGCTTACCGTTAAGGTTCCGGTGTATGTTCCCGCCGCAGTATTTGCAGGTATCGGGATATTAATTGTATTTGCTGGCAATGCGGCATTTGTAACCGCTGCAAAAGTGTTTGTCGGACTAGCATTCCACGTAATGCTGTAAGTCGTTGGTGCGTTTGTAACAGCACTATAAGGCAAAGTAGTGCTTTGTGCATTTGTACTTGTACATACCGCGGTAGTGGCTCCCAATGTTATGGTCGGCAACGGATTTACAGTTATGGTAAAATTGTTTGCTGCGGATACGCATCCGTTTGCATTTCTAACCGTTAAGGTTCCCGTGTATGTTCCCGCCGCAGTATTTGCAGGTATCGGGATATTAATTGAATTTGCTGGCAAGGTCGCATTAGTAACTGCTGCAAAGGTATTTGTCGGACTAGCATTCCACGTAATACTGTAAGTCGTTGGTGCGTTTGTAACAGCACTGTAAGGCAAAGTAGTGCTTTGTGCACTTGTACTTGTACATACCGCAGTAGTGGCTCCCAATGTTATGGTCGGCAACGGATTTACAGTTATGGTAAAATTGTTTGCTGCGGATACGCATCCGTTTGCATTTCTAACCGTTAAGGTTCCCGTGTATGTTCCCGCCGCAGTATTTGCAGGTATCGGGATATTAATTGAATTTGCTGGCAAGGTCGCATTAGTAACTGCTGCAAAGGTATTTGTCGGACTAGCATTCCACGTAATGCTGTAAGTCGTTGGTGCGTTTGTAACAGCACTGTAAGGCAAAGTAGTGCTTTGTGCACTTGTACTTGTACATACCGCAGTAGTGGCTCCCAATGTTATGGTCGGCAACGGATTTACAGTTATGGTAAAATTGTTTGCTGCGGATACGCATCCGTTTGCATTTCTAACCGTTAAGGTTCCGGTGTATGTTCCCACCGCAGTATTTGCAGGTATCGGAATATTAATTGAATTTGCTGGCAATGCAGCATTTGTAACTGTTGCAAAAGTGTTTGTCGGACTAGCATTCCACGTAATGCTGTAAGTCGTTGGTGCGTTTGTAACAGCACTGTAAGGCAAAGTAGTGCTTTGTGCACTTGTACTTGTGCATACGGCGGTAGTAGCTCCTAATGTTATTGTCGGTAACGGATTCACAGTTATAGTAAAATTTGTTGGAGCAGCAGACACGCACCCAGCTGCATTGCGAACCGTTAGCGATCCTGTATATGTCCCACCAGCAGTTCCAGCAGGAACAGCAATACTTATTGAATTTGCTGGCAAAGCAGCATTTGTAACTGCTGCAAAGGTATTTGTCGGACTCGCATTCCACGTAATGCTGTAAGTCGTTGGTGCATTCGTAACTGCTGAATAAGGCAATGTTACATTTTGCAAACTAGCGCTCTCACACACAGCCGTAGTTGAGCCTAAAGTTATTGTCGGCTGAGCACTAACTACGATATTGACAACATTATTCGCACTAATAGATGAGGTACAATCTACTGAAGTTAAAGATGTAACTGTAATAGTGCTATTTCCTAAAGCAGTCAATCCTCTTGCGGTAAAACTTCCAGATCCAGCAGCCCCAACTACCATTGTTTCTGTTAGTCCAGTCACATTAGGTAGACTTGTACTGTACGTTACGGTGTATGTACCAGCCGGCAGACTAGCCGCTGACCCTATTAATTGCACTTGTGTGGTAGTTCCTGTACAAACATTTGGCGCCGATATTCCAGTTAAACTATACGGTTTACAAGTGTATGTAATGTTAACTTGGCCCCTTGCACCAGCACCTCCATTTTGTGCACTTGAAGTACTTGCGCCTCCAGCTCCTCCGCCTCCAAACTCTTTTCCAGGATTTCCTGGATCATTTGCGCCGAGTACACTGACAAAACCAAGTCCACCAGCTCCTCCCATATTTGTTCCCAAATTTCCTGCATCCCCTCCTTTTCCTGATGAAAGAAGCAGACCTAATAAAGTTGTTGATCCAGCTCCTGAAGCTCCACCATTTGCTGTTGCTATATCTCCAATTGCTCCTGTAGTTATAGGTACAATAGCTGGGGTTGGCCCAGTTGCAGGATTACCATTTCCTCCTTTACCTCCAGGTGCAAAAAAAACACTCGTAAAACCAGTTATATAAGAAGATTCTCCTGTGGCACCATTACCAGGGCCTCCCGCTGTCGCTTTCGCAACCACAACATTTAAGGTTTGCGCAGTTATACCTGTAATTTTTCCTTTTGCATATGTTCCTCCAGCTCCACCGGCACCACCTCTTCCATTTCCGCCTCCAAATAAAGCACCGCCTCCTGCACCTCCTGCACCCCAAGCTTCAACAGTAACTTCAGTAATACCCGCAGGAAGAGGAAAAGAAGGGTTACTAGCAGGAACTGAATGTGTGATTTGTGCTTTTGACGTGGTATAGAAGATTAATAAAACTAAAACCAGCAAAATTCTTAATCTTCTACTTGATTTTAATGGTTTCCCAATATAAGTTATTAAAGATAAAAAGCTGAAGAGACCCAGCGTAGTAAGTAAATCTTTTTTCATCTTGTGGCATTTTAGTAATTGAAAAATAAATTCAAACTCAAAACATGATTAATTGCAAAATGAAAAAAGATGCTATAAGGCCATATCACAAGACAAAATCTTTAATATAGAATCAATGAAGCGCTCCAATTTTACAATCAACTTAAGGCAGATAAAACACCGTTTTTGAAACTGTTTTTTTTGAAAAAAAAATCAAATCATGGGCTTATAGAAAAAGTATTTCATCGATTAAAAAAGCATTTCATCGACAAAAATCAACTACAAGGTACGATTTTATTGACATACAAATTCACTGTGTAGTATTAAACCCATAATTTTAACACTAAAAACTCATAAATTATAAAAAATAAGAAAAAACTGTTAATTTAAAAACTAAAACAACACAACCAACTGTTTATCAATACATTATGCAAAAAAAAAGTAATTAGACAAGTTTTCAATTCAGTCTTTAAAAAATGACTTTTTTTGAAGCCGACTTTCCATTTTCGAAAATGACTTTTACTAATAAAACCTGATGAGGAGAGAACAAGTTTTCGATGGAGACTTTTTGGATTTCAAGCTCATCTTTTTTATACAGTAGATTTCCTAAAACATCAAATATTACTACCTCTTTTATTGGTTCAGCAAGAGATTCAATATGAATATTGTGATTTTTAACAGACACTAAAATATCCTTCCAGAGGTTATCAGAAATATTGTTTCGTAAAGTTGTATTACAGTAAATTATAGAAAAACGATCATTAAAGGTTCCTGCTTCAGAATCAAATTGATAGAAACCTTCAGAAATATTATGTGTTTTATTTAATTTTTTATCGACTAGAAAAATAGGTTTATCATTAAAAAAATCATCTTTATGATCTATTTCAATTTTTAAGTTATCACTAACTGTTGTTTTATAACCTATAGCTATTGAATCGCTTTCTAAAAAAGGTAATTCACGGCCTTGGATTACTAATTTTTTATTTTCTATTATACTATAAAAATCCAATGGCATTCCTGAACTTAAGTATTCTGCATCATAATTCAGATCCAAAGAATTTGAAGCGCCTGATGCATATCCTAGTAAAATCTGTTTAAATTCATTTTCATTGTTTTTAATGTTTAGCCAAAACCGATGCTTTTCGGCAACAGATTTTGCTTGTGAGTTTGGAACTGGTCGAAAAAAAGAAGTATTTCTATCTCGAACTTTCATACTATTTCTAAATTCTAAAGCGCCTGTTAGATTGCTTTTTACAAAAAAGGCCTGCCCCGACGCAATTGTACCATCTGGTACATCATTATTAACTCCAGAACTTAAAGCCGAGCTTGTGCCAACACCTCCCAATAAATTGTAAACTGCATAATCATCATTAGTATATCGATAGGTATTAGTTCCTGGAATTGTTATTTTAGGCGGGGTATTATGTGTCCAGAAGTATAATGCTCCCTTTGTTTTCGGAGCATTTTCTGTTAAGAAATCATCTGCACTTATAGCGCATGGATATGGATTACCAACTAAATAAAATCGATCTGGGGCAGTCAACTCAACTTCTATTTTACCATTGTTTGGAATTCCTTTGAAAACACCTTCAAATATTGCTCGCTCTGTAGTAGGAAAACTTTGCGGAGCTCTAATGCTGTAGCCACGACCAGAAGTCATAGTCATGCTTCCGTAAAGGTTTGTTTTCCATCCTAAAATTGGATCGTACCAGAAATATTTATCAAAAAGTGTTTCGTGTGAAAAATCATGTAATGTCATATCGGCTACTGGTGAAGACCAATAGGTAAGGTCAAATCGAATTACTGGTTTTGTTTTTCTTTTTAAATGAACAATTCCTGTGTTTACTATCTCATCATCTTCTTGATATAAACTAGCAGAATCTTCTAAAACAAGTATCCCTTGACCGGTATAAGCAAACTCGATTCCTAATGTGTTTTTTTCAAGTAAGGTAACCGTTTTATCTTGTTCAATATTGCATCCACAAACATTGGCTGTTGTTAAGTTTGGAAAACTTTCTTTAAAATAAACATCTTTTCCCGCAGAAGGATAACCATTCGACCAGGAAACTCCATCCCAAGTTGTGGTAGTAACGCAAAGTTTTAAGCGGGCAATTCTATGTTTTGAAATGCCAGAAACAGAATTAAAATTACCACCAATTATCAATCTATAATCTTCATCAAATTTCATTGTAAACAGCGTATTATTTGATGGCGCCGCAAAAGAATTATCATACAATCCTGAAGGCAGTAAACGAATCAATCTAGAAGAAGCAATAGTATTATATGTACCCGAAAAACTTCCTCCTACCAAAATTCTATCGTCTGGCTGCACTAAAATAGCACGAACATCTCCTTTACTAAAGCCAGCGCCTGATTGGAATGTAGCATCCAGACTTCCATCACTATTTAATCGAAGAATGCGTTTTTGTGGAACTTTATTAAAAGTCAAAAAAGAACCTCCGACAATAATCTTATGATTGGATTGAAGTGCCATTGCATACACATATTTATCAAAACCCTCTTGTATATTAAAGCTAACATCAATACTTCCATCCTGATTTAACCTTACCAAACCTGCAAAAGGCATATTGTTGAAGGTTTTAAAATGACCTCCAACCAATATCTTTCCATCTTCTTGCACGACTAGACTTTCTATTACACTGTCTGCACCTAAACCAATATTAAAAGTTGGATCTTTTATTCCGTCTGGAAGAATTCGGACAATTCTATTAGCACTAACAGCATTGTATTTAGTAAATGATCCTGCCACAATTATTTTTTGATCGGACTGAATTGCCATGGTATACACTTGTGCATTAAATCCATCGCCAGTGTTAAATGAATTATCAATTTCTCCATTGGCTAATATTCTAACCATACGATTATGAGTAAGATCATTGTACTTTGTAAAATTCCCTCCTAAAACAATCTTTCCGTCATTTTGAAGTACAGTAGTTTTAATTAGATTATTACTTCCAGAATTTGTGGCATTAAAAGTGGGGTCAATTGCTCCGTTTTCTAATAAGCAGACCATTTTGGGAGTAGCAAGCCCGTTAAAAGTTTTAAAATTTCCGCCAACTAGTATCTTTCTACTTGAAAGGGGTAGAATACTAAAAACAGAATTATCAAATCCTACTCCAGAAGCCAAATAGGAAATATCGTGTTCTCCTTCACTATTAATTTTTGCTAACCTTCCTTGATTTTGGCCGTTAAAAACAGCGAAAGAGCCGCCTACAAACCAAGAATCTTCTTCATCAAATTCTAAAGCCAGAACTGATGCAGAAGCAGGTCCTGTGCCAATATCAAAATTAGGTTTTACGCTACCATCAGATTGCAGAAAAATTAATCTTATCGCTTCGGTTCCATTGTAAAGTCCAGTAAAAGAACCGCCTACCATGATATCGCCATTCTTATTAATTCTGATTGTCTGAACTCCTTCTTTACTAAAACCTGAACCAGTAGCGAAGCTTTCATCTTTAGTTCCGTCTTCATTTAAGCGAATAATTCTATTCGCTTCAACATTATCAAAAAGGGTAAAATTACCACCCAAAACCATTTTCCCATCAGACTGTAAGGCAATGGCATTAACATCATCATTGAAGCCAGCCCCCGTATTAAAACTAGAATCGAAAGTGCCATTAGGGTTTAAACGAATTATTCTATTGGCAGAAATGCCATTAAAAGTGGTAAAATTACCTGTGAGAATGATTCTCTTGTCTGATAAAACTTTTACTTGTGTAACATTTAAGGCAGATCCAGAACCGGTAAGAAACGTAGAATCGATTGTTCCGTTTGGCAATAAACGTACTACTCTGTTTACTGTACTATTATTATATTTTGCAAAGCTTCCAACTATAATTATTTTACCATCTTGCTGTAAAGCAATATCATATACAATCCCTGTAGCTGCTCCAATTGTGGTATCAAAAGTAGCATCATAAGAACCGTCTTCATTTAAACGAATTAATCTTCCCGCTTTAATTCCGTTATAACTTGTAAAATTTCCTCCAACAATAATTTTTCCATCGCCTTGTAGACAAGAGACATAAATCTTACCATTAAAACCTGTTCCAGTATTGAAACTTTCATCTATAGATCCGTTTGGATTTAATCGAGTCAGGTACGAGACGGCTGTCCCATTCAAACTCAAATAATCACCACCAACCAGCAAAGTACCTTCCTTGTGAAGGAGAAGCGTTCGAACCGTATTATTAAATCCATCTCCATTTTGACCATCATCTAGAACGTTAAATGAACTGTCCACTTTGCCTTGCTGCGAGAAAAGCGTTTGAGCTGATATCAAAATTAGGATTAACGAATAAAATATATTTTTAATCAAAACGGTGTAATTAAAGTTTAAAATTGTAAGAATTAAACTAAATTATAAAGCCGTAATTAAAAACACAATACCAAGATTTAGGGATTTTTATAAATTAAAAAAAAGCCCATTCTTTAATAAAAGAATGGGCTTTTGAAGAAATATTATTTTTTTATTACAAATTAGAAAAAATGACTTTTTTAGTAATAGTAGAACCATTTTCTAAAGTTACTTTAACTAATAAAACCTGATCACTAAAGTGTAAATTTGCAATCTGCAATTCTGACGAATTTACTTTGTTTTTGCTATATACTAACTGAGCGCCAACGTTGAAAATAGTAACTTCTTTGATCGTTTCTTTAGAACAAGTAATACTTATTGTTTTGTTTTTTACAGAAATCAAAACGCTGTTTTCAAGATTTTCTAAATCATCTGTACCTAATGTTTTACCTGTATAACGAAGGACAAAACGATCGGTAAAAGTTCCAACTAATGTACTGAATGTATAGTTTTCGTTACGTAAATTAATTGTCTTTCCAGTAGTTTTATCTTCTAAGTAAACTTCTTGTTTATTAAAGAATCCATCTCCATGATCTAATCCGATCGTAAAATCGCCTGCAACAGTCGTTTTATATCCTAACGGAACTAAGTCGGTATTTTCAAAAGGTAGGGCACGTCCTTGAATAGTTAATTTCTTAGTTTCGTTTAAACTATAAAAATCAAGATACGAGTTACCTGCAATTGTAGGAGCGTCATAATTAAAATCTACATTATTCGTAGCGCCCTCAATATAACCAACCAATATTTGTTTAAAAGCGCCTTCGTTATTTACCATATTTAACCAAATACGATTTCTTTCAATGCTCTTACTTTTACTAGCTACTTTAAAGAAGCTACCATTAACTGATGCACCTCTACGCATATCGTTATTAAAGTGTATTTCGGTCGTTTTTGGTCTAGCAAAAAATCCCTGACCTGCAGCTATAAATCCGTCAAATGATTTTGTTCCACTAACAACAGTACCTCCTGAAGCAGTATAAACTACATAATCATTACTTGTATAACGATAGGTATTCTCTCCTGGAGCTTTCGTTGGAGGAGCAACGTGAGTCCAGAAATAAAGCGCACCTAATACATCCTTATTCGCATCCCACAATGCATCTACATCGATCGCAGATGGATAAGGATTTCCTAATAAAAACCATTTATCTGGAACCACTGATGGTACCGTTATATCACCATTGTTTGGTCTTCCTTTAAATTCTCCAGTAAAGTCAGCAGGAGTTTGAGTATCAAAAGACTGCGGTCCTCTAATGCTATATCCTTTTCCTCGTTCCATTTCCGCCATTCCGTACATATTAGTTGCCCATCCTCCAGTAGGACTATAAGTAAAAAACTTATCGAAAAGGGTTTCCGACGACAAATCCTTCATTTTAAAAGTATCTAGTTCTCCCGTAACTGGACTTGACCAGTAAGTCAAATCGAAACGGTTTATTTTAGTTGCTCTTTTATAAACAATCGTACCTTGATTTTGCACATTCGTAGTTTGTAATAGACTTGAACCACTTTCAAATACTAAGTTACCATTAGTTGTCACTTTATTTGTGATTGTCAGAGTTACTCCATTTGGGACAATTACATTTGATGCCGCAGTAATAGTTAAAGAACACGCTGCTATGTTTGGCTTAGCAATTGTAAAAGGCTGGTGACTTGCTGTAACATATGAAATCGTAACGCTTTTACTTCCGTCAGGTTCTCCATTTGTCCATCCTGTTGCATCCCATTCTGTATTAGAACTAGTATCTGTTATTGTAACAGTAGCTGCACTTGAAATACAACCTGTAGTATTATTTCTAACAGTAAAGTTATAAGTATCTACTGCTAACCCTTCAATAGGGAAAGTAGATGTTGTACCAGTATAGGGCTGAGTCGAAGTAGTCGTTCCTGTACGAGTAACTGTCCAGTCTGCTGGCAAACCACTTAGAGTTATACTTCCTAAAGTATTACATGCAGCATCGTGGTTTTTTGTAATTGTTGGGGTTGTAGGTGTTGCATTAACTGACAATGTTACATCACTTGTAAATGCTGAGCTACAATTTGGAGTCGAACTTGTTGTTGTAATCTGAGTTATGCGTAAAATTTGCCCATTATTCGCATAAGTCAATGCTGGTGTGGTAAAGCTAGCCGTTCCGCCAGCACTTGCGACAACAGAAGTAATTGGAGTTTGCGCTACACTATTTATCGAATATGAGATTGTTGATGTACTTCCTGCCAATAATCCAGTCAAATTGATTGTTGCTGCAGACCCTGTACACACTGAAAGTGGTTGACTAGCCCCTGTTAATGTTGGTGTAGGATTAACTGATAATGTTACATTTGTTGAGAATGACAAGCTACAGTTCGGAGTTGAACTTGTAGTTGTTACTCCTGTTATCTGTAAAGTGTGTCCGTTATTTGCAGTAGTTAATGCTGGAGTAGTAAAACTAGCCGTTCCTCCAGAAGTTGCTACAAGAGAAGTAATTGGAGTTTGTGCTACATTATTTATCGAATATGAGATTGTTGATGTACTTCCTGCCAATAATCCAGTCAAATTTATCGTTGCTGCAGATCCTGAACAAACTGAAGCTGATTGAGATGCACCTGTCAATGTTGGTGAAGGATTAACTTTTATCAAAACAACCGCAGAAACGTTCGGGCATGTACCACCTGAAGTTACCGTTCTTCTGAACCAAGTATCTCTAGTCACTTGAACTGTTGGAATATAATTCTGAGTATTATTTGTTCCTGGAGCTGCACTAAATCCTGAAGTCGAACTTGTTGTGCTAATCTCCCATAAATAAGCATAAGCTCCGCCTCCTGTAGGTGCACTTCCTGAAATTTGTCCCGGTATTGTACCAGCACAAATTGGCTCTGAATATCTCGCAACAGCTTTGTAAGCTTTAAAAGTACCAACACATGGATCGTCAAAATTCTCGTTATTAGCTATAACCTCAATGGCTCCTGTATTTCCTAAAAGCCTACTTTCTGTATAAGATTGACTTTTTACAGCAGAATGGCATACATAATTAATTTGGAATGCCCCACAAGATCCGGTCGGAGAACCATAACTCGCAAAACTTACTGTGTTAAAATAAGTTCCAGCAGGAGCTGTAAAGATGGCTGTTTGATTTTCATCTACATTCACGCAAACCGAATTAGAATTACCATTATTGTATGTTATGATATTATTGCCTATTCCAACAGTTATGGTTCCAGTTGTGGTTGCTGTTGTACAAGAATTACCTGTTGTGGTAACATTATAGTTGAATATGCCTATTGCAATTGGATTTCCGCTAATTGTTAAAGTATTTCCAGTAACTGAACTTGTTACTCCAGAAGGAAGACCAGTGACAACCGCATCTGTTGCGCCACCACCCAATGTCAATGCTATCGGTGTCATTGCACTATTTTGACAAACGCTTCGATTTGCTCCTGCAGAAATAGTGTGTACTGGATTTACTGTTAGCAGTTTAGAACTTGAATTAACCGCACATAAACCATTGTACACTACACATCTTACTCTATAACCATTCCAAGCAACTGGCGTATTGTTCAAGCTTAATACCCGAGTAGTATATCCGGACAAGTTAGCTGATAATGAAGCATCAATATTTGTCCAACTTGTACCATTTAACGAATACTGCCATTGATAACTAACTCCTGTAGTGTTAGATGTTACTGAAAAAGTACCTGATGTGTTTTCGCAAATTGTTAAATCATTAGGTTGTACTGTAATAGTAGGAGAAGTACAAGTATTATTTATAATTCCACTAGCCGTAGAAACAAAGTAAGTATCATTTTTATTTGCCGCAGCAGAACCTGTCGAACCCCAAGTCCCTGGAATCATTACTGCCCCTCCAAGTATAAGTGTTGCTGTACTATGCGTAAATGTATTCAAGTTAGCAATAGATCCTCCTAAAACTGAAAAATTCTTACTAACAGTTGTTGCTTGACTCAATGTTACTCCTGAAGAATGCGTATTGCTTATTGTAAGATTATTTACCGTTGAAGGTAAACCTGTGCTGGTCACCTGAGAAACTGTTCCATTAAAAGTATAGTCAGCTGCTGTACTAAAAGTACGTGTCATAGATCCAGAAACTGGCACTGCTCCATTTATACCATTAGCATTTGCTGTAATTAAGGTGGCGCCTGAATTTAACACAAATTTTGCTGTTCCTGAGCCGTTTCCTCTTCCTCCCGATGGTACAATTTTAAAAGTTCCTAAATCGATTGTTCCACTTACATTAAGCTCTCCCATCCAAGGGTCTGTATCACTAGTTAAAGCTGTATTTAATGTAAGGTCTGAAGCCAATTTTAAAGTACTTCCACTATTGACCTTATATTTAACCCAGATTGCGGCAGCATCAGTTGGCATATTTAATGTTTGTATACCTGTACCGTTAAAATTAAAAATTCCGTTTTGTACTGCTCCAATTGTTGTTATAGAACCTGCTCCTGTTGTATTTGTGAAATTACCTGCTATATTCACATTACTTACTCCAGAAGTACCTCCGTTAAAATCAAAAACACCACCTGTCTGTGTGTAATTACCTAATATGGAATGCGTAAAACTTGTTGCATTATTAGCTACAAAAGTTCCACTAGTTAAAGTAAAATCATTATTAATTGTAAGGCTTCCTGTTGCTGTTTTTGATCCGCTTCCTGAGATAATAAGATTAGAATATGTCGCATTACGAACAGTCTGATTTCCACCATTATACTCAATCGTAAATCCTGACGGAAATGAAGCTGGTGCAAAAGAATAATTTCCACCCCAAGTTCCGGCACCAACTCGTAATGTTCCCGCTACCAAGTTGTTTGTTGTAGCCGTTAAAAGAAATGTTTTTGCATCAAATATTCCGGAGGTATTAGTAAATGTCCCTATAGTAATATTACTCCCAAGAGTAACAGATCCTCCTGTCTTATTAATTCTTAACTCTCCACCAGTAGTAGTTATTTTATTTGATAAAGTCTGATTATTTGTACCTGTAAAAACAGCTGTCGCACCGCTACCTGTAGATGTACCATTAAATGTCCAGTTTCCTGTAAGAGAAATAATCATTGAACCCGCCGCTGTTGTCCAATTCCCGTTTCCTGCGACATTTCCGTTGACAGTAAGGATTTCATTATTAACCATCGTAAGCCTCCCTGTAATTGTTAATCCTGCACATGTCTGATTTCCACTAGTAGAAACATTAGCTCCATTGGCAATAATAACAATATCTGTAGGCAAAGGAACAACGCCTCCAGACCAAGTTGATCCTAAATTCCAATTCCCTCCGGTTGAAGTACTTGTTATTGTCGCAGCATTTACAAAAGAAACAACAAAAAACATTCCAACACAAAGTAATCCTAAACTTGGTGTATTTAATCTTTTGAGCAAAGATTTAGAAGAAATGAAAAATAAAAACGAGTAAAGTAATTTTCTCATCATATAACAGTAGGTATTTGTTTTAAATTTGTTTTTGGTTGCTTAAAGCAAAAAGGCATTTCTTTCAAAAAGAACAATGTTCTTTAGGTAATCAGCTGAACCCTAAAATGTTAAATTCTGACATCTTAGGCCGAAATTTTAAAATGTTAAAATTCCGTACAAAAATATTTAAATTAGCCTAATACGCAAGGTTATAATTTATTTCTTTTTATAAAATATTAACAAATTTCAGAATTATTTTATAACAAATCGAGCATTACTCAATTTAAACGTTAAAACGCATGAAAAACCCGATGAACAGCACTTTCACCATCAAAGAAGCTTTACAAAAGCTAGAACACTTTTGTGCTTACCAAGAGCGCTGTCATGATGAAGTTGTGGCTAAATTATACAGCCTAAAAATGACTCGTGATGAGATTG
Organism: Flavobacterium chungangensis; assembly: GCF_042654045.1. Lineage (NCBI taxonomy): Bacteria > Pseudomonadati > Bacteroidota > Flavobacteriia > Flavobacteriales > Flavobacteriaceae > Flavobacterium > Flavobacterium chungangensis. Next base: position 278,573 of record NZ_JBHSFY010000007.1, read on the forward strand.
ATACTGTTGTGGTACAGCTAATTGAAGGTAATTTCTTGAATGAAACCCGCTTTGCTTGCAGCTTCGCAAGAGGTAAACACAGAATTAAACATTGGGGAAAAATCAGAATTACCAATGAATTGAAAGCAAGAAATATTTCTTCAACCAATATTACTTTAGCTCTGAAAGAAATTTCTTCTGAAGAATATTTTGAAACTTTTGAAAATCTTGCGGAAAGATCTTGGAATTCTATTTCTGAAACCAATCTTCTCAAAAAACGTAAAAAATTTTGCGACTATATGCTCCGAAGAGGTTATGAAAGTAATTTAGTTTACGAAAAAGCAAAAGAATTAGAAGAAAACTAATTTCATTTTCATCATTCAAAAAAAGGAGATTTTTTCCAACTTTCTTAAATTCCTAAAAGTTTCTCTATCTCCCTTTAAAGGCTTAAAAGCCACATTCTCTTCAGTTATAAATTATTCCGTTTTTGAAGAATTTATAGCAAATCTGACGTTTTTTATTCTAAAAACTCAAAAAACAGTCTTTAAAAGCTTCATATTTTACGAATATTCCTATAATATTTTTCATGATTTTATAAGAATATTTGCCGAACATTAAAATTTTTAATGTAGTTCATCGACTATTTTAACAATTCATCGATTAAATGAGGGTTCCCAAAACCCTAACAAATTCTAGCTCGTAGATGTGTATATCTTTGCGCGGTTCGAAAAGTCTTATGCCAGCATAACAAATTGATAGAAAACATTTAACATGAAAAAAACTTTACTTTTATTCTTTTTATTGCCTTTTTTAACGTTTGCACAAAATGTAGATTTAATTAAATGGAGAGCTGAAACACCAAGCGATCCAAAAAAACCAACTGTTAATCCAGCTGTTAACGCGACTGTTCTACCATTGTCTTACCTATCTTCTTCTAATGATCCATCAAAAGTAAACGTGGAATACACTAGTGGCTGGGAAGAAGAACCGTTTTTTTTATGCAAAGACTGGCCAAACGGCGAACAAAATGAAGGCGACATCAATCTTGCAAAATACGTAGAATTTAAAGTAACTCCAGATTCTGGCAAAAAATTGGACTTGACTCTTTTTAAAATGACATTTAGAAGTCAAGGTGGTGGCGAGTCAGAGAAATTCACAATATTGTATTCCAAAGATTCTGAATTCAAAAAAGACGTAAAAGTATTAGTTCCCGAAAGAGCAAGTGTTAACAATTGGACCTCAATAGACCCTCCTTTTTCAGAAGAAATTAATCCTGTTTTACCAGGACAAGTAGTATACATTCGTTTATACGTTTATAATTCGTACAATAATTTCCATATCAAAACTGGAAATGTTAATACTTCAACAACTATTACAGGGGCTGTTTCTAGCTTTGATCCTAACAAAATTTTAGCAATCAACGATTTTGTTAAAGCTATAAAAAACGTAGAAGTAAATATCTCACCATTAAACAATGATATTAAAAAAGAAAATGTTACTTCGATGGCAATTTCTTCTCCACCACCAGCATCTGCGGGAACGGCAATACTTAATCCAGATAATACTGTTAGCTTTATCCCTGCCAATAACTTTACAGGCACAACATCATTCAAATACACTATAAAAGACGCGGCAAATAATTCATCAGAAGCAACCGTAAAGATAACAGTAGCAGAAGAAACACCAGAACCTTTGGTAATCTGGTATGGGCGAAATGAATCTAACAGACTTGAGGCAACTCCGCTATCACCTTATGTAACTTCAGGCAACATTTTATACCCGAACACCTATTTATGGTATGATATAAACGAAGACAAAAAAAATCCATTTTTTCATACTGGCAGCTGGCCGTCTGGTGCAGCAGATAATAGCAAATATTTAGAATTTACAATAAAAGCCGACAACACGCATCGCGTAAACTTAACCACCTTCAACTTCATGTTTAGAAATCAGGGGGGAAGCGGTCAAAAATTTAAAATTAACTATTCTGACGATGCCACGTTTACTACCAATGTAAAAACATTGTTAGCAGAAACAAGTACTAGTGGAACTTGGAGAAGCATTAGCGCTCCTTTTGCTTCAGATTTAAATTCTCTGACACCTGGAAAAGCCATTTTTATTCGTCTTTATATTTATAATTCAAACGAAGAATTTCATTTTAGAACAAAAGTAAACATTGCAGGAAACATAAAAGATTCTAATGTATTTATCGCATATAGTGATTTTGCCACTACACCATCTAACAAGAGTATTTCAATTCCAGTTTTAGCTAATGATGTCGTTGGAAATACTCCTGTACAAAATATTACTGTTACTCAGCCAACTTCAGGCGGAACAGTAGTGGTAAATGGCACAACTGACATTACCTTTACTCCAACACCAGGATTTGTAGGCACGTCAAATTTCACTTATAGTATTTTTAATGGAACCATATATTCATCAGCAACAGTAAGTGTTGATGTAACCGCTGCTCCATGTACTCCAACTGGAGATCAAACTGCTTTTGGGCCTAATACATGGATTGGCTATGTTTATAAAATGGCAAATAATGCTGCCATGCCTCCAAATATTTCTTATCCAGCTTTACCAAATACTAGTATTGCAACTTACATAGGAATTGTAACTGAAAACAAAAATTTTGATAGAAATATTGGAGGAGGTTCTGTTACTGGACAAACTTCAAATTTTGCTTGTGATGCTGCTCCTTCTGACCGATTCTTTGTACGATATAAAATGCTTGCCGATATTACTGAAGCTGGAGTATACAGTTTTGACATTGGAAGCGACGATGGAGTAAGACTGTACATCGATGATGCAGCTGTTCCAGTTATAACAAGATGGAATGGTCACGGTTTTACTATGGATTACGCTACACAAAATTTAACTGTAGGCCAACATAAATTTGTTCTAGAGTATTATGAAGACGGTGGAGATTCAAGAGTTTCTTTTTTCACTGGTATCCAAAAAGGAAATCCTACTGAATATGGAGACAAAGTATGGAACGTTTATGGTTATGTTAACAACGATATAACCTTACAAAATGTTAGATATGCAGGTTATTATGTTGATCCTCATTTAAATCCTGATTCAACAAATTATTGGACAAAAGACAAATCACCTTCATCTGCTACCATTTGGCAAGGTTCTCAAATACCAGACAACAATTTTACTGTGGTTTACAAACGTAAAGGTTTCGATTGTGGATTATATCAGTTAAAACATATGAACCATGATGATGCAATTCAGCTTTATATCGATGATAAATTAATCTTTTCTAGAGATGGGTGGGACAATACCACTTATTTAATTAACGGAGGAGACCTTTACCCTTTAAACAGTGAGTCTAGAGTAGAAATACGCCTAAGAGAAGATGGTGGTGATGCCAATCTTGGAATTAATTTTACAAAAACGGATATTGTATACAATGGAACTGGCACTATTCCGAATGGCAGCTCTTTAGTGATAAGTTCAAATACGGAACTAAAGTCAGATCTTACAGTTTGTTCTTGTACTGTAAATCCAAATATCACATTAACAGTCCCAAAAGATGTTACTTTAACTGTTGATGAAAATATAAACGTAGGTGAAGGAGGAAAACTTTTAATTTTAGACGGAGGATCATTTCTTCAAACTTCTACAAGTAAAAATATGTTTACCGGAAGCGATAAAGCTTTTGAAATTCAAAGAATAACTGAAATTCGTCGTTTTGATTTAACGTACTGGTCATCACCAGTAGACAATCCAGATTTTAAAATGAGTACTTTGTCTCCTGAAACTTTATTTGATAAATTTTTCTATTGGACTTCTGATTTCAAATGGGCAACGGATTTGTACGGGAAAAAGACAATGGAACCTGGAAAAGGATACAGCATTAGAGGACCACAATCTTTTGATACTCAAAATCCTTCTAACTTTACTGGAAAATTCTATGGAAAACCAAACAATGGAAATATTTTGATTCCGATTACGCCTGATAAATACCATTTTGTTGGAAACCCTTACCCATCTGCTATTGATGCTCGAAAATTCATTAGAGATAACGGAGAAGTTGGACCTTTATACTTTTGGACACATATTTCGCCTCCAAAAAAAGAGAATGGCAGCAATACTTACACCTACAGCAGTCCAGATTATGCAGTACTAACATTACTTGGATCAACAAAAGCGACAACTGGAGGAGAAGAGCCTTCAGGATATATTGGAGTAGGACAAGGTTTCTTTATTAAACCAAGAGTTACTTCGGTAACCTTTACTAATGAGCAACGTGTAAAAGCACAAAACACACAATTTTATAAAACGACGGCTAAAGAAACTGAAGTTGAAGTAAATCGTTTGTGGTTAAATTTAAGTAATACCGAAGACGCCTTTAAACAACTTCTAGTGGGTTATGCAGAAGGAGCATCAAACAGTTATGATCATAACTATGATGCAACTACAATGTCAGGTAATTCTTTTATCGATTTTTACACCATAAATGAAGCTAAAAAACTTACTGTTCAAGCAAGAGCTTTACCTTTTGATAATACAGATACTGTTCCTCTTGGCTATAAAACAACTGTTAGTAGCGAACTTACAATCTCGATAGATCATGCAGATGGATTTTTTAACAAACAAGCGGTTTATCTAGAAGATAAAACAACAGGAACAATAACAGATCTTCGCGCTTCAAACTACACTTTCAAAACAGCTGCAGGAACTTTTACAGATCGTTTTGTATTACGTTACACCAATAAAACATTAGGTACAGATGATTTTGAAAATGTACAAGATGGAGTTTTAGTTTCGATAAAATCAAAAGTAATCAATGCGGTTAGCGAAACTGAAAATATTAAAGAAGTGCAAATCTATACTATAGGCGGACAATTGCTTTACAACAAAAGTAAAATAGATGCAAAGGAATTAGAGATTACAAATTTACATTCTAGCAATCAGGTTTTACTAGTAAAAGTAATTCTAGAAAATGGTCATGTAGTCACGAAGAAAATCATATTTAATTAAAAAACAAGAAACCCATCATTACTGATGGGTTTCTTGTTTTTATTCTTCTTTCAACTCGTCAATTACTTTCTTTATCTCTTTGGCGTATTTTCCATAAAACTTTTGAACCCACCATTCTAAAGAAATTCCCATAGAAAGTACCGTAAAAACAATGATAGCAAAAAACCCAAATAATTGTCTGTTAGTAAATTCGTGATTTAATAAACCTGATTTTTCAGAAAGACCATAAAAATAAAAGCCCAGTAAGTACACAACGATAAAAGGAGTTAGCGAGAAGCCAAATGTTTTGTACAATTCCATATTCAGTCTAATATCAAAATACGTCTCATACAAACTGTCTTTTGTTTTCAATGTTGTTGCATTCAATCTTTTAAAAAAGAAATATAATTTTACTAAATAATAAACGCAAACAGCCAAAAACAAGCTATAGATTAAATAGTATAAAAAAATCATCTGTTCATTAAAGTGACAAATTATCGGAATTGCCGCCATAGAAATTATCGATAAAATTTGATAGACAAATTCATTTTTTAGATTTGTTCTGATTTTGTCTAAGGGCGTATTAGCAGATTGAATCTTTTCTAAGTTTGATGGCAGAACAACATTTTCAGGTTTTTCGTTATTCCATGCATTTTGTATATCGTTAAAATCCATATCCTTGTTTTTTAATAATTTCTTTTAATTTTTCTTTGGCTCTATTCAGTTTCACTCTAGCATTTCCTTCAGATATTCCTAGATTCTCTCCTATTTCTTTATGAGAGAAACCTTCCAGTTGGTAGAAAATGATAGCTTTATCTATTTTTTCGAGTTTCTGTACTGCTTTGTAAAAATGATCCAACTGACTTTCTTTTATATGAGAATCTCCTTCATCCTCTTTGACATTTTCTGAAGCGATTTCATATCTGTCCACCTTCCGTTTTTCTTTCCTCAAAAAGACAATTGCCGTATTTACTGCTACTCTGTACATCCATGTCGAAAACTGGCTTTCATTCCGAAAAGATTCATATGATTTCCAGAGTTGGCATACAATCTCCTGAAACAAATCCTGCTGATCATCAGAATTATCCATATACATCTTAGAAACTTTATACAAGATTCCTTTATGGCTTTCTATTCGATTTAAAAACTCTTGTTCCTTCTCTCTCAAAGCAGATTTAGTTCATTACAGGTTTTACAGTATATCCTTCTTTTCTCAATAAATTAATAACTCCATACTCACCTCCTAAATGCGCTGCGCCAACAGCTATGAAAACACTATTTTGCTTCAGTAACTCCGGCATTTGTTTTACCCAGTTTTGATTTCTATCATCAAGAATCTGCTTTTTAGTTTTTTCACTTGTAAATCGTTTATCTGTACTAAATGCATACATCGCTTCAATGTTTTCTTTTTTATAAGCATCTACCAATTCCACCGTTTCTTCAAGGGTTGATTCTTCCAAAAGCGCCAGCATTTCATCATTAGAATAAGCATTTTCAAGAATTTCGAATTGAGCTTTAACAGATTCTAATCCCGAAATAGAAACATTCCTTTTTTTGGCCGCATCTGAAAACTCCATTTCATAAAACTTCAAATCTGTACAACCAAAACTTTTCATAGAAATCAGACTCAAAACCGTCACAAGACTAAAACTGTCTACTTGCTGTACCGACATTCCGGTGCTCTTTTTTAAAATAGAATTTAATTTTGTAAGTTGTTCTGGAGTCAGCTTTTTACTCAAAGGTTCTTTTCCCATTGCCAATTGCTGCATTTCGCTCATTTCGTTCGGATCTGTAAAGTTGATCTCTAAAAACAATTTATCCGATTTCTCAAAAGCATTTTTGGCTTTTTCAGATAAAAAATAATCTTTTGAACAGATCATATGAATCGTTCCGTATAAATAAGAAGATTTCTTAAGCCCTTTTCCTGAAACCTCCCAAAGAAGAGAATTTTCCAGTTTTGAAGTTTTGCTTTGGGCCGAAATGCTATTACAAACAAAAAAGAAGAATATAAATACAGTTACTATAAATTGAAATCTGGTTTTCATGATTGGATGTGTTTTATTTGATTACAGTCTGTAAGTAATCGAAAAAACAAAACGTTACAAAAAACTTTACTCTTTTTTCAAATTTAAGTCTTGAAAAATCAGAATCTAAAAAACAAAATCTCTAACTAATTCCAAAACCTGATTAATTTCTTCCTGCGAATTATAACTGTGAATGCAAAAACGAAGTCGTTCCTGATTTTCTGGAACAATTGGCGAAACAATTGCCTGCACATCGAACCCTTTATTCTGAAGTTCTTCTGCCAACTTTTTAACATTTTCACTGCCCGGAACAATTGCAGAATGTATTGGAGATTTACTATGAATAAACATTGGTTTTAAACCCAGCAAATTTTTCTGCTGATTAAAAAACACAATATTCTGGCGAAGCTTATCGATAGTCTCTTTTTCAATTTCCAATTGCTGATAAGCTATAAAAATTGTTGCCACAGCATGAGGAGACAAAGCAGTTGTGTAAATAAAACTTCCTGCAAAATTGATCAAATATTCTCTAAGGTCGACACTTCCTAAAATTGCTGCTCCTTGAGATCCTAAACCTTTTCCAAAAGTTACGATTCGAGCAAAAAATTTATCATGTAACCTCAGATACTGAGTCAGTCCTTCCCCTTTTTCTCCAAAAACACCCAAAGCGTGAGCTTCGTCAACAATTAAATAACAATTGTATTTTTCTGAAAGCTGTATCAACTCTTCTAAATTCGGACTATCTCCATCCATAGAAAAAACAGTTTCAGTTACAATATAAATTGTGGCATCTGGAAATTTAAGAATGTGTTTTTCTAAATCTTCAACATCATTATGAATATAATGATGCGAATTTGCTCGAGACATCGCGATGCCATCCTTTATAGAAGCGTGACATAATTCATCATACAAAACAACATCATTTTCTTGCGGTACAGCGCTAAAAAAACCTAAATTGGCATTGTATCCCGAATTGAAAATTAAAGCCGTTTCTGCCTCATGAAATTGAGCTATAAAACTTTCTGCAATTGGATAAAGAGAATGGTTTCCTGAAGTTAATCTAGAACCCGTTGCTCCATTTTGAAAAATCTCATTTTCGAGCAAATAAGCATGAGTGTGTTTGAATAAAGTTTCCGATTTAGAAAATCCGATATAATCATTAGAAGAAAAATCAATCAGATTATTGAACACAGGAAGTTTTCTAAACTGATTATCCTGTTTACAATTTTCTAATTTACGATTAAGATTTTCTGGCAGCTTCATAAAACCAAAGTTAGGCAATTCATTTTAGAATTAACAAAACAGCGGATTATATGAAATCCGCTGTTGTTCTAAATTTAAATGGAACTTATAAACGGTGATTGCCTAATATAGTTTGACTCGACCATTTCTTTTATTATAAACTTCGAAATGTCAAAAGCCGAAATTTTTTCTCCCAAACAATCTTCAATATTTACAGAGATTTCAGAACTGTCATCAGAAAAAACAATTAGAGGGACACGAACTTGTGTCCAATCTATTTTGCTATTAACCAAAAGATCATAAGTTAATTGTCGGTCTTTTTGGATTTCAGGAAAATTCGCCTTCATCCAATCGGTAGCCATACTCGTCTGTGGACTCTTCTTATCAAATGGAGTGTCTATATTTAAACCTGCCAATAAAACATAGCGCTCAATACCATAACGGTTCATAGCATTTAAAACGTTCTTCGTTGACTGACTTGCAACCATAGGCTCTCCTGGCCGTTGACCAATAGTACTTAGCACTGCTTGACAATCTTTAAGTAATAAGTTTATTGATTCTTCATTAATAGCATCACCTTTAATGATTTCTATGTTTGAGTTTTGAATGGTAAAATCGTCGGGATTTCTCAATAGAAGTTTTACACTAAATCCGTTTTCTAATAACTGGTTTACAAGATATTTCCCAGTTCTTCCGCCGCCGCCAAGAACAGCAACTCTTGATATATTTTTCATATATATTCTTTATAAAATTTGACATAAAAAATGCTGCTTCATTGTCTAATTATGAAGCAAAACTGCAAAAGCTTACTAAACTTTTACTATTGATCGAATATTTTTATAAAGAGATTTTAATACTTCAAAAGTAATAAAATAAAAAAAGCCAGACAATACTGTCTGGCTTTTCTGCTTATTTTGAAATTGCCTTAGTCAACTAAAACAATTATCTTATTGTTTTTCATTTCGATTGTTCCTGACTTAATCTCTAAAGTATAAGTTTGGTCATTAACTCTCGTAAATTTATCAGCAGCCTCTTTAGAAAAATTGAAGCTTGGAGCTGCAATTTTAATTGTTCCCTCTTCTAAGATAGAAACAATTGGCGCGTGATGATTTAAAATCTGAAAACTTCCATTAACTCCTGGTAAAGTAACCGATGTTACCTCTCCTGAAAATAATTTCGCTTCTGGTGATACTATTTCTAAAATCATATTTTTTAAGTTAGAAGTTATTTGTTAAAAGTTAAAAGTTACAAAACGTACAACCTTTAACTTCTAACTTTTAACTTTATTTTTATGCTTCAGCTAACATTTTCTCTCCAGCCTCGATTGCATCTTGAATAGAACCTTTCAAGTTGAATGCTGCTTCTGGAAGGTGATCTAACTCACCATCGATGATCATGTTAAATCCTTTGATAGTATCTTTAATATCAACTAATACACCTGGGATACCTGTAAATTGCTCTGCTACGTGGAATGGCTGAGACAAGAAACGTTGTACACGACGTGCTCTTGCTACTGAAAGTTTATCCTCTTCAGATAACTCCTCCATACCAAGGATCGCAATGATATCTTGTAATTGTTTGTATTTTTGAAGAATTTCTTTTACTCTTTGTGCACAGTCGTAGTGCTCGTTTCCTAAAATTTGAGGAGTTAAGATTCTAGAAGTAGAATCTAACGGGTCAACCGCAGGGTAGATACCTAACTCAGCAATTTTACGAGACAATACAGTTGTTGCATCTAAGTGGGCGAAAGTTGTAGCTGGCGCCGGGTCAGTTAAGTCATCCGCAGGAACGTAAACCGCTTGTACAGATGTAATAGATCCTTTGTTTGTAGATGTAATACGCTCTTGCATTGCACCCATTTCAGTTGCCAATGTTGGTTGGTAACCTACTGCAGATGGCATACGACCTAAAAGTGCCGATACCTCAGAACCTGCTTGAGTAAAACGGAAGATATTATCAACGAAGAATAATACATCTTTACCTTGGTCAGATCCTGCTCCATCACGGAAATACTCAGCGATAGATAATCCTGAAAGTGCCACACGTGCACGAGCTCCAGGTGGCTCATTCATTTGTCCGAAAACGAAAGTAGCTTTAGACTCTCTCATTCCTGGCATATCTACTTTAGATAAATCCCATCCTCCATTTTCCATAGAGTGCATGAAATCATCACCATATTTAATAATTCCTGACTCTAACATCTCACGAAGCAAGTCATTCCCTTCACGTGTTCTTTCACCTACTCCTGCAAATACAGAAAGTCCACCGTGACCTTTTGCGATATTGTTGATCAACTCCTGAATCAATACTGTTTTACCAACACCAGCACCACCGAACAATCCAATTTTACCTCCTTTTGCGTAAGGCTCGATCAAATCGATTACTTTGATACCTGTGAATAAAACTTCAGATGAAGTTGATAAATCTTCAAATTTTGGAGCTTGTCTGTGAATTGGCAAACCGTTTTCTCCAGTTTTTGGTAAATCACCTAAACCATCAATTGCATCTCCAACAACATTAAATAAACGTCCATATACATCTGGACCGATTGGCATTTGAATTGGATTTCCAGTTCCAACTACCTCATATCCTCTAGACAAACCGTCTGTAGAGTCCATAGATATAGTACGAACAGTGTTTTCTCCAATGTGAGATTGTACTTCTAGAACTAAGATAGTTCCGTCTTTTTTAGTGACTTCTAGTGAATCATAAATTTTTGGAAGTTCAACATCCTTACCGTTGAAAACTACGTCAACTACTGGTCCAATGATTTGAGCAACTTTTCCTATTACTTTTGACATTACTTATGTATTTATTAAATAGCTATTTAGGTTTATCGAAAATACCTCTTTTTTCAGAGCGCAAAGATAATTTTTTAAAATATAAAATCAATTTTTTTTTCATAAAAAATAGCATGATTTTGTTTGATTCATAAAACTTGGCTAAAAAATAACAAAAACAGCATTTTTTTATTAAATGAAAAAAACCGCTTCATTGGTAAAAATGAGCGGTTTTAAGGTTAAAAATAGTTACACATTATAATGTAGCAGGAAATAGAACTTGATAATTACCAATATCTACACCTTTTAAGTTAGAACCATATTTAGCATTAATCGCTTGGATAAATTTATTAGCAATAAAAGCATATCCTCTTGGAGATGGATGAACACCATCTAAAGAAAACATACCGCCAGTAACAAATGTCGCTTTTAATGTAAAGCTGTTCATTGTAACTCCGCTTGGCTTGTTTAGATCATCCATAATTGTTTTAGCATCAACCATTGCCAAACCATTTGCTTCAGCCACTGCTTTAATTACAGAATTATATGCCGTAGTCGCCACTTCAATCTCAGCCACTTCAGAAGGCAACAAAACATATCTGTCTGGTAACGGAAAAGTAATTCCTAATTGAGAGAGTGAAGCAGAAGGCGAAGCAATTCCGTCAGCAGCTACCGTTGGGGCTTTTCCAATTCTTGATGAAGCCCCTAAAACAATTAAATCTGTAGGAAGCGCTTGTCTAGCTCTTCCGAAAATCATTCCCATTGCCGTAGCAGTATTAACATCCAATCCGCCACCCATTAGCACTGCTTTTAAATTGGCTGACAAATCTGGCAACGTTTCATCTACTATTAGCAACGGATTATTTCCTGTTGCAGACAAAAGTTTAATTCGATCCCCTTGCCCTAAAAATTTCAATGCATTACTCAATGGCCCATACAATTGCGCATTTAAAGTACCAACCATACTCGCTCCTCCAACTGTTAAATTAGCTTGCGTAAGCTGATTGTATGCTATCACATGAAAATGAGGAAGAGTGGTAATATTTGGCAAATTAGCGATAACTCCTTTTCTTCCGCCCGCAACAAGCTGAGCCACTAAACCTTTGTAAGCCGCCTCAAAAGTAGCAGGAGGCGTTAACGGATTTACTGTCGGATCCCCACCTGCAGTAGCATATCCTAACTCATCATTCCCTCCAATCCATAAAGAAAAGAAAGTAGGGTTTTGACTTAAAGCATCAGCCAAAACAGTTGTTGTCGCGCTAGATGCAAAACGAGCAAAATAAGGATTTGCTGTTCCTGCAGCAACACCTGCAACATTACCATAACCAGGAGCAAGCAAATGGAAACTTTTTGCCCCAGGAACTCCCAAATTATTAAATGTTCCAGACAAATGAGCTGTAACCTCAGTTGTTGGCACTCCCGTAACTGGCACAGGCGTTCCATTAAAATACAAACGCGGTCCAGCAACAACATTTCCTCCTAAAAGCAAACCGCCTATATTATCATTTGCAAAAGGCGTTTTAAACTCACCTCCACCCACTAAAGCAAATTGCTGCGCTAAAATATTCGGATAAGCTCCTTCTTGACCTTTAATAAACAAAGCATTATCACTAAATCCTGCCGCAAAAGAATCTCCTAAAGCAACATATTTGGCAAAATCAGCACTTCCAGAAGTCAAAGGCTTACCATCAGACGACTCTACTGGAGGAGTCACATCATCATCACTATTACAAGCCATAAAGGTTAACGAAACCAATAAAAGCCATTTGAAATTTTTTATCATAATTTGTAATTTTTTATAATTTTGTTTCCAAATCTTCATCGAGAAACATAAATAATGAATTTGATTAAGAGTTAACAATCAATTATGGATTAATAGTCCAAGAAGCAAAATATTGCTGTCCGATTAATCCAGCTCCAATTACTTGATAGTATTCTTTACCGCCAATATTAGCAGCTCCTAATTTTACTACCGATTTCAATTTCGGAATTCCATAATTTATCTGAGCATCTATTACTGTTGCCTCTTTAATTATACCATCAGCAAAACCAGCCTGCCATAAATATTCACTATTCCATCTTCCGCTAACATTAAATCCGAAATTCTTAAACAGCTTATCATTTCCAATTGACATTTTAATTCTATGTTTTGGCGTATTAAATCCAGGCTCAAAACTTGGGTCTTTTGCTTGATCAAAATCAAACTGAGCATAGTTGTAGTTCACTCCCAACTCAAAGTTTGAAATAATTTTTCTAGAAAGTCCAACTCCAAATCCCAATGAATTTATTTCTACATCTGAATTTGTATACAATTGATACGTTCTATACTCTCCGTTTTGAAGCGCTCTAATTGACTGAACACCTGGATCAGAAGTTCCTGCAGCAATGTTTGGATTATCTTGAGCAGTTCCGTAGAAAGGAGAAACTACATTTAAGTTACCAATAAAATTGTTGTAAATATTATAGTACCCATTAATATCTATTGATGTCCCTTCAAAAACAGAACGGTATCCTAACTCAAAAGCTTTTACTTCTTCTGGCTTTACATAATTAGCTCTAGATTTTTTCAACAACGCAGCAGCACCAACTGGATCTGTTCCTGCCATTGCAGAGAATGCAGTTACTGAACTTGCTATATAAGAATTCCCATAAGCATCGTTACCATTCATAACCTTTGTTGGGCTTCCTGTATAAAGCTGGCCTTCTGTACTTAAATTGAATGTTTCATTAAATCTAGTTAAGTTATCAGGAGCAGAACCCAACAATACTGCATTTCCGATATTAAATCCTATGTACTGATCTTGAGTTGTTGGATTTCTAAAACCTGTTTGGAAAGATCCTCTGAAATTATGATTTCTTTTTTCACCTGCAGAATACACAAGAGACAAACGTGGAGAGAAATTACCATCAAAGTTTTTAGATTTATCATATCGAAGAGATCCTGTAAACTTCAATCTGTCGTCCATAAATTTTTTCATCAATTGCGCATATGCACCATATTCATTGTAATTTATCTGACTATTAGCATCCGTATAAATTCTTCCATGAGAATTTAACTCATAGGCTCTAAAAGAACCTCCAACTTGAATTTCAGCAAATTTTATTACATCTCTAAAATTATAATTTGCATCTGAGTGATACATTTTTGAATTATCCACCAATCTTGATCCAGTTAAAACGTCTGGATCATTTATAACCTGATTGAACGCATTGTTAAACTGAGGCGTTCCTGGTAAAAAACGACCTGTATCTGCTGTAGATCTCGCCGCCGCATGTGCTTGCTGCGGATTCATTCCTGCTAAAGTCCCTTGTATGAAAGCCCCAGCATATTGACCAAACCAAGTATTATCGTCTTTCCATTTTCTATTTACATTAATACCGGTAAAAATCATATCATAAGAATTTCCTCCATCCTCTCCAGTCATATAACCTCTTACAAAAAAGTTTTTCCCTTTAAGCTCTAATTTATTCTGATACATAAAAAAGTTATTCAAATAATACCTGTTTGCTCCTTGATAAACAGCATTTCCAGTACCAATTTTACTTTGCCAGATAACTTCCAATCTCTCGTCTCCAAAAGGTCTTGCATGCAAAGAGAAATCAACTTTCATATTCGCTGCTTTATTATCTGTCAAATCAATTTCATTATACCCTGTTCTACTAACCATAGAATTCGGCAAAAGATTAGATGCCCCTGCCGGAATCAAACCCATTGCTTCCAACCTCTGACCCACACCTTTAATATTTGTAGCCGCTTCATCTCCATAAACGTTAATTCCATCATAACTAGGGTTCGTTCTATCAACACCTGCCCTAGTCTTGTCATTATAATTTGTAGCATACCAATCAGTAGCCTGCATGTAAGTAATATTTGCTTTAGCTGCAATATATTTATTAAAAGCACGAGCAAATCGAACACCAAAATCATAATAACCATTTGTACCAGCAGCTTCTTGAGAAGTTACCCCATACTTTAAATAAGCTGAAACCCCTTGATCTACAAACGGGCTTTTACTAGTCATAAACAAAATCCCGTTAAAAGCATTAGCCCCGTATAGAGCAGATGATGCTCCCGGAAGCAATTCCACACTTTGAACATCAATTTCCGAAACTCCGATCATGTTTCCTAAAACAAAATTCAATAACGGAGACGAATTATCCATTCCATCTACTAGCTGCATAAAACGAGTATTCGCCACAGTAGCAAACCCCCTAGTATTTATCGACTTGAACGACATACTACTGGTGTTCATCTGCACTTCTTTCATATTTTCTAAACCATCATAAAAAGAAGGAGAAGCTGTCTTTTTGATTTCCTGAACCCCCATTCTCTCAATGGTTACAGGAGACTCCAGAACTCTTTCTGGCGTCCTTGATGCAGAAACTACAATTTCATCCAATTTTGTTTCTTCATCTTTTAAAATCACATTTACTTTTTGATTTGCAGCTGTTACGTTTATCGTTTTAGTCTCAAATCCTACCGCTGTAACTTTTATAGAAAAAGGCAGTTTAGCATTAGTAGTCAATTTAAACGATCCATCGAAATCAGTAGAAGCACCACTATTTTCTCCGACAACAACAACATTAGCACCAGGGATAGATTGCTTATTAGCATCTGTAACCGAACCAGTAATTGTATTCTGCGCAAAGGACACTCCGCTGAATAACAACATAATTAGCAAGTAGACTCTCATTTTGGGTTAGTTTTTCGTTAGTATATATAGCCAAAATAAGAAAATATTTTAATATGTATAAAAAAACGTTAAATAAAATCAATATTTACCATCAAATTATACAATATTTTAACTATTTATTAATTCAATTTATTATAATAAAAACAAATAAAATGATAAGAAAAACCAATATACTATGCATACATATAAATTTTAATCAAAAAACTGAAAATTTCACAAAAATACATATGCCTAAAAAAATTATTGATAATAAAAAAAAGCGAGACCTAAATCTCGCTTTTTAAACTATTATATTTGGATAAATAAATTTATTCTACTGTAACCGACTTCGCTAAGTTACGAGGTTGGTCAACATTACAACCTCTCATTACAGCAATGTAATAAGAAAGTAATTGCAACGGAATTGTTGTAACTAATGGCGATAATGCATCTGAAGTTTCTGGAATTTCGATTACATAATCTGCTAATTCACGAACTTGAGTATCTCCTTTTGTAACAACAGCAATAATTTTACCGCTTCTTGATTTAATTTCCTGAATGTTACTAACAATTTTATCGTAGTGCCCTTGTTTAGGAGCAATCACAATAACAGGCATAAATTCATCAATTAAAGCAATCGGGCCGTGCTTCATTTCTGCAGCTGGATATCCTTCTGCGTGGATATATGAAATCTCTTTTAATTTTAATGCACCTTCTAAAGCAACAGGGAAATTATATCCTCTACCTAAATAAAGACAGTTTGGTGAATCTTTAAAAGCAGCGGCAATTTCCTTTGCTTTATCATTAGTTTCTAACGCTTCAGCAACTTTCTCAGGAATAATCTCTAATTCTTGAAGATAAGTATGGAAATCTGTATTTGACAATGTTCCTTTCGCTTTTCCTAAACGTAAAGCAATCATCGTTAAAACAGTAATCTGAGTCGTAAATGCTTTTGTAGAAGCTACTCCAATCTCTGGACCTGCGTGTGTGTAAGCCCCTGCATGGCTTTCTCTAGAAATAGAAGAACCCACTACGTTACAAACTCCAAATACAAACGCTCCGTTTTCTTTAGCCAATTTAATAGCCGCCATAGTATCTGCAGTTTCTCCAGATTGTGAAATAGCAATAACTACATCATCTTTGTTGATGATTGGGTTTCTGTATCTAAACTCAGAAGCATATTCAACCTCTACAGGAATACGGGTAAATTCCTCAAAGATATATTCTGCCACTAAACCTGCATGCCAAGAAGTTCCACACGCTACGATTAAAATACGTTTTGCGTTTAAGAATTTCTCTAAATTATCTTCAACACCAGCCATTTGAACAATTCCTTCATTGGCATGAAGCCTTCCTCTGTAAGTATCTTTAATAACACTTGGCTGTTCGTAGATTTCTTTCAACATGAAATGATCATACCCTCCTTTTTCAATCTGCTCCAAGTTCATTTGAAGTTCTTGAATATAAGGATCTACTAACGAGTCATCTTGAATTTTTCTAATTTTAATTGGCTTATGCAATCTAATATTTGCCATTTCGCCATCTTCTAAATAAACCGCATTAGAAGTATATTCAATAAATGGTGAAGCATCAGAAGCAATAAAATACTCCCCTTCTCCAACACCAATTGCTAACGGACTACCTAATCTAGCCGCAACAAGTTCATTCGGATTCTTTTTATCAAAAACAGCAATTGCATAGGCACCAACAACTTGGTTTAATGCAACTTGAACAGCTTTACCCAATTTAAGATTTTCGTTCTTTTGAACTTCTTCTATCAAATTAACTAAAACTTCAGTATCCGTATCTGACTTAAAAGTATAACCTCTTTTGATAAGCTCCTCTTTTAAAGGCGCATAATTCTCGATAATTCCGTTATGAATAATTGCTAAATCTCCAGAATTAGAAAGATGAGGGTGAGAATTCACATCATTTGGAACCCCGTGAGTAGCCCAACGAGTGTGTCCAATTCCAATATTACCGTTTATAGTAAAACCTTCATCGGCTTTAGCTTCAAGATCTGAAACTTTACCTTTTGTTTTGCAAACTTTAATGCCCGACTCGTTGTCATACAACATAACGCCGGCACTATCATATCCTCTGTACTCCAGACGCTTTAATCCCTTTATTACAATAGGATAAGCCTCTCGATGACCGATATATCCAACAATTCCACACATATATATTTATTAATTTGGTTTCGTATAGTACACCTCAAGTTTCAATCTTTTATCTTCTGGAGTAGAAGTAGAGACTTTTCCTCCATATATGATTGTCCCAAGAGGATTTAATAATGATGTTCTTGGTACTACCGGAGTAATAGCATTTTTCTCCTTAAGCGCATTAAACGCAACTGTAGTTGGGCTTAGAGAAACAACCAAGCCTAAATCAACATTTTTAACTGTAGCATCTTTTACTAAATTACGAATATGGCTCGTGATTCTAATTTTATAGCTTTTACCTCTTTTATCAGTACCTTTACTAATTACTCCACCATAAGCAGATACAGCATCCGTAGAGTAATCTGCTAAAATGGTATTATCTGTCAAATTGTACAAATACACTCTATTTGGCTCTTGTGTACCAGCCATTTTATCAGCATCGATATAGAAAACCAAATTAGCTTCGTTTACTTTCCAATTCTTAATAGCGACATTACTTCTAATTTCGTCCAATTGGTCAGAAACTCCATTCGCTCCATTTACTACCGCACCATTAGAATCATAACTTAAAACATCTGTTGGATTAAAAAGTTTTATCACCGCCAAAGAGCCTACTCCACCTTTTAAATAAAGCCTCTCATCTCCATCTGTTTTATTTACGTTTGTTGTTATAGCACTTTGGTAATCTGCATTTCTAGTATCTTGTAAAAAATTAGCC
Source organism: Flavobacterium chungangensis (assembly GCF_042654045.1). NCBI lineage: Bacteria > Pseudomonadati > Bacteroidota > Flavobacteriia > Flavobacteriales > Flavobacteriaceae > Flavobacterium > Flavobacterium chungangensis. The sequence goes on from NZ_JBHSFY010000007.1 coordinate 297,128, forward strand.
GTCGTTGTAAAAGTACCTTTCAAGTTCAAAAGAATCTCCTTGTCTTCGGTAGCTTCTGGATCATCTGTAGTTGAGCTAGTTTTTGCTTTGTATTTAATTGTAATAACCCCTTTAGAAAAATCCATCAGTGCCAAACTACTCGGATTAGATCCCGATTTCTCAACATTAAAGTACAAACCTCTAAAATATTCTTGAAAAACATCTTCTGCAGCAAGCTTTGAAGCATCTGCATTTAATATCCTATCTTGAAAAAACTGCTTGTTAAGCTGCAGTGTCATTTGAGGCGCTTTTCTTGTAGTTGTTTCTACTTTAGTAGTAGGATCTGTTGTTTTTATTACAATTTCTTTTGCATCAAAAAAGAATTCATCATTTTGCAAAACATCTCCATCATTCAATCTTGACCCAACTTTTTTACTCTCAAATTCACTATTTTGATCTGTATAATAAAACTGCGGCAACTGGGTACCTCCATTTAAATAACTGCTTCTCATCTGGATTCCAGACTCATAAACACTTAATTTAATTTTTCCGTTTTTGTCTCCATAAATAGAGTCTAACACATAAGTGGTATTTCCTTCATTATCTGTAGCTGTTGCATGGTTGAAATATGGAATTTCAAGCACAACACTTTGAATTACTGGAGAATCACCAACTTTTATAGGATAACTAGAAAGTCCTACCTGAGTTACAAAATTTGCCGTCGTGCTTGCAAAAAGCGGATTGTCTAAAATACCAAGAGCATTTGGTGTCATGGTATTGGACTGGATAGGGGTAACTTCTTGATTAAATGCTACAACATCATATTTTTCAGCTTCAAGTCCAAAATGATCATCTCCAATCAAACCATCACCAATCGCATTAAAATCTTTGTCACAAGAATATAGAAAAACAGCCATTACAGCCAAAAGAGCTTTCTTAATAAAAGAAGTTTTATACATGTCAAAAAATAAAATTAAAATTTAAAGTCCAAATGTTCTATAGAAATTTGTATAAGCGTCAGCAAATGCATCTTTCGTGGCGAAAGGTAAAAAAGGTTTTCCTGAAGATTCTATAAATTTTGTTAAACTTGGAGAAACATTCTCTGATGCAATGATTACACCATCTGAATGTAAAATACTAGCTTTTAAAACATTCTCATAATTTGGCACTTCCAAATCTGACACTGCTTCATGAGGAACACCGTCAAATTTAACTTTATTTATCATTTCTAAATCTAGGTTCTCATCAAATGACTGGCCATAAACAGAAGTAATAATTTTCGTTTCAGAAAACAGTGCTTCGTGTTTATAATAATGCTTCATATAAATGGGTAGCATTGCCGCAAGCCAACCGTGAACATGTATGATATCGGGAACCCAGTTTAATTTTTTCACAGTCTCCACAACGCCTTTTGCAAAGAAAATTGCTCTTTCGTCATTATCTGGATATAAAGCGCCCTCTTCATCTGTAAAAGTGGCTTTACGTTTGAAATATTCATCGTTATCAATAAAATAAACCTGGATTCTTTCTTTCGGAATGGAAGCTACTTTAATAATCAACGGCATATCTAAGTCATTCACTACCAAATTCATCCCTGAAAGTCTAATCACTTCATGCAATTGGTGTCTTCTCTCATTGATATTTCCATATCTTGGCATGAAAATTCTTATCTGGCCACCTTGGTCATTAATCATTTTCGGAACGTCATAAGACATTAAAGAAACCTCATTTTCAGCCAAGTAAGGCACGACTTCAGATGATACATATAATATCCTCTTATCTTTCATAATAGTATTTTACTTAATTTTGGTAATAAAAACGTCGCAAAATTACAAAAATTTATGCAGTTTATAACTAATATATTATGTTTGCATAAATTTTAATAATACCTCAATGCATATTTTCTACAGTAAAGCAGCGTTGATAGCTTATCTTAAAACTATCAAAACCGCAAATTCTACCATCGGATTTGTACCTACAATGGGCGCTTTACACCAAGGACATTTGGCTTTAATGCAACGTTCGTTAAAAGAAAACAACGATACAGTAGTAAGTATTTTTGTCAACCCAACTCAATTTAACAACGCCGAAGATTTAGCAAAATATCCTAGGACACTAGAAGAAGATGTTAAGAAAATGCGTACATTAAGTGATAAAATCATTTTATACGCACCTTCAGTCGAAGATATTTACGAAGGAAATACTGTTTCGCAGACTTTTGATTTTGACGGATTGGAAAACCAGATGGAAGGAAAATTCAGACCTGGTCATTTCAATGGTGTTGGAACAATTGTAAAACGTCTTTTTGAAATCGTAACCCCAACAAATGCCTATTTTGGAGAAAAAGATTTTCAGCAGCTTCAAATTGTAAAAAAATTAGTTGAAAAAACTGATTTACCAGTAAACATTGTCGGTTGTCCTATTTTTAGAGAAGAAAATGAGCTTGCAATGAGTTCAAGAAACGAACGTCTAACTCCGCAAGAAAGAAAAGATGCTTCTATTATCTATAAAGTTTTGACCGAGGCAAAAGAGATTTTCCAAAATCACTCTCCGCAAGAAACAATCGAATTTGTAGAAAATTCCTTCAAAGACAACAAAGAGTTCGAACTGGAGTATTTTGTTATTGCTGACGAATCTACACTTTTGTCTATCGATAAGAAAGAGAATGATAAAAAATATCGTGCATTTATAGCGGTATTTGTTAATTCTATAAGACTGATTGACACCATTTCATTAAATTAATCTAACTTTGCAGCATGCAAATTCAAGTTATAAAATCAAAAATTCATCGAGTTAAAGTAACTGGAGCCGATTTAAATTACATTGGAAGTATTACTATTGATGAAACTCTACTAGAGGCTTCAAATATTATTGAAGGCGAAAAAGTATCTATTGTTAACATTAATAATGGCGAGCGTTTTGAGACTTACGCTATTAAAGGTGAAAAAAATTCAGGAGAAATTACTTTAAATGGTCCTGCAGCTAGAAAAGTGCAAAAAGATGATATCATCATTATCATTTCTTATGCTACTTTGGATTTTGAAGAAGCAAAAACCTTCAAACCATGGATTATTTTCCCGAATGAAAACGACAATTCTTTAACCTAAGATTTTCTTTTTCTTACCGAATTTCCCTACTTTGTCAAAAGTCAATTTTGAACAAAAAAACTTTCTTTTGTCTTAATCCAAAATGATTTTGACGCTAAAATACTGTGCTTCAAATTTTAATCTCTTTAACAAAGAAGCAAATAAAATAGTATATTGCTACACTATTTTCAATACTTTTTAATTTACTGAAATGCCACAAATCATGAAAAAAGTTTACCTACTATTTTTATTAATTTCGTTTTCGTCGTTTGCCCAAAAAACGTTCGATAACATTAAATCGGAAAAACTCGGAGAAGAGCGTAGAATTACAATTGGACTTCCTGCTTCTTACGAAGCCAACAAAGACAAAAAATATCCTGTTCTTTATTTATTGGATGGAGATTACTTATTTGATCCTTTTTCTGGAGCTGTGAGCTACGGAACTTATTGGGATGATATTCCAGAAATGATCATTATCGGAATTCATCAAAACAAAGATGAAGAACGTTATGACGACACAACAATTGATCAAAACGAAGGTCTTCCTTTTGAAAAAGGAGCAAAATTTTTTGAATTTATTGGAGCAGAATTAATTCCTTATATCGAAAAAAAATATCGCACTTCGCCTTTCAGACTTATTGCAGGTCATGATGTAACAGCAAGTTTTGCCAATTTTTATTTGTACAAAGAAATCCCGCTTTTTAATGCCTACATCTGTTTAAGTCCAGAACTAGCCCCAAAAATGGAAGTGCGTATTGCAGAGAAATTTGCTAAAATAAAAAGCCCTGTCTTCTATTATCTTTCTGCAGGAGAAGGTGATATTAAAAAAATTAAAGAGCCAATAGAAAAATTAAACAGCAATATTAAAATCGCCAATAATCCGTTAGTGAATTATAAATATGATGTATTTAAAGGCGCAACACATTATACAGAAGTATTACATTCTATACCAAGTGCATTATATCAGATTTTTGAAGTATACCGTCCTATAAATTCTGCCGAATACAACGACAAAATTGCGGTTCTTCAAGAAGGTTATGCAGAATATTTAGAAAAAAAATATGCTACAATGTCTGAAGCTTTAGGAGTTCAAATTCCTGTTAGAATGAGCGATTTTAAAGTAATAGAAAATCTTATTTTAAAAAGAAATGCTTACAGTGAACTAGGGAAAATGGCTGAAATAGGAAATGTAAATTACCCTAAAGCCATGTTGGGAGAATATGAATTAGGATTAATGTATGAAAAACAAGGCGATCCTAAACACGCTTCGAAAAAATACCAAAACGCTTCACAAATGGAGCCAATTGGTGATTTGAACAAAGACATGATGTATGAGAAAATTGACGAAATGAATACACTTGCTAAAAAAAAGTAAATAATGTCAAAAGTTAAAACTTCCTTTTTTTGTCAGAACTGCGGAACTCAGTATTCCAAATGGCAGGGGCAATGTAATGCCTGCAAAGAATGGAATACGATTGCCGAAGAAATCATTCAAAAACAAGATAAGGTTGCTTGGAAAAGTGAACCTACTCCAACAAGCAAAGCTCCAAAGCCTTTAAAAATTAACGAAATTGATTCTACACAGGAAGTTCGAATGGACACTACTGATAGCGAATTGAATCGTGTTTTAGGAGGCGGACTTGTCCCTGGATCTTTGACTCTTTTGGGCGGTGAACCTGGCATCGGAAAAAGTACACTTTTACTTCAAATTTCTTTAAAATTACCATACAAAACTTTATACGTTTCTGGAGAAGAAAGCCAGAAACAAATTAAAATGCGCGCAGAGAGAATTACGCCAAACAGCGACAACTGTTATATTCTTACTGAAACCAAAACGCAGAATATATTTAAACAAATTGAAACCATTCAGCCTGAAGTGGTCATAATCGACTCGATTCAGACTTTACATACCGACTATATCGAATCGACTGCAGGAAGTATTTCTCAGATTCGTGAAACCACTGCTGAACTAATCAAATTTGCTAAAGAAAGTAATATTCCAGTAATCTTGATTGGGCACATTACAAAAGACGGAAATATCGCTGGACCAAAAATCCTAGAACATATGGTCGATACTGTGCTCCAATTTGAAGGCGACAGAAATCATATTTATCGAATTTTGCGTTCGCTTAAAAACCGTTTTGGCTCTACATCAGAACTTGGAATTTATGAAATGTTAGGTAGCGGACTACGAGAAGTTAGCAATCCTTCTGAAATTCTGATTTCTCATAAAGACGAAGAATTATCGGGAACTGCAATTGCGACAACTTTAGAAGGCATGCGTCCATTGATGATCGAAATACAATCTTTAGTGAGTACAGCTGTTTATGGAACACCACAAAGAAGTACAACAGGTTACAACGCAAAAAGGCTAAACATGATTTTGGCTGTTTTAGAAAAAAGAGCTGGATTTCGCTTAGGCGCAAAAGACGTTTTTCTGAATGTTACTGGCGGAATTTCTGTAGATGATCCCGCAATTGACTTGGCTGTTGTGGCTGCCATTTTATCTTCAAACGAAGATATTCCGGTTGGAAAAGGATTTTGTTTTGCTGGCGAAGTTGGACTTTCTGGCGAAATTCGTCCTGTTAATCGTGTAGACCAACGCATTCAGGAAGCTGAAAAATTAGGTTTCGACACCATATTTGTTTCTAAATACAATAAAATTGCTTTAAAAAATACTGGAATAAAAATCGAATTGGTTGCTAAAATTGAAGATGTTGCTAGCATTCTTTTTGGCTGATTTCAAATACCACTCCTCCTATGAATTTTCCAAAACAAAAAATATACAAAGCATTAAAAATACTAGGAATAGTAGTCATAGTACTTTGCATCGGACTTTACTATTTTCGTGATTCCCTTTTAAAACAAGCCATTGCAAAAGTCACCCACAAAATGGCTGTTCAGTACCAAAGCAACTTTTCTGTACAATCAGCTTCATTTGATGGTTTATCGACTATAAAATTGACAGATGTTGTTTTAGCTCCAATAAATGCTGATACGCTTGTCAAAATTAAAAATGTCGAAACCAGCATCAGTTTAAGTAATTTATTAATTGGAGATGTTCAAGTTGGAACTCTAAAAGTAGACAATGGATATATTCAATTAGTCAAAAAGGGCAAAAAACGAAATTTTGATGCTTTTCTAAAAAGAGATCGCGAAGAAACCGATTCTAATGAAAAACGTAAATACGCTGCTTTTGCTTACAGAATCATTTCGAAAGTATTGAATTTGGTTCCGACTGATATGGATTTGAAAAATTTTAATTTCAAAATCGACGACAACGGAAAACAAACCAATATTGCTGTAGATAAACTTGTTTTAAACAACAAACAGCTCGAAACCAATCTTCATGTTCAAGCAAAAGATTTTGATCAGCGTTGGAACATTAAAGGGTTTGCTGATCCGAGAAATAAAAAGGCCGATATTCGATTTTTCAACTTAGATACTGGCGCTATTCGCGTTCCGTATTTAGATCAGCGTTATAACTTAAAAGCAAGTTTTGATTCTATTCGTCTCAATGTTCAAAACATAGACAAAAGTGGCAGCGAACTTCATATAGACGGTTACACTTCTATCGCCAATCTTAAAATCAATCATCCAAAAATCGCAAGCAAAGATGTCGTTATAAAAAATGCACGTTTTGATTACCGCTTTTTATTAGGCGATAGCTTTATTTCTATCGACAGTTCTTCTACAATGCAGTTGAACAAGATTAAGGTTCGTCCTTACATTTCTTACGATACCGAAAAAGACACGATTTATACTTTGAAAATGGACATTCCGAAAATGAAAGCGCAGGATTTTATCGTTTCGCTTCCCGACGGTTTGTTCACGCATTTTCAAGGAATGCAGGCAACTGGAAATTTCGATTACAAATTGGATTTCAAATTCAATAAAAACAAACCCAACACGCTTGTTTTTGATAGTAAGCTTAACAAAGAAGATTTACGAATCACTAAATATGGCGAAGCCGATTTAAATAAACTAAATGGCGAGTTTGTGTATCGTGCCATTATTCAGAATGTATTGCAAAGACCTATTTTGGTCGGAAATGCAAATCCGAATTACACACCTTTAGACCAGATTTCTCCTTATCTAAGAAAATCTGTTTTAACGACGGAAGATCCTTCTTTCTTCTCGCATCGCGGATTCATAAACGAAGCCTTCAAACAATCGATTCTTAAAAACATTCGAACTAAGAAATTCTCTCGCGGTGCCAGCACAATCAGCATGCAGTTAATTAAGAATGTCTTTTTAACTCGTGAAAAAACGCTTTCGCGAAAACTTGAAGAAATCCTTCTTGTTTACATTTTAGAAAACAACCGAATTGTAAGCAAAGAAAGAATGCTAGAAGTGTATTTCAATATTATTGAATGGGGACCAAATGTGTACGGAATTGGAGAAGCAAGTCATTTCTATTTTCAAAAAAGCCCTTCGGCTTTAAATGTTGACGAATGTTTGTATTTGGCAACTATTATTCCGAAACCAAGAAAATTCATGTATCAGTTTAACGATGAAGGTAACTTGAAAGATTATGCTATTAAAAACCAAAAATTCCTAAAGAATTTAATGTTTAGAAGAGGGCTTTTAGTTCCGGAAGACACAATTGGATTATTGCCTGTTTACATTTCAGGAAATGCGCGTTCTTTAATCAAAATTAAAGTTCCGGATTCTACAGCAATAAAAACTGATTCTTTAGCTGTTGATGATGAATTTGATTTGTAATTGTTTTCTGCCACGAAGGTGCTAAGACACTAGTTTTTTTTGTTTTTAATCTCGCAAAGACGCGGAGTCGCAAAGTTTAATCTATTAAATTCAATAGCATCCAGCTTTAGCTGGATGAAAATATAAACGCAAAAAAAAGGGCTTTAGCCAAACTAATAAAGTTTGGCTAAAGCCCTTTTCTATTTCGATCGTATTCCCCTAGCTTAAGCTAGGGGCTATTGAAAAACTTTGCGACTCCGCGTCTTTGCGAGATTAAAAAACCTTCGTGTCTTAGTGCCTTCGTGGCAAAAAATAGCCTTCGTAGCAAAAAAACTTAAGGCGCAGGATCTGGAATTATAGCTTGAACAGCATCAATTTCAGCAAGGATTTCTTTAGAAAGTACCACATCAATCGTGTCAATGTTTTCTTTTAATTGTTCCATGGTTGTCGCTCCGATAATAGCACTTGTCAAAAACGGTTGTTGCAAAACAAATCCCATTGCCAATTGCGTTAACGTTAAACCATGTTTTTTAGCGATTTCCAGATACAATTTAGTCGCTTCAGTACATTGGTCACTATTGTAGCGTTTGTACTGCGGAAAAAGATTAATTCTCGCTTTCGGGTGACTTTCTCCAGTTAAGAATTTTCCAGTCAAAACTCCAAATGCTAAAGGTGAATATCCTAATAAGCCAACATTTTCATATTTTGAAACTTCTGCAGAATTTACTTCAAACAAACGGTTCAATAAAGAATATGGATTTTGAACTGTTTTAATTCTTGGAAGATTGTTGTATTTGCTTTCTTCCAAAAGACGCATCATTCCCCAAGCATTTTCATTTGAAACTCCAATATGTTTGATTTTACCTTCTTTGATTAATCCATCAAAAGTTTCTAAGATTTCTCTAAAGTTATCTTCCCAAACATCATCGTGCCCGTGAAAAGCACGTTGTCCGAAATTATTCGTTTTTCTTTCTGGCCAGTGCATTTGGTACAAATCGATATAATCAGTTTGCAGTCTTTTTAAACTGTTTTCAACTGCATATTTAATACTTGCCGGAGAAAAATCTAATTTCTCACGCATATATCCAAAATTCGGGTTTGGTCCCGCAATTTTAGAAGCCAAAATAACTTTATCTCTATTTCCAGATTTTTTAAACCAAGTTCCAATAATCTTTTCTGTACTTCCGTAAGTCGCTTCACTCGCAGGAACCGAGTACATTTCGGCAGTATCAAAGAAATTAACTCCTCTTTCAAGAGCGTAATCCATTTGTTCGTGTCCTTCTGCCTCTGTATTCTGCTGCCCGAAAGTCATTGTTCCAAGGCATATTTTACTAACTTTTATATCGGTGTTGGGTAACGTAGTGTATTTCATTTTTTTCTAAGATACTGAGTTGCTAAGATTCTAAGGTTCTAAGTTTTTTCCCTTTTTTAATAATAAGTCTTCAAAGATACGAACGGATTTCTCAAATCTAAAAACGAGAAAGGTTAAAAAAAGTACAAGATTTATTTTGAGAGGCTAAGATTCTAAGGAACTAAGATGCTAAGTTTAGATTCCAATTAATAAAAAAAGGGTTGAAGTTTGCACTGCCCCCAAAAAGTTAGACGCTATTTGGGGGCATTTTTATGGAAAGAAAAGTCAAGCACAGCTATGAATTCAAACTTGAGTGTGTAGAATTAGTAGTTGTTAAACATTATTCATTTGCATTA
>NZ_JBHSFY010000008.1:0-237616 GCF_042654045.1 Flavobacterium chungangensis
CTAAAGTCTTAATCAGGATATGAGTCTCAAGCTCAGAGGAACGAACAGTTTACTTTTGCTTCCTTTCTCAATCATAAATCTACTTAAATTTTAAAAAACAAATCTAAAGGAGGAACGAAGGATCACACAAGAAACTACGCAATCAAAATCGCCAATCTTTGTCGAGCTACGAGTGTGATCCTTCGTTCCTCAGGATAACAAAACGGTATGAAATTCAAAACACCCCAATAATCTAAAGTCTAAATTCTAAAATTCTAAGATATCTAAACTTTTGTCTACTTTTGCAGTATGGAAGAAAATTTGAAACGTCTCAATAAATTTATAGGAGAAACTGGTTATTGTTCTCGTCGTGAAGCCGATAAATTAATCGAAGAAGGACGCGTTACAATAAATGGCGCTGTGGCTGAAATGGGAACTAAAGTTTCGCCAGATGATGAAGTACGTATAGACGGAAAATTAATCGTTGAAAAAAACGAGAAACTGGTTTATCTGGCTTTCAACAAACCAGTTGGCATTGAATGCACGACCAACTTAGAGGTTAAAAATAATATTGTTGATTATATCAATTATCCGAAACGTATTTTCCCAATTGGAAGATTGGATAAAGCCAGCGAAGGATTAATTTTTATGACCAATGATGGTGATATCGTAAACAAGATTCTTCGTGCCAGAAACAATCACGAAAAAGAATATACAGTTACCGTTGACAGACCAATTACAGATCGTTTTATTCAGCGAATGGGAAATGGTGTTCCGATTCTGGATACAGTTACTAAAAAATGTAAAGTAGAGCAAATTAGCAAATACACTTTCAAGATCATTTTAACGCAAGGATTAAACCGTCAGATTAGAAGAATGTCAGAATACTTGGGTTATGAAGTTACGGCGTTAAAACGTATCAGAATCATTAATATTTCTTTGGATGTTCCTGTTGGAAGATATAGAGATTTAACAGATGCTGAAATAAAAGAATTAAATCAGTTGATTGAGCCTTCTAGTAAAACAGAAGAAGCAAGTTTCCCTAAAGTTGAAACTTTGGATTCAGCTTCCACTCCAACTAGAAGAAAAAATTTCATCTCAAAACACGATCCTCGATTTAAAAAAAGAGGAGATAGTAAATAAACAAAAATCCCATTCACTAACGGAATGGGATTTTTCATTTTTGTTCTATTTCTTTTCTTTATTCAAAAAATCATAATACAAAGCTTTAGATAAAAAGCTAGCGTCTTGATAATTCCATATCATTTCTTCTCTAACTGATTCCGCATATTTTCCGTCTAAATTGTTCTTTTTAAAATATTCTCGTCGAGCTTCATCATTAAAATTTAATCCGCTAAGGAAAACTGGCTGTACTCCTTTGTTTACAGAAATATTGTAATTCGTAATTAAACCGCCCCAATTTACATAACTGCACAAAAGAATCGTTCCGTAGAAATACCAAAGCATTTGATTGAAAAGAAAAGCATTTGTTTTCTGTTTGCTGATTTTCTGAAATGAAACTACTAATCCGATAATGGCTAAAATTAGAAAAGCATAAACCCCTAACCTTTTATAAGTAAGACCATAAAAAGAAACATACTCTGAATTTTTAATAATCGCACTTATAATTAAAATCACATTTAGCCCTAGCCAAACTTTAGCCAGCGTTTTTAAAGAAGATGCTTTTTCATCAAAATTAAACCCTCCTTTAAAATAAAATAAGATTACGCCCACTGCCATTAAGATTGAAAAAATTACGGCGTTTACGCGTTCGTGCGTATCAGAACTTAGATTTGTTTTTTCTACTGCTTCAAAAAACTGTTCGTAATTGTAGGTTGCTATAAAAACTAGCAACATTATATTTAAAAGAAACAAAGTAATTGCGCCACTTTTCCTTTCAAAATCAAGATCTAAAAACGAAAAAGTACTTTGATTTTTTATTTCAGAAATATTGCTGAAATCATTATTTAATTTCGGATTATACTCATAACAAGTTTCTGGAACCCAATAATTCCAAAAACTGAATGAAATGTAAAATCCTAAAATAGTGATTCCGATTAATTGTGGCAAATTGATATCCAATTCATAATCGGTAAATAATGAAGAAAAATGATCACTTCCGAAAGAATACACGATAAAAAACAATCCGAGAAAAATAATTGGAATAAGAACAAAGGCAATTAATTTTTTAGCAAAATCATTATGGATCTTGCGCTCTGGAAGCCATTGTCTAAAAATAAATATTCTACCCACAGAAGTTAATCCGTTTAAGACTATTAGCGGGAAAACCTGAATCATTTTAAGTTCTCCATTTTGTGTTTTAAATTGTAAGAATAAAATGGATAAAGCTAAAGCAAAAAATGATGCTGCATCTCCGTACCATGCAAAGGCGAAACAAGACAAGATTGACGTCACTACAAGAACTAAATGTGATCTGTCGACAAACTTCTCCTGAAAGAAATAACTAATCAAGAGCGTAAGAACTACACCGAAAATAGAAATATTGATTCCTACCGATTGGTTGTAAAAAAGCAGTATAAAAACCGCTGTACAGGCTAAGATAATTTGATGTTTTTTCATGATTGATAGATTTAAAAGTACTTTGTAATTCAAAGTTTTTAGATAAAAAAATAGCGTTATTTATGATTTCATTAATTTTTCAAGGTACGATAAGTGCTCTTTAAAAGCTGCACGCCCCAGATCGGTTACCTGATAAGAGGTTTTTGGCTTTTTGCCCACAAATTCTTTCTTTACTTCGATATAAGCTGCTTTCTCAAGCGCAGAGGAATGACTCGCTAAATTACCGTCGGTGATATTTAAAAGCGCTTTCATCTCGGTAAAATCTACCCAGTCGTTAACCATCAGAACGGACATTATACCCAGTCTGACACGGCTTTCAAAATCTTTATTTAGCTTATCAATAATTCCCATTGGGTTATTTGTATTTTTTGAACATCACTAATCCGTATACAATATGTAGAATTCCGAATCCGATAATCCAGAAAACCAAACCATATCCTATATTAAAAAGTGCAATACATCCTAAAATCAGTTCCGAAAAACCTAGATATTTAATATCTGAAAATGTATATTTTTCTGCGTTTATAACGGCTAATCCGTAAAATATTAATGTCGATGGTGCCACTAAACCAAAATAACCGTGGTACATCATTGCCAAGCAAAACACTCCACCTGCTAAAAGCGGAACACCTAGATTGAACAACATCTTTTTTGTTGCCGAAGTCCAGATTGGCAAATTGTATTTTCGGCTTTTTCGAATGGTAAAAAAGATTCCGAATGCAAATGCAAATACTAAAATTATGATTCCGATCCAGAATAATTTTGAAACGAGATTGGCAGAATATAATCTATGCTCATCATTGAGATAATCCATTCCGTTTGCTTTAAAAAGCTGGTAAACATAGATTCCGCCAATTAAAGCCGAAAGACCTGCGAAAACTCCCGAAAGTCCGCTTAATGATATAAATCGTGAAGAGCGCTCCATCATGGAACGAATATGTGCTAAATCTTCTTGGTGCTTTTGATTCATAATTAAAGTACTTTGCGATACAAAGTTATTATTTATTTTGAATTGACAAATAAAAAAAGTGATTTTTTTATTTAAGTAAGACCTAACAGGTTTTTAAAACCTGTTAGGTCTCTCCGTAAAGTTGCGTGAGGGATAGGAGCTGGCTACCAAAGTAGCGCGGATAGCCCGACCGTACCGAGATAAGAAGGCGCATATAAGCAAAGTATGTTTGCCTTCTTATCTCGGTACGGTCACGCCCAAATTATAAAAACGAAAAAGCCCATTCTTAACGAACAGGCTTTTAATATTATGAAATTTGGAATTAAAACCATCTTCTTCTTTTGAATAGAAGAACTCCGAAAGTAGATAGAATTATAGAGACTAAAAGCAGAATCCAGATTCCGTATTTGCTTTCTTCTAAACCGTTTGGCACGTTCATTCCGTATAAACTGGCGATTAGGGTTGGAATCATTAAGATGATCGAAATCGACGTCATCTGTTTCATGATTGTATTCATATTATTTGAAATTACAGAAGCGTAGGCATCCATCATTCCTGTTAAGATGTTGTTGTAAATATTGGCGGTATCTTGTGCCTGATTTAATTCGATTTCGACATCTTCTAATAATTCTGGGTCGTAATTGGCTTTGTGTGCTTTTAGATTTTTAATTCTTTGAAATAAAACGTCATTTGCCTTTAATGAAGTGATGAAGAATACAAAACATTTTTCGATTTGAAGCAAGGCTTGCAATTCTTCATTTTTGATCGATTTCTCTAAGTTATCCTCGGCAAGTTTTATTTTATGATTGATTTGTTTAAGATATTTCAAATACCAAACGCTTGACGACAAAAGCAATCTTAGTACAAGGTTGAAATTGTCTTCAATTTCGATGTTTTTACGTTGTGAATACGACACAAAGTCGGCAATGATTTCTGTTTTATAAAAACTGATGGTCACACAGATATCATCTTTAAAAATGATTCCGAGAGGAACGGTATGAAAAGGAATTTTAATATCACCACTTTTAACTGGAATACGCATAATAATAAGTGTCCAGCCGTCTTCGATTTCGATACGGGGTCTTTCGTCGATATCCTCGATATCATTATAAAAGGCTTCAGGAATTTGAAGTTCTTCTACTAAATAGTTTTTATCTGATTCTGTTGGAGATTCGATATGAATCCAGCAATTTGAAGTCCATTTTTGGATTTCTACCAATCCGTTGTTGTTTGTGTAAAAGGCTTTCATTTCAAAATACAGGTTTTTAGCGCAGCATTTTGAAATTTCAAAAGCTGCTTAATTTAATACTAACGAATAATAATAATCGTCCATTTGGAGAAGTGTTTTTTAAGTGGTGCAAAAGTATCCTTTATTTTTAAGAACCAAAACTTTAAACTATTAATTATATATTAAAAAGACAAAGCCTGTTCGATTGAACAGGCTTTGTAACTATATCTGAACGAAATATTATTTATTTCTTGCGCTTCTCAACTTTCTTGCTAAAAGCGTATTTTTAAGCAACATTGCAATTGTCATTGGTCCTACTCCACCAGGAACTGGCGTAATAAACGACGCTTTTTTACTTACTCCGTCAAAGTCAACATCTCCTTTGATCACGTATCCTTTTGCGTTTGAAGCATCTTCTACGCGTGTAATTCCAACATCAATAACTGTTACTCCTTCTTTTACCATATCGGCTTTTAAAAATTCTGGAACTCCTAAAGCTGTAATAATTATATCGGCGTTTTTAGTAAATTCTGCTAAGTCTTTTGTACGGCTGTGAGTTAACGTAACTGTAGAATCACCTGGATTTCCTTTACGGCTCATTAAGATACTCATTGGACGCCCTACGATATGGCTTCTTCCAATTACGACTGTATGTTTTCCTGCAGTTTCTACTTTGTAACGCTCTAACAATTCCATAATTCCAAATGGAGTTGCTGGAATAAAACTTTCCATTTCAAGAGCCATTCTTCCAAAGTTAGTTGGGTGGAATCCGTCAACGTCTTTGTCTGGATCAATTGCTAATAAAATTTTCTGCTCGTCGATATGTTTTGGCAAAGGCAACTGAACGATGTATCCGTCTAGATTATCGTCTTCGTTCAATTCTTTAATTTTAGCCAATAATTCGTCTTCTGTAATGGTTTCTGGTAAAGCAACCAAAGTTGAATCGAAACCAATCTCTTGGCATGATTTTACTTTACTTCCTACGTAAGTTAAACTTGCTCCGTTATTACCCACTAAAACCGCTGCTAAATGAGGCACTTTTCCTCCAGCTGCTTTTATGGATTGAACTTCGGCTGCAATTTCGTTTTTAATGTCGTTAGATGTTTTTTTACCGTCTAGTAGTTGCATTGTGTGTTGTTTCAGGTTTTAATTTTTGTTTCAAGTTTCATGTTATTGTTGAAACTTACTATTTATTGAATTAAAAAAGTTTCAAGTTTTGGTTTCTTAACTTGAAACCTTAAACTTGAAACTCTTTTTATTATTTCGGCATTCCTCCTGGCATACCACCCGGCATCCCTTTCATACCTCCCATCATTTTCATCAGATTTTTTCCGCCTGGGCCTTGCATCATCTTCATCATCTTGCTCATTTGGTCAAACTGTTTCATCAGCTGATTTACTTGCTCGACTTTAGTTCCCGAACCTTTTGCGATTCTGGCTTTTCTTTTTACGTCGATAATGGCTGGTTTGCTTCTTTCTCCTGGCGTCATCGAATAAATGATCGCTTCGATATGTTTGAAAGCGTCGTCTTCGATTTCAACATCTTTCATGGCTTTTGAAGCTCCTGGAATCATTCCAACCAAGTCTTTCATGTTACCCATTTTCTTTACTTGTTGAATCTGCGTTAAGAAGTCATCAAAACCAAATTCGTTTTTAGCGATTTTCTTTTGAAGTTTTCTTGCTTCTTCTTCGTCAAATTGCTCTTGAGCTCTTTCAACAAGAGACACAACGTCTCCCATTCCTAAGATACGCTCTGCCATACGTTCTGGATAGAAAACATCAATTGCTTCCATTTTTTCTCCAGTACCAACAAATTTGATTGGTTTGTTTACAATCGATTTGATTGAAAGTGCAGCTCCACCACGAGTATCACCATCTAATTTCGTTAAGATAACTCCATCAAAGTTTAAGATATCGTTGAAAGCTTTTGCTGTGTTTACAGCATCTTGTCCTGTCATAGAGTCTACAACGAACAATGTTTCTTGTGGCTGAATTGCTTTATGAACACGTGCAATTTCGTCCATCATTTCCTGATCTACTGCTAAACGTCCTGCTGTATCGACAATAACAACATTGAATCCGTTTGCTTTAGCATGTTTAATTGCGTTTTGAGCAATTTCTACAGGATTTTTATTTTCTGGCTCAGAGTAAACCTCAACACCTATTTGATCTCCCACAACATGTAACTGGTTAATCGCCGCTGGACGGTAGATATCACACGCTACAAGAAGTGGTTTTTTATTTTTCTTTGTTTTTAAGAAGTTGGCTAATTTTCCTGAGAAAGTAGTTTTTCCAGAACCTTGAAGTCCTGACATCAAAATCACTGTTGGATTTCCTGAAAGGTTCACACCAGCAACGTCTCCACCCATCAATTCGGTAAGTTCGTCTTTTACTAACTTAACCAATAATTGTCCTGGCTGTAATGTTGTTAATACATCCTGACCAATTGCTTTGTCTTTTACTCTTGCAGTAAAATCTTTAGCAATTTTAAAGTTAACATCGGCATCAAGTAATGCACGACGAACTTCTTTTAAGGTATCGGCAACGTTTACTTCTGTAATTTTACCGTGTCCTTTTAATATATGGAACGCTTTATCTAACTTATCACTTAAATTATCAAACATATCATTTTCTTTATATGAAGTGCAAAGATAATCTAATTAGATATTTCAGGCAATTTTTATTTAACCGCTTTTTTTGCCACGAAGGCACTAAGGCACAAAGTTTTTTGGCTGCCAATTACACTAATTCCACGAATTACTGAAACGAATAGTTTTCTCTCGCAGATCTCGCAGATTTTGCAGATTATTTTTTGATTGAGAATAAAAAATCTCCTAAATCTGCGAGATCTGCGAGAAAAAAACTTTGCGCCTTAGCGTCTTTGTGGCAAAAACAAAAAAGCGCAAAGAATAAACCTTTGCGCCTTTGTTGCTATGTCTCTTTGAACCTTTATTTTAGAATTGAAAATAAATGAAAGGCTGTGAACCGGCTACTGCAGTTGCGTAAACAATCCAATAAACAAATCCTAAGATTATTGCTTTTACTAATAATGGCGTTTTATCGAAAACAGATTTCATTCCGTTTGTGAATGATTCTGGCAAGAAATGCCAAACATAACCGAACAGCATCAATCCGAAAACATTTTTATAACCTAATACAATTGTTTTCCAAAGTTCTGGTTCGAATGTTAATTGACCAATATTATTAATTACCTGCAAAGCTGTTTCGAAATCTCTAGCGCGGAAGAAAATCCAACAGAAAACCACAAAATGGAATGTGATTAGGATTGAGAAAAATCTCCACAAGAAATTTGGACTTTTGTCTTTCTTCGAAGGGAAAAATTCCATAAATATTTTATGAACTGCCAATGCTAATCCGTGTAATGCTCCCCAAACGATGAACTGTGCTCCTGCTCCGTGCCACAAACCTCCTAAAAGCATCGTGGTAAACAGATTGAAATTGGTTACTAAGGTTTGTTTTATTTTGCTTGAAAGCAAAAATGACAAAGCAAAAATCAAAATACTGACTCCTGCAATGATAAGCGGAATTATACTCTCAGTATAACAAGACATTCCCCAAAGCAATAATCCGAAGAAAAATAAACTTGGGAATAAATATCCTGCGAAAGAACCTTCTCTGTTTCCTCCAATCGAAATGTATAAAAAGTCTTTTAACCAAGTCGAAAGCGAAATATGCCATCTTCTCCAGAAATCGGTAATCGAAGTCGATTTGTATGGAGTTCTAAAGTTGACTGGCAATTTAAATCCAAGCAATAACGCAATACCAATTGCCATGTCTGAATATCCAGAGAAATCACAGTAAATCTGAATGGCATATCCATACGAAGCCATTAAGTTTTCGAACGAAGTATAACTCATTGGCGTATCAAAAACACGGTCAACAAAGTTTACTGATATATAATTTGAGATTACGGTTTTCTTTATTAATCCTCCAATAATCAAAAACAAGGCATTGTTTACATCTTGTTTCGTCAAGTTTAATTTTTGATAAATCTGAGGCAAAAAGTCTTTCGCGCGTACAATTGGTCCAGCAACTAATTGCGGGAAAAACGAAACGAAGAATAAATATTCAATGTAATTTTTTGTCGGTTTAATTTCTTCTCTATAAATCTCAATAATGTAACTCATGGATTGGAAAGTATAAAACGAAATTCCAACAGGAAGAAAAACATTGTGAAGTGCAAAATTACCATGAAACATATCATTGTAAGTCACAATCAAAAAGTTCATGTATTTAAAATAGCCTAAAAGGGCTAAGTTCAAAATAACACTTATTACCAAGTAAAATTTCTTAACGCTGTCTCTGCTTTCTCTGTAAATAATTTGGCTCAAACCATAATCTACAACAGATGAGAGCAATAACAACAAAAAGTAAATTCCGCTCGATTTGTAGTAAAAGAATAGTGAAAAGAGAATAACATACGTTAATCTCAAATAAAATGTTTTGCGTAAAAAACCATACACAAAATAGAAAACCAGAAATAAACCTAAGAATAAACCGGTATTGAATAAAAGTTTTTCGTCTTCATTATAAACGAACCAACTTTTAACTTGCTCTATTGTAATTGCACCAAAGTTTTGAATAAACCAATTATTAATGCTATCTATTGTTGTCAACTTACTTCTTTGATTTAAAATTATCGTATGATCTTAAAAACGCCTGAGTAAACAAATCTCCTTGTTTCTCGTATCCTCTTTTTGAATAATGAACCCAATCGGGTCCTATTAATCCTTGTACTTTTAATTGTCTGATGCCGCTCATTCCTCCAAACTCCTCGTATAAATCCCAAACGGCAAGATTTTCTTTCTGAGCTATATTGAGAATTTGCTTTGCATAATCATCAACATACGTATTTGGTTTTCTTCTTAGCAAAGATGGCGGCGGTGTCATTACAATGATCGGCGCATCTATTTTCTGTGCTCTTATATTGGAGATAAATTCTTTTAACTCCCGAATATATTTTTCTGGATCTAAATGATCATAGCTCTCATTTGTTCCTAAAGAAAAAACCAGTAAGTCAGGATGCAATGATTTTAATTGCTCAAAGAATAACGGATATTTATTGTAATCTGAATATTTAGCTCCGTTTACTCCAATTCCGCTGTAAATAATTCCGGGAGCGTCTTTTTCTAAAACAATTCCGTTTAACTCAAAATCCTTTGCTTCATTGTTCGGAATCAAGAAAATTCGGCTCAAAGCATTTTCAGAATTATAATAGTGCGAATACGAATCAGATTTTACTGCTAAGGGAACAAATTCTGACATTGAAATCGTCTTTTGTCTCGTTTCCTTTGTGGCAATTTTTAAGGTTCTTCCCGCTCTGATATTATTAGACTTTAAATGATTGTCTCTTTTAATTTCTGTAATCGAAACATTGTATTTGTCTGCAATTGTACCAAGCACTTCGCCTTTTTTAATTTTGTGCGTAATAACTTTTGGCTCTGTTGTCTGGATAGAATTGATTTTTGACGAAATTGCCAAATCAAACATATCCTGATTTTGTGGCGTAATAATTTTTATCGTATTGAATTTGTAAGCTAAATCTTTTACGTTCATTTCCATCACAAATCCGCCAGAATCTCTCCAAAGTCCTATTCCGCTCAACCCAATCGGACAATTCTTAACTGGGTGAATGTTTCTATAACTTTCCCAAGTTCTATTCGATTTGAAACGTTCGTTATAAGAACCATTTGTTTTAGCTAATTGATACGGAAATACTAAACCGCGTCCTGCATTACCAAATTTCTGCTGCAGTTTTTTTCTGATCTCATTAGTCATCAAATCACCTTGAATGTGCGAATCTCCGATATGCACAATATTGATTTTTTGACTCTTCTGATCTTCGTTTTTTTCCAGTTTCTGAAAAAAATCATTTAACGCTTTTGCATTATAAATTTGACCATCAGAAGGAGCATCAATTATTGCTTTATCTGCTTTTTGAATCATACTTTTGGGTGTTGGATGTACATCTGTTTTTGGCGTTTTTTCATTTGTTGCAAAAAAAAGACAACAAAAGAAAAAAATAAGTTTGTTTATCATACACTATCTTTTGTTACTGAAACGGAATCTGGTCTGGCTTTTCTCACTGGTTTTGGCTTAGTTCCTTCAGCATCTCTTTTTTCTCTGAGCACTTTATATTCTTCGTATCCTTTATTCAATTGTCCGTATAGCAAATTACCAATTGCTTTTGCACCACGTTGATTAAAGTGGGTATAATCTTTATTTGCTTTTGCAGGAGTTTCATCAACCCATTTAATCATAGAACCATCTCCTCCCATCAAAGTATATAAATTCACAAATCCTGCCTGCGCTTCCAACGCATAGTGTTTTTGTGCTTTCATTAATGGAACTACAGCAGAATCGGTCTTCATTTCTAAATCATATTTTGTTGATTTATCGGCAGTAGAAACAATCAGGATTGAAACTCCTGGAAACGATTCTTTAATTTTATTTACGGTTTTAGTCATTCCTTTTTCATACCAAGAATAATTTTTTGTTCCATAATTTAAAACGTTCGTTCCGTAATGTAGAATAATTAAATCGTATTTCAGACTATTATTAAAAGCTCTCATTACATCTGCATTGAACATCGAAATTGGAAGTCCAGAATTTCCTCTCTGCGAGAAATTATCAACATGAACTCCACTTCCGTTATCAAAATTAAATCCGTAAATCGGAATAGAATCTGCTTGAACGAAGTTTGCTTTGAAAGCTTTTAAACTTCCAGATGAAACTTTTAGTGTATTTACTAGACCATTTGGCGAAAGACTTTTCTTGATAGTATCTTTTCCGATAATGAAATTAACTTTTCCTGTTTTAGAGGAGCGACCGTAAAATAAGGTTGCATTATCTAAAGAAGTAGAATACTTATTAAGCCCAGCTTCGTACTGAACCCAAGTTGAATTGGATTTATCATTTGCAAAAAACACATGTCCGTTAACTCCAAAAGGACTTGTTGGCCTTTTTACATTTAAATAAGATTGTGTTTTCCAATTTTTAGAATACGTTGATTTTACAGAACCTCTAGAAGCAGCAGACTCTGAAGTAATAGAAACAAATCCTACTCCATTTCCTCCAAAACGTTCTTGATAATTAGTACGAACGTCTTGTACAATTAAATCTCCATCGGTCATAGAATCTCCATAATAAGCAATTCTAACCTTATTCTGAGGATTTTTTTCTAACTGATACAATTTCTCATAAAAGGAAATCAGGTATTGATAACCTTTGTAGTTTTCAAATGTTTCGGCTGGAAACTCGATTCCTTCGGTTTCATCAAAAACAATTTTCTGGCCGTTTAGTGCTCGCTCACTTTTTGCAATACTGTCTTTGTCTACCGATAGTGAATCTTCGGCAACAGATTCCAAAAGCATACTATCTATCAATATATTTTTAGAATCTAATTTAGTCTCAGAAAATATTTTGTCTGGAAGAATTTGCTTAAACCCAATAAAAGCAACCAGCGCTAACGCAACGATCGCAAAAGACTGAAAAAAATAAGATTTTGTGTTCACCTAAATAATTATAAAATATGAAGAACTGCATTCAAAAATCAAACCAATTAAATAATGGTTAACTTATTGCAGAAAAAATTTGTGCAAAGATAGAATAACATTTTGTTTCTAATTCATTTTAACAAGAAAGTAGAACAAAAAAAAGAGGTTAGAAATTCTAACCTCTTGAATCAAAAAAAAAAAATAAAAAAAACAAAGCTAATGATTAACTAGATTTTAATGCCGAAGCATTTTTTAAGTTAAAATGAAATATTCTTTATAATCTTTAGATTTTTTCATTTATGAATTTATTTTAAGATAGCATACTGGAAAGTAGGATAACCTCTTTCTCCAGCAGCATTTACACCTGCGGTAAATCTCACTTTATAAACGTTTCCTGCTGGATCTTTAACAACATAGAAACGATCTGATCTTGCTGCAAATCCAGAAGTTGGATTGCCATTTGCATCTGTTCCTCCCACTGTTCCTCTCCAGTTCGAACCAATATTTCTTTGATCGTCTGTGAATTTTGCACTTTCAACATTTGCCAATGTAAAAGCATCATATGCGAAAGCTGTTGTAAGTACTTGGTAAGCTCTTGCACCACCTTTAACATTATTTAAAATGAAATCCGCAAAATTATAAGGAGCTATACCTCCTGACTGTGTACCTGTTGTATTAGTAAAACTTGTAAAACTAATATCCCATTGTGCTTTTTGAGGCTCAACACTAACTGTTTTTTTGTCTAATAAACTTAAGAAAGTAAAGTTATAAGCTGCATTTTTAGTAACAATGATTTCGTCGTGAGTAGTAGCGGCAATATCAGCATATTGTACTTTATAATCATTTCCGCTTCTTAAAATTCTAACTTTTTTCCAGCCTCTAGAAGGCCCAGTACCTGTACCCTCAGATCCAACTTTAGGAGCAACTGTTCCAGGATTACTTCCCATATTTATTACGTATACTTTATTTTCAGCATCTGTTGCAGAGATTACTGCAATAGCGGTTTTAGTAATATCTCCTGCAGGATCATCAATTTGAGTAGTGCTTCCTTCACCATTAACAAGCATAGTTGCATCTTCCGCTTGAACTTCGTCAATATTCACACTAGTCGTTTGTTTAGCAGTCATTTTTACAGTATGATTTATTATAACTCTAAAATCTGTCCCAGAATAGAATCCTAAATCCCATGAAACTCTTGGAACAGCAGTCATTTTTCCACTACTCAAATCAACAAAAACTTGATTCGGTTCTGTTGGTCCACCAACTTCCGGAGCTAATGCATTCCCTAAAGAAGCTGTTTCATTAAAGTTTACCTGAATAGACTTATTTTCAGAAATCACAGCATTGATAGAAGCACTACTAATAGTGAAAACTACATTTTTAACTTCGCCTTCAATAGCTTCTTTTAATTTCTTAAAAGTAAATGTCACAGAAGAAACATTTTGATCAAAAGGAACGATTAGTTTACCAGCAGCGATTGCTGGCGTAGTACTATAATCTGTGCCACTTGCAACTGCTGTTTCAGTGTAAGTTAAAGTTAAAGAACCTGCCGATGCAGTTGGAGAAGCAAATTTAATTTCGATTGGAGTCGTTTCAGCAGATAAATTTACTGAAGTCGCTGCAAAAGCTACAACATTGGCTTGAACTGCTTCATCATCACTACTACAAGCGCCAATGGCAAGCAATACAAAAGATAATATTAAAATAAAGTTTTTTTTCATGGTATTGATTTATTAATTAAAATTTAGATTATATGAAAGTTTTAAGAAGTAAGATCGGCCGTAGCCAAGCATCATATCGCTAGAAGTTCCTCCTCCATGCGCGCCGCCACTTGCATCGCCACCGCCGCCATTTTGCACAGATTGCAAATTGGTTACGTTAAATAAGTTACGAGCTCCAAGTGTAACTTCAAATTGATTTTTAAAAAATGCTTTTCGAATAGAAGCATCCATCCAACTGTAAGATTCCAATGTACTTAAGAAGAAACCAGATTTCCCGTCTGTACCAGTACCTGCAACATATTGTTGCTGTTGTCCATTATATTTATAAAAAACAGCTAACAAAGTATTCCATTTCGGAATGTTATAAGAAATACTTGAATTTAATCTGAACGAGTAGAAAAACTTATCATCAGAAACCAAATTTTCAGCTGCCAAATCCAATTTTCTAGAAATACCTACTACAGCTGCTCCCAACATTACATTCCAGTTTTTATAAGTATATTGTTCAACTGTAGAAATGTTCCACATTTTATATTTGTTGATGTTCATATATCTATAATTCCAAGTGGGAGTTACCTGTGTAACCACCATATCAATTCTGTCATCAACATCTAAATACGTAACAGCTAAATTGTTAGATATTTGAGCGCCCGAATCAAAAGAGCAAGCTCTTTTAAAACTAACTTCATACGATGTACTGTTTTCAGGAATCAGATTTGGATTTCCTTGCATATTATGGTTTGAATCAACAAAATAAGTATACAGCTCATCAAAGTTTGGAGTACGATAGGATTTACCTAAAGAAGCTCTTGCTTCTAATCCTTTATCAAAAAGATATCTTAAACCTAATGAACTTGCATATTGATTGTTAAAAGCACTTTGAAATGAAAATCGAAGCCCGGGACGAATGGAGAATTTCTCGTTTACGCCAATTTCTGCAACTGAATAAATATCATAATTTTCAAGTCTCTTTCTAATATCTACGCCTTGCTGATTATCATCTCTAAATGCCCCAACTGAAGAGTCATAGAAACCATTCTCGTTTGTGATTTCGTAGCCAAGCTGAAAGTCTACACTTTTATTATCAAAGAAATTGCTAAGTGTACCTGTCGAATAAAAGACCTCTTTTGATTGATAAGTGGCTCTTTGATTATCTACCTCCTGTTTTGTATCTATGTGGTAGACAAAATTTTCCAAATCACGTTCTTGTTTCTGTTGAGAAACGGAAACATTATATTTTAGTTTCGAGAAAAGATTTCCATTGGCATTTAAATGGTGGTAATAACGATTGGTAATATATCTTTTATCTCTAGAAAAATAAGTATCTGGAAAAGGATAATTATCCTGTATATTTACTTGTGGATTGTAATAGTGAACATCTTCACCATAATAATCAAATTTGTAAAAAATTCTAAAACCATCTTTTTGGTAGCCTAAAATTGCATTCCCTACCAATTGTTCTTTCGGAAGCTGGGTATAACCTCTAAGCCCATCATTTTTATCATAATCTTTTCCTTTCTTATCGTCATAATAACCGGCCATCGCATTTCGATTTCCTCCAATATTGACAAACCAATTTTCATTAAAATTGTAACCAATTTTAGCCGATTGAATATGACGACCTTTATCAAAAAATGCAAATTCTTTACCTACTGTTTCTTCTTGAACGGTAGCATTAATCTGCCACTTATAACCTCCTCCTTTTTTTGTAATAATATTTAAAATACCAGTAACTGCATTTGCTCCATGGGTTACTCCCATTGATCCTTCGATAATTTCGATTCGCTCAACGTCGTCTAAGTTTACTTGGGTTAAATCTACATTTGTTCCCATTCCTGTATCGCTTACTAAAGGTATATTATCAACCAAAATTTTAAAATATTGAGAATCTAATCCAAACATTGAGACTTTAGAACGTCCGTCATCTCCATTAGATGTCACAGTAATATTTAAATACTGATTTAAAACATCAGCCAAATTATTTGCTGCCAGCTGTTTTATGTTTTCTTTAGAAATCACTCTAACATTAAAAACAGACTTTTTTATAGATTGTGGCTCAAACTGTCCCGTAACAACAACCTCAGAAAGCTTTTCCTTAGAAGCAATACTATCTTTCTGCTGAGCAAAAGAATATGTACAAAATAGAAATCCAGCAAAAAAGGTAATTTTAATTTTCATTATTTTTATTCAGTCTTAATAATCGATGCAAATATATAACTATTTTTAATTGTTCTAAATTAAATTTATATATTTGCGAAAAATTTAAAAACAAAACAATAAGTTATGATTTCAAAAAGCCTTTTTATGTCAGCCGCTTTGGCCTTAACATGCAGTCTTGGTTTTAGTCAGGACAAGAAACAACAAGACATTAAGTCAATTAAATCAATGTGTGGTTGTTACGAAGTGAAATTTAATTTCACAGAAACATTTTCATATCCAAAAGACACTCTTACTTATAAGCCGTCAGAAACAAAACATGAATCTGCATTAGAATGGGTAGAGTTGTTAGAAGATACTCCAAACAAAATTGTAATGCAGCACTTATTGATTGTAAGCGACGATATGATCATCAAGCACTGGAGACAAGATTGGCTATACGAAAACACAGACTTATATTCTTTCGATAAAGGAAATTCTTGGAAATATAAAAAACTAGATAAAAAAGCTGTTAAAGGGCAATGGACTCAAAAAGTATATCAAGTAGATGATAGTCCTAGATATGAAGGTTCTTCAACATGGGTTCACGTTGACGGAAAAGATTACTGGGCAAACGTTGCTGATGCACCGCTTCCAAGAAGAGAGCAAACAAAACGTAACGATTACAATGTTTTAAAAAGAAGAAATATCCACGAAATCACTGCTACAGGATGGAATCATGAACAAGACAACGACAAATTGGTTCGTGACGATGCTGGAAAAGATGTTTTGCTTGCTCAAGAAAAAGGATTTGACGTTTACACTAAAGTTCCAGATGTTAAATGTATCGCTGCTCAAAAATGGTGGAAAGAAAATAATGTGTTATGGAAAAATGTTCGCGACAAATGGCAGACTCTTTTTGACAGACACCAAGATCTTAACTTAGAAGCTAAAGTTGAAAGAAAAGCACTTTACTCTCTTTTATTTGATTTGAAACCAGATACTGCAAAAGCAGAAACAGATAAAATCATTGACAAATTTGTTAAGTAATTAGAATTAGTTGTTAAAAAAAAATCCGAAAGTTTTTAAAGCTTCCGGATTTTTTTGTTTTTAAATTCAAAGAATAATATTATCTAGTACCTCCTGCCCACCAAACATTTTGCGAATAAACATACATTCCATCACCAAATGCATCTTTGAGATTGTTGTTAGTAGATACATCTGAATTTCCATAAGGTAATCTAAGTGGAAATTTTGTTTCATTTAATGGGTTCGCTAATTGAATTGGATGAGCAGTTGCCGAACCATACATAGCTAATAAACGTCTATAGTCATTATATGCTTCAATAGATTCATTTTCATAGAATGAAAAATATTTCTGAACCGCAATTTCTTTTAGTAAATCTGCATTAGTCACAATATTTAACCCCGCAACATAACTAGCAACATTTGTAGTTGAAAAATTAACAGCTTCATCTTTGTTAAAAGCTGCAGTTACAGCCGCAGTTAAACTAGCTGTACTTGTAACCGCATTAGATTTTCTTGCTTCTGCTTCAGCCTTAATAAATAATAGCTCATGATAACTTAACATAAATATCGGATTGCTTTGATTTATTAATGCAGAATATGAATAATTTTGACTTTGAGCACTAATTCCATTTTCAAAAAACTCATAAGTAAGAGGAGCTCCACTTGTTTTTTTAATTTTTTCAAAATACCCTTCAGTTCTTGGGTCGTTCAATTTAGAATTCAACTTATCAAATAAACTTTTACTTGCAAATAGATACCCTCTATCGTTATCAAATTGATAAAATGGATTAGGAATACCATCATTTTTCATCTTAAATTCTTCACTTTTATTGGTAAAAGATTTACTAACATAAGTTAAAACTTTATCATAGTCAGGACTTTTAAAAGAAAGACGTAAGGTGTAACGGGCGAGCAAACCATTTGCAGCTTTTATCCATTTAGCATTATTTCCCTGATAAATCAAATCCTGAATTCCTAAAGCAGGATAAGATGATGTTTTTTGTAAATTCACAATAGCATCTTCCAAAGTTGTAAAAATAACCTTATATAAGTATTCTTGACGATCTAATTTCGGCTGGTAAATCACTCCAGGCTGAAAAGCCTCAGAGAAAGGAACGTCTCCATACATATCAGTAAGCAAAGCTAAATTATATGCATATAAAATCTGAGCTATACCTAATGTTGTATAATTTCCTTTTTCGCTACCACTTGAACATTTCTCGATTATCAGTTTTAGGTTATACATTGTCTGATATTGATTGTTCCAAGAATTGTTAAAAGTTGTTGCATTTTGAGGTTCACCATTTCTAGTTTCTGCATTATACATCTGACCAAAACCACCTGCATTTAATTCTATATAAATACCCGTATAGAATGATAAATCTGAACCAGTGTTGCTAAATGCCGTACTTGTCATCGCATCAGTAATTGCAAAACGAGTTGGTACATCTGTTGGATTATTCACGTTTTTGTTGATATCGTCCATTTTATCTTCTGAACAAGAATTAAATGAAATTGAGGTAATCACCAAAAGTAAAATGACTATATATTTTTTCATGATTTTTCTAATTATATTAATTAATCGTTAGATTTATTCCGACACCAATACTTCTTGTTTGTGGAATAGACAACCTTTCAAAACCTCCAGCAATATTGTTGTTTCCTTGTGATGATTCTGGATCTAAATTTGGCATTTTAGCTGATAACAAAATGTTTCTTGCAAATGCAGAAATTCGCATATTGATATCTTTTGAAAATTGTGGAACAGTATATCCGAGTGAGATTTCACGTAATTTTACAAAAGACGCATCATATACAGCGCTTTCTGCAATGTTTGAATATCGTGTATAGGTCTCTTGTTTTGTTGCTCCTATGGTGTTTACAGCTCCATCTTCAGTTACTCCTTTTTGAACCATAAGTTCGTCACGATTTCCTGTTTTGGCACTCAATCCGTAAGTATCAAGCAACGTATTTGTTCCACTATAAATCTTACCTCCATTTTTCCAATCAAAAGTTGCTGCAAGAGTTAGTTTTTTGTACCTAAAAGAAGTTGTTCCTCCTAAGTTGAATTTAGGTGCTACTTCTCCAAGTGATTTAGTTTCTCCCGCTATAGCTAATCCCTTAGAATCAACTAGAATATTTCCTTGCTCATCTCTTTTAAAAGATGTTCCATAAATGACTGGAAAACGTTCTCCTATACTAGCTCTAATTTGTGGCGTTACAAAACCTCCTAAAAAAATATTTGACACACCGTCTTTCAAATCATCCACATAATTAACTATTTGCGTATAATTTGCTGACACTGTCCATTCAAAATCAGTTGTTCTAACTGGAGTTGTACTTACTACCAATTCATGGCTGTTAGTATGAATTTTTCCTCCATTCATTACTAAACTCGAAGCACCAGTTGAGCCAGCCAATGGAACTTGGAAAATTTGATCCACTACATTTTGTCTAGAAAATGTATAATCTATACTGATAAGATCATTAAATAATTTTAATTCGCCACCAACTTCATAAGATCTTGTATTTTGAGGTTTCAAGTTTGGGTCATACATTATATTATTTGGTATATAAGAATTAACACCTCCAATTGGATAACTTATAGGGGCATTCCCCCAGAAACCTCCTCCATAACTAGGTACTGAATAAAAATTTGCATAGTAATTTCCAGCTTGGCCAACCTCTGCCCAAGACCCTCTTATTTTAGCAAAAGATATTATTGAGTTCCCTTTTAGAGCTTCTAACTCCGATAATACTACACCTAATGAAACTGAAGGATAAACAAATGAGCGATTATTTCTTGGCATTGATGATACAATATCATTTCTTAATGTAGCGCCTAGAAAAATAAAGTTTTTATATGAAAGATTTAAATTCCCAAATAAACCAAAAGTTCGATTATTAGAGATATTATCGGTAGCAACAGTTTGCTGTGTATTCTTTAAATTAGGCCAACCACCAAAATTAAGATCATACCCTTCCATTTCATAGGATTTTTCGTGCTTATCGTTAATTTCATTACCAACTAAAACAGTTAAATTTAAATCTTGTGAAATTTTATATTCATAATTCACTGTGAATAAAGAATTTACTGTTCTAGATGAGATTCCATAAAGATCAAGATGTCCTGCAGTAGTTTGTTGATTTCCGTATTCTTGTATATCTCTGTAATTCGTTGAATAAATGTCAGCTCCTAGTTGATAACGGAAAGATATTTTATGTTGATTATTTGATGAGATGCTAGGGCTAAACTCAATATAGCTATTTCCGTAAAAGCGATCAGTTTGTTCATCAAATATATTATGTTCAGCAGCCCAATATGGATTATTAAATCCTGTTGGTCTGTAATAAATTTGTTTATAAGGATCGGTAGAACTTTCATATCCGTTTCCTTTTAAATCATAACTTATAGGGCTCGCAAATGCCCCAGCAACAGAAGAATCATTTGCTCCTGTAGCTTTTTCGATTTTAGTACTAACATAATTACCTACAAACCCAGTTTTCCATTCGTCATCTAACTTTGTACTAAATGCTGCTTTTGCATTGTATCTATCAAGCCCCGTTGCTGGAATAAAACCATCTTGATTTGATGAACCTAGACTAAATGCATAATTACTTTTTTCAGTTGTTTGTGTTATACTTAAAGAATTATTAACTGTAATTCCTGTTTTAAAAAAAGCACCAAAATTATCATATACTCTAGGAGTAACCCAAGGATCCAAACCTGCTGTAGCTCTTTGTGGCACATAATATTTGCCTGCATGAGTACTTATATCACCTCCATTTAAACTGTTCGGAACATTACCTCCATAACTTGCACTATTTGGTAGCTCTGAAATTTTAGGTCCCCAAGATAATGAATTTGTTGGATTGTAAACACCAGCTGTTCCTTGTGCATATTCATTTTGAAAATCAATTTTTCGTGATACATTGTCCCCAGTGACTGAACTTGAAAAATTGATTGTAGGTTTTCCATTTTTAGAAGCTCCTTTACCACTTTTTGTAGTAATTACAACTACTCCGTTTGAAGCTCTAAGACCATAAATTGCAGATGCAGCTTGTCCTTTCAGAATATTGATTGATTCAATATCATTAGGATCAATATCTACAGCTCTGTTGGAAATATCTGATCCGCTTACACTATTTCCCGTACTGTAATCAGCCGTCGAGGCTATCGGCATACCATCAACTACATATAATGGAGTGTTATTTCCTGTGAATGAGCGGGCACCACGAATTACAATTTGTGATGAAGCTCCTGGTGCACCACTAGAAGGCGTGATTTGCACCCCTGATAATTTACCTTGAAGAGCTCCAGCTAAACTGCTATTATTTCCTTTTGTTAATTCACTGGCCTTAATTTCCTGAGTGGCATATCCCAAAGCTTTTTTCTCTTTCTTAACGCCCATTGCCGTAACAACAACACCTTCTAATTCTTGTGCATTTGCATCAATCATTTTTACATTAGTAGTAGAAGAATTTACATTTATTTCCTGAGTTTTCATCCCCATGTAAGAAAAAACCAGAACATCACCTGTTTTTGCTTTAATCTGATACTTTCCTTCAAAATCGGTTTGAACTCCATTGCTAGTTCCTTTAACCACAACATTCGCACCTGGAATTGGTCCGCTTCCATCTGATACAATTCCTGAAATTGTTTTTTCCTGCGCAAAAAATAATTGAGCAGTCAACAAGAATACAAGAATTGCAAACCCTTTAATTTTTCTTTTCATTATAGTTTATTTGAATTAATGGGCGCAACTTATAAAATTAATTTAATTTTAACAAGACTTTACATCCATTTAACATAAATAATTATAATAATAAACTTACAAACTATTAGGTAAAATAAAAAAACCATCTACTTCTAGATGGTTTTTATCCTTATCATTTATACTAAAAGCTTACTAATTCAAAATAGTTAAAAAACGAATATTAGGAGATATCTTAATGACTATGCAATTAAATACTGTGAAATATGACACAAAACTAATAAAGAATCAAACTGCAAATATTACCCAATAAGCCAAAAAAGCAATAAAAAAAGCCAATAGTTCGAAAACTATTGGCTTTAAAATTCTTAAGCTTTAATTCTTACATTCTCTCTGGAACTTCAATTCCTAATAATTGGAATGCAGATTTAATAACCTCTGCAACTTTTTGAGAAAGCTGCACTCTGAATATTTTTTTAGTTAAATCAACCTCTCCTAAAATATGAACTGATTGATAAAAAGAGTTGTATTCTTTTACCAAATCATAAGTATAATTGGCAATTAATGCTGGACTATGATTCTGAGCTGCATTCTGAATTACTTCAGGGAAAAGTTCGATTTGTTTTACCAATTCTTTCTCTTTTTCATGCAATTCTTCAATTTCAATTTTCGCAGAGAAATCAAAATCGGCTTTACGGATAATTGACTGAATTCTCGCATAAGTATATTGAATAAATGGCCCCGTATTTCCAGCAAAATCAACAGATTCTTCTGGATTAAATAAAATACGTTTTTTAGGATCTACTTTTAAAATGTAATATTTCAAAGCTCCCAAACCAATTGTTTTGTACAACTTCGCTTTTTCTTCGGCAGAATAGCTATCCAATTTCCCTAAATCTTCTGCGATTTGTTTGGCTGTATCGGTCATATCTTGCATCAAATCATCAGCATCGACAACTGTTCCTTCGCGGCTTTTCATTTTTCCAGAAGGTAAATCTACCATTCCGTATGATAAATGATATAAACTTGAAGCCCAGTCAAAGCCTAATTTTTGTAAGATTAAGAATAATACTTTAAAGTGATAATCCTGTTCGTTACCAACTGTGTAAACCATTCCTCCCACATCTGGCATGTCTTTAACACGCTGAATTGCAGTTCCGATATCTTGCGTCATATAAACCGCTGTTCCGTCAGAACGCAAAACAATTTTTCGGTCAAGGCCTTCGTCTGTCAAATCAATCCAAACAGAACCGTCTGGGTCTTTTTCGAAAACGCCTTTATCTAAACCTACTTGAACAACATCTTTACCTAAAAGATACGTATTGCTTTCGTAGTAATATTTATCAAAATTAACTCCAAGATTAGTGTAAGTTGTTGCAAAACCTTCATAAACCCATTCGTTCATTTTTTTCCAAAGTGCAATCACTTTTTCATCTCCAGCTTCCCATTTCTTAAGCATATCTTGCGCTTCGATAATGATTGGAGCTTGTTTTTTGGCTTCTTCTTCTGTTTTACCAGTTTCTATTAAGCCATTAATTTCATTTTTGTAAGCTTTGTCAAACTCTACGTAGTATTTACCTACTAGTTTATCTCCTTTTAAACCAGAAGTTTCAGGCGTTTCTCCGTTTCCGAATTTCTCCCAAGCCAACATCGATTTACAAATATGAATTCCTCTATCGTTGATAATTTGAGTTTTATACACTTTTTTACCCGAAGCTTTTAAAATCTCTGCAACAGAATATCCTAACAAATTGTTACGAACGTGTCCCAAGTGGAGAGGCTTATTTGTATTTGGAGAAGAATATTCAACCATAACTGCTTTTTCAGCTGGATTTGGAGCCACAAAACCAAATTGCTTTTGGTCTTTTATTCCGTTAAAGAAATTCACATAATAGCTGTCTGAAATCACAATATTCAAGAAACCAGAAACTACATTAAAGCGCGCAACTTCAGAAACATTTTCTACTAAATAATTTCCAATTTTATTTCCCAATTCAGCTGGATTACTTTTAATCACTTTTAGCAATGGGAAAATTACCATTGTAATATCTCCTTCAAACTCTTTTCTAGTAGTCTGAAACTCGATTTTATCAACAGTAACATCAAATAATGCTTGTATTGCTTTTTGTATAGAAGGTGTAAGAATTTGTTGTAATGACATGTAAACTTATTTTAAAGTGAGCAAAGATACTGCTTATTCATCAATTAGAGAAAATCAAAAACATATTAAATTCAGAAAAAGAGTTTCAATTTGACAAAAAAGCGCTTTTTTTAATTGTTAAAATTATCAAAAAATCAAAACCGTAATCTCTTACAAAACAGCCAACGAGAAAAAAAACATACTTTTTTATTTAATTTCATGTAACATATCAACTGTAAAAGAGTCTTAATAGTGACTCTAATTTTTTTAAAGTCAAAAAAAGAAAAAAAGAAAAACTAACAAAACGAAATCATCATCATCAATCAAATCAAAAATAATCAGTAAAAAATCATGAAATTAAAATTCTTTCTGTTTGCATTATTAGGTATAATCGCAACTGCACAGGCCCAGAATACTGGAAGTATTACTGGAAAAATTACAGAAAAGTCGAACAATGCGCCGATTTCTTATGCAACAGTTTCGCTTAAAGAAAATGGAAAAGTGGTTTCTGGGGTAAATACAGACGATAACGGAGACTATTCATTTAAAAACATTGCTTTAAAAAGTTACACCATCGAGATTCAATATATTGGATTTAGAAAATATATCGGTTCTGTACTTTTAAGCGAAAACAAAAAAAATGCTACTGTAAATGTAGCTCTTGAAGAAGAAGCAACGCAATTAAAAGGTGTCAACATTATCGCAGAACGTTCTACAATCGAACAAAAAATTGATAGAAAAGTAGTGAATGTTGGTAAGGACTTGACAACTGCTGGAGCTTCGGCATCTGATATTATGAACAATATTCCTTCTGTAAATGTAGATCAGGACGGAAAGCTTTCGCTTCGCGGAAATGATAATGTTCGTGTATTAATTGATGGGCGTCCAAGTAATATTGATCCTGCTCAATTGTTAAAACAAATTCCGTCAACTTCTATCAAGAAAATTGAATTGATTACGAACCCGAGTGCAAAATACAATCCAGAAGGAATGTCTGGAATCATTAATATCATCTTACACAAAAATGCAAACACTGGTTTTAATGGAAGCTATAGTGGTGGTATTACTTTTGGTAAAACGGCAAAATACAATCAATCTTTAGATTTAAATTACAAAACAGGGAAAGTAAATTTCTTTGGAAATGTGGGGCAAAACTTTGGTACTTACCAAAACACAGGATTCATCCAAAGATTTGATCAAGATATAGTTCAAAATATAGCTGTTTTGAATGATAATGATTCTTACTTATACAAAATAGGAATGGATTATTTAATTGATGACCATAACACCTTGTCTTTCTATACCAATCAAAACAAATCTAACGGAAAAGGTTTTGTAGACACTGATATTGATTACAATAATGTAACGGGTTCTGATATTTCTAATATCTTTCAAAAATCAAGCTATTGGGGACCTGACAGAGTTGGAACATACAATTTGGCCTACAAACACATCTTTAAAAAAGAAGGCCATACTTTAGATTTTGAAGCAAATTATAGTGATAATAAAGAAACTCAAAATGCTGCTTTTGACACTAAAACGACAAAAATTGACAATACTGCCTCGGGTATTGTATATAATGATTTCCTAGAAGGAACCAGAAAACTAAGCACTGTAAACGTGGATTATGTTAATCCGTTAAACGAAAAAACAACTCTTGAAGCTGGTGCTGAAGCTAGAATTACGAGAACAGCTAACGATTATGTAACTGGAAATCCTTTGTTACCAGTAGCAGACCAAACGTCTCACTATACTTATGACACAGATATTTATTCTGCCTATGTAACATTTGGACAGAAATTCAAAAAGTTTAGCTATCAATTGGGTGCGCGTTTTGAAAGCTATAAAGTACAAGCTAACTTAAATTATGGTCAAACTAAATTTGATGATGATTATATTACATTGTATCCATCAGCATATTTAACTTATAATTTGAATGAGAAAAACACGTTGCAGTTTAGCTACAGCCGTCGTGTAGACCGTCCGAGTTTAGAACAGACAAAACCTATTCGTGAATTTGCTACTCCTTTAGTTACTTCATTAGGAAACCCAGAATTAAGACCTCAGTTTACCAACTCAGTTGAAGTAAATTATACTAAAACTCTTGAAAAAGGAAGTTTTACAACTGGAGTTTTTGTGAGAAGCATTAATGACCAAATCAGCAGAATTTTATATCCTGATCCAGCAGATCCGAGCATGGAAAAACAAATCATGAGTTTTACCAACTACGATCACAATACAGCTTACGGATTTGAAGTTTCTTTCAATTACAAAATTACAAAATGGTGGGATATCCAACCATCGATTGATTTCTCAAGTATTAATCAGCAAGGTATTGTATTCCAATACGATCCTGTAACAAATACAAGTAACCCAATCGATAGAAAAATCACTGTTGCTGCTTTCAACGGACGTATGAACTCTAACTTTAAAGTAAACAAACGTTTAAGTTTCTTAGCTTTCGGATTCTATAGAGGTGCTACAGACGGGCTTCAAAATAACAGCCACGAAATGTATAAAATGGATATTGGTACACGTTATACCTTGTTGGACAACAAAATGAATTTAAGCGTTCGTTTCAATGATGTTTTCAATACAATGAAATATGCTTTTGACACCATGTATCCTTACCCTCAAGCAGGTCAATTTAAATGGGAAAGCCAAACAGTTTACTTTGGTTTGACTTACAACTTTGGAGGCGGAAAAATCAAAAACTTACAACGTAAACAAAGAGATGACAATACTAACAAAGGCGGAGGCGGAATGTTCTAATCTTGCCTGAGAAAATTTTTTAAATAATTTTTTGAATAATTTCTTGTAGAAAAAAAGTCTGGAGATTGCCACCTCCAGACTTTTTTTGTTTTATTCTATTCTATAAAAAGTTACGCAACTCCTTTATTTCTTCTGGATTTGCAGTTTCAGAATTATCTGTGATTGCTGAAGAATGATAAAAAGTGAGATCTAATTTTTCTTGCAACAGTTTGATATTCGACGATCTTAAACCTCCTCCTGGCATAATTTCAATTCTGTCTCCCGCTAGTTCTTGAAGTCTTTCTAAAGCCAAAATCCCTTCTTCTACATTTACACCTTGACCTGAAGTCAAAATGGTTTTGAAGCCACAATCAATCACATCTTCAAGTGCTTTTTCAGGATTTTTAACTACGTCAAAAGCGCGGTGAAAAGTACACGATAAAGGATGCGCCAAATGCACTAATTCCTTATTCTGCTTTTTATTTACTTTTCCGTTCTCTTTTAAAATCCCGAAAACGAAACCATCAACGCCTAGTTTTTTATATTGCTTGATATCTTGTTTCATTTCGGTAAGCTCTTCGTCAGAATAGACAAAATCACCTCCGCGAGGTCTTATAATAACATGCATTTTTATATTTAAACTTTCACGGACTTTTACTACCAAGATTGAGTTTGGAGTCGTCCCTCCCAGTTTCATATTCTCACATAGCTCAATTCTATCCGCGCCGTTTGCTTGAGCAATTAATGCCGATTCATAATTAAAACAAGCTATTTCTAGTTGATTTTTTTTCATTTGTATTGTATTAAAATGGCTTCGACTCCGTTCAGCCTGACAAGCTGCAAAAAAATTATGTTCAATCTTTGTCTCCCTGAGCGGAGTCGAAGGGCGCTCCTATTGGAACGTGGGCTTCGACTCCGCTTAAACTGACAAGCAAAATAATTATGTTCAATCTTTGTCTCCCTGAGCGAAGTCGAAGGGCGCGCCTATTGGAACGTGGGCTTCGACTTCGCTCAGCCTGACAAGTCTCCTTTGTTATACTAAACAAAACCGACGGCTAATTTAATACTAAACATTCTTTTTATTAAAATTTTTATGAGTTGTTTTATTCAGACATTGAGAAAGTTTTTTCAAATCCTCCCATTTATCTTTTATTATAGCTTCTTTCTTTTTTCTGCTCCAGCCTTTTACTTGCTTTTCAAATGCGATGGCTTGGATAACATCATTAAACTCTGTACAAAATACCAACTCTAAAGGTCTCTTATTAAATGTGTAGCTTTCTTTATTTAAACCATAATTATGTTCATTTAGTCTTCTATTTGTATCGTTTGTCATTCCTGTGTAATAACTTCCATCAGAGCATTTCAAAATATAGACGTAATATATTTTCATGATTTTTTATTTTTACAAAAATAAAAGTAAGAAATTTAATTCAAAAACACGCAGGAAAATGTGCCAATTGGAACGGGGCTTCGACTTCGCTCAGCCTGACAAATAGAAATCAATCACATGTTATCGTCAAAGATTTGTCTCCTTGAGCGAAGTCGAAGGGCGTGCCTATTGGAACAAGGGCTTCGACTTCGCTCAGCCTGACAAATTAGAAATCAAGAAGTTCTATAA
The DNA here is from genome assembly GCF_042654045.1 of Flavobacterium chungangensis. Lineage (NCBI taxonomy): Bacteria > Pseudomonadati > Bacteroidota > Flavobacteriia > Flavobacteriales > Flavobacteriaceae > Flavobacterium > Flavobacterium chungangensis. Next base: position 28,363 of record NZ_JBHSFY010000008.1, read on the forward strand.
TCCTTAAAGTTTTGTCACCCTAAGCGAAGTCGAAGGGCTTACCTATTGGAACGAGGGCTTCGACTCCGCTCAGCCTGACAAATAGAAATCAATCACATGTTATCGTCAAAGATTTGTCTCCCTGAGCGAAGTCGAAGGGCACTCATATTGGAACGGGAGCTTCGGCTTCGCTCAGCTTGACAAATGGGTATAAAAAAAACCTGCTCCCAATAAGAAGCAGGTTTTAAAAAAATATAATGTAAGATGATTATTTTACCATTTAATAATAGCACTTGCCCAAGTAAATCCACTTCCGAAGGCTGCTAAGACTACAGTATCTCCAGATTTGATTTTCCCTTGTTCCCAAGCCTCAGTCAAAGCAATCGGAATAGATGCTGCGGTTGTGTTTCCGTATTTCTGAATATTGTTATGAACTTGGTCATCTGTTAACTTGAATTTATTTTGGATGAATTGCGAAATTCTCAAATTGGCTTGATGCGGAATCAACATATCAATGTCTGAAACCTGAAGACCATTTGCCTCCAATCCTTCATTGATTACTTCAGCAAAACGAACTACAGCATTTTTAAAAACAAATTGTCCGTTCATGTAAGGATAATAACTTTCATCATTTGGGTCATTATCTGCAATAATATCGGTTACCCAACGCGCTCCCATTCCTGGCGCTTGCAAAGCCAATTCTTCTGCATGCTCTCCTTCAGAGTGTAAATGTGTAGATAAAATTCCTTTGGTCAAATCTTCTTCACGGCTTAAAACGGCTGCTCCTGCTCCATCTCCGAAAATTACAGAAACTCCACGTCCGCGAGTTGTCATGTCTAAACCTGTAGAGTGAACCTCAGAACCAATAACCAAAATATTCTTATACATTCCGGTTTTAATATATTGATCTGCAACAGAAATTGCATAAACAAAACCAGAACATTGGTTTCTAACATCTAATGCTCCAACTGTTCTTAAACCTAAATCTCTTTGAACCAGAACTCCAGGCCCTGGAAAATAATAATCTGGACTTAATGTAGCAAAAACTACAAAGTCAATATCTTCTTTGGCAACACCAGAACGCTCTATTGCAATTTTAGCTGCTTTTACTCCCATTGAAGTAGTAGTGTCTTCTCCGCGGATAATGTGTCTTCTTTCCTGAATTCCGGTTCTTTCCTGAATCCATTCGTCATTGGTATCCATTATCTTAGACAAATCATCGTTAGTCACCACATTAGAAGGAACATAATACCCTAAACCAGCTATTTTTGAATGATACATATATCTATTATTATTTATTAAAAAATTCTATTGCAAATTTACGCATACTTTAAAATATACGTACACAAAATACTATTTTTTTCGTTATTAGCAATTTAATATACTCTAAATATAAACTAACTTATTACGATTTACTTCTTGAAAAGGCAATTTTTGGACTCAAACATTGAAAAAAATTAAAAATCAGGCTCAAGATGTAACAAGACAAAACTATCTTAGACAAACATTTTGAATACCGATTTACAAACCCATAAAATTCAAACTATGAAATTAAAGGTTACACTGTTTTTATTTTTAAATATAAGCTTTTTCTCTTTTGCACAAGAGAATCTAACTTATCAAAAACCTTCAAAATCTATTCTAGATTTGGCAGACTATCAAAGAGCTCCTTCAGTATCAATGGATACAAAAAAAGAGAACATGCTCTTGATGTATCGCAATACTTATAAAACGCTCGACGATTTAAACCAAGAAGAAGTTCGTCTGGCTGGTTTGAGAATTAATCCGGTTACAAATATTTCAAGTACTGTAACGTATTTAATCAATCTTAAACTAAGAAAAATAAACGGAAAGGAAGAAATTCAGGTAAAAGGGCTCCCTGATAATCCGAAAATATCAAACATTCTTTGGTCGCCAAACGACAAAAAAATCCTATTCTCGCACACTACCAATTCTGGTGTAGAACTTTGGGTTTTAGATGTTGCAAGCGCACAAGCGACAAAACTTACAGAAGCTAGAGTAAATGCCAATCTTGGAAATCCGTTTAGCTGGTTTTTAGACAGCGAAACTATCTTAGTAAAAATGCTTCCTAAAAACAGACCACCACTTTTAGATTCTAAAAAAGATCTGCCTATTGGGCCGATTATTTCAAATACTTCAGGAGAAAAATCTCAAAACAGAACGTATCCGGATATGCTGAAAAACAAAAACGACGAAGCTAATTTTGAAAACTGCATAACTTCTGAATTGTATAAAGTAAAACTAAATGGAGATGCTGTTTTATATAAAGACGCCGCAATGTTTGCTGGAGAAAAAATCTCGCCAGATGGTCAGTACATTATGCTGACAACAATTCAAAAACCATTTTCTTATGTAGTTCCATTGAATAGATTTCCATTCAAAACCGTTGTTTATGATTTAAGCGGAAGAGAAATTAAAACGGTCAATGAGGTTCCTTTAAATGAAATTATGCCAAAAGGTTTCATGGCTGTTCGAAAAGGAAAAAGAGAAATGGCTTGGAGAAACGACAAACCTGCAACTTTATCTTATGTTGTAGCTTTAGACGAAGGAGATCCCGCAAACAAAGTTGATTTTAGAGATGAAGTTTTTCTTTGGAATGCGCCTTTCGACAAAGAAGCTTCTTCATTAGCAAAAACTCCACAACGTTTTAGCGATATTATATGGGGGAATGATAATCTAGCTGTTCTCTCAGAAGAATGGTATGACACGAGAAGCACCAAAACATTTTTGATTAATCCATCAAACCCAAATCAGCAACCAAAATTGATTACGGATAGAAACTCGCAAGATGTTTATTCTGATCCTGGAGTTTTTGAAACAAAAAAGAATGCTTACAATAAATATGTTTTAGCTGTCGAAAAAAACAACTTGTATAGAATTGGTGAAGGTTATACTAAAAACGGACAATTTCCTTTTGTAGACGAATTCAATATAGAGACTTTAAAATCAAAACGCATCTACACTTCTCCGTACAAAGATAAAAAAGAGGATATTTTAGAAATTGAAGATTTCAAGTCTGGGAAAATCTTGGTTATGATTCAGTCAAAAACAGAATACCCAAATTACTATTTCAGAAATATTAAAAAACAAAATAGCCTAACACAAGTTACTGATTTTAAAAATCCGTTTGAAAGCATTAAAGACGTAAGCAAAGAAGTAATTAAATACAAACGTAAAGACGGATTAGAACTTTCGGGAACTTTATATCTTCCTGTTGGTTATGATAAAACTAAAAAAGAAAAATTGCCATTATTGATCTGGGCATATCCTGCAGAATATAAAGATAGAAATAGCGCTTCTCAATCGACTCAAAATTCAAATGAATTCACTTTTCCTTATTATGGCTCATTCGTATATTGGGTAACAAAAGGATATGTGGTTCTAGATGATGCCGCTTTTCCAATTATTGGCGAAGGAACTACGGAACCAAATGACAATTTTATTTCGCAATTAGTAGATAATGCAGCAGCAATTGATGCCGTAGATGCTTTAGGTTATATTAACCGTAAAAAAGTGGCTGTTGGAGGACATTCTTACGGAGCCTTTATGACTGCCAACTTATTAACCCATTCGGATCTTTTTGCATGCGGAATTGCAAGAAGCGGCGCATACAATAGAACATTAACTCCATTCGGATTTCAATCTGAACAAAGAAATTACTGGGAAGCGCCAGAAGTTTACAACGCAATGTCTCCTTTTATGAATGCAGAAAAAATGAAAACGCCAATTTTATTAGTTCATGGAGAAGCAGACAATAATCCGGGAACTTTTACTTTGCAGACAGAACGTTATTTTCAAGCGTTAAAAGGATTAGGAGCACCAGCAAGAATGGTTATTCTGCCAAAAGAATCTCACGGTTATGTAGCAAAAGAAAATATTTTGCACCTGCTTTGGGAACAAGATCAGTTCTTAGAAAAGTATCTAAAAAACTAAATTCATAATTTGATTGCAATAGTAAACCCGACAGGTTTTTGAAACCTGTCGGGTTTACTATTTTAACAATTAGAAATTATCTAATTTTCTAATTGACACATTCTCTAATTACAAATAATTTAAAGCCAGAAAAACTTCTTGTTCAAGCGGCAAATCTATTTCGCTTTCAAAGAAAATCAATTGCCTTTTGTAAACTGTTTCAATTAAATAATGACTTCCTCTAAAATAAGTTCTTCTAATTTTCACCATCAATTTCGATTCTGAAACCATTTTAAATTGATGTGGGTAAACCAATGTTTTATGTGTTTCATCTGTGTAAGACAATAATAAATGAGTCGGAATTTCATTTACTTCTCCAAACAAAGACGCTACATATTTAACCTTTGGATCTTCATATATTTTTGAAGGATCGTCTTTTACCAACACTTCTCCGTTTCTCATCACGATTGCCTGATCGGCAAAAGACAAAGCATCTGTACTATCATGTGTTGCAATAATACACGTAATTCCTTTTTGTTTTAGATAACGAAATAAATTACGACGCAGAGCATTTTTTCTAAAAGCATCTATCTGACTAAATGGCTCGTCCAACAAAATCACTTCTGGTTCTAAAGCCAAAACTCTAACCAGTGCCACTCTTTGCTGTTGCCCTCCACTTAGAAATTTTGTCTTGACATTAGCAAACTGATCCATTTCTACCATCTCCAACAATTCCTGAACACGAAGCTTCTTCATGTTTGCAAAACCGTTCGAAAGAAACTTACCTACGTTTTCTGCAACCGTTTCGTATGGAGACAAATCAAAATCCTGTGCCAGATATTTCATATAAGGCATCCCTGGAATCAAATTGAACTTTGGTCCCAAGATTGGTTTATCGCCATAAAAAATCTTCCCTTCATCCAGATCGTATAATCCGTATATAAGCTTGAGTAGCGTACTTTTTCCGCAGCCACTCTCACCAATAATCGCAATATTCTGGCCTTTTTCAATAGAAAAAGAGATGTTTTTTATAACGGGGTTTTCGGTGTACGAAAAAGATATATTTTGAATGTCAAGCATGAGTTGTAATATGAGTCGTCAAATTTACAATGTTTAATTTCTAAAGTCAAAAAAAAGCTGCTTCAATTATTTGAAACAGCTTTTTTGATGATTTATTTTATTAGAAACTATTTTCCAGCTTCTGCTTTAGCGTCATTTACCATTTTGTCGTTTGCTGTAATTGAGAATTCAACACGACGGTTTTGAGCTCTACCTTCTGGAGTATCATTTGTTGCAATTGGATCTGCAATTCCTAAACCTGAAGTTTTGAAACGGCTTGATTTTAATCCTTTTGAAACTAAATAAGCTTGCACAGAAGCAGCTCTTTGCCCAGAAAGTGTCAAGTTATATTCTGGTTTTCCAGTATTATCTGTGTAACCAAAAATTTGAATATCTGTATCTCCGTACTCATTAAATACAGGAACTAATTTATCTAAATTAGCTTTTGCTTGAGTTGTCAAAGTAGATTTATTAGTATCAAAACGAACTGCATTTTCGTTTAATGTCAAGTGAATACCTTCACCAACTCTTTCAACAGAAGCACCTGGTAAGGCTTGATCAATTTCACGAGCTTGCTTATCCATTTTATTTCCGATCAAAGCTCCAGTTCCTCCACCTACAGCAGCTCCAATTGCAGCTCCTAAAGCAGCGTTTCCGCCTCGTCCGATATTATTTCCTAAAATACCACCAATAACACCACCTGCAACTACACCAATTCCGGCTCCTTTTTGCGTATTATTTGCGTTTTTTACTGAATCACAGCTTGTAAAAAAACTAGCTATAACCATTAAACTACTTAAACCTAAAACCGTTATCTTTCTCATTTTCTATATCTTTAAAATATTAATTAGCTCTTTGAAATTGGTAAACTACATCTTTTACCTGACCACCTACATTGATATTATCAATTAACTGAAAAGAACTTTCAGTTACACCTGCAACTTTTAGCAAATAACCATCTCTTACTTTCTTCGCTTTTTCACCTGCATTAAGAATTTTCAACACAAACAAACCTTGGTTGTTGATACTCCATACAATTGGCGAAGAAAATCCAGTACAACTTGGCGAAGTCAAAGCCATTGTTCCTTTATTATTATTCGAAATAAAACTCCAAGTACTTCCAATAAAACATTTTGAATCTGCAAGATCAAATGAATTTACTTTGATGTAATCAGAACCTGGGTAAGAAACATTGGTAAGTACCCAATTTCCTTTTAGCGCTACTTGAGTCGATTTGTCAAGTTTTGTCGAAAGCGTAGTAGCCTCAGAAGATGAAGCTGTTGACGAAGCTGATTTACACGCAAAGAACATAGCGGCAATCAAGCATATAAAAATACTCTTCTTCATTTTGTACAATTTTTTTTTAGATTAATACTTGCCTTTTTAACAATTATTGTACCACAAATATACGATTCATAAAGATAATTTTCGTTTTAGAATCTATTTATTTTCTTTCAAAATTAACATTTGCGACATTTTGTCACCCAAAATACAATTGGTATTTTATTTGAACGAATGAAAATCATCAAATTAAATCAAAAATTAAAAAATATGGCAACAGGTAAAATTAATGTTTCAGTAGAAAACATTTTTCCTTTAATTAAAAAGTTCTTATACAGCGACCACGAAATTTTCTTACGCGAGCTTGTTTCTAATGGTACTGATGCTACTTTAAAATTAAAACATCTTATTAGCATTGGTGAAGCTAAAGTTGAATACGGAAACCCAATTATTGAAGTGAAAGTCGATAGAGAAGGTAAAAAAATCCACATTATCGATCAAGGTTTAGGGATGACTGCTGATGAAGTTGAAAAATACATCAATCAGGTAGCCTTTTCTGGGGCTGAGGAATTTTTGGACAAATACAAAGACTCTGCTAAAGATTCTGGAATTATCGGACATTTTGGTCTTGGTTTCTATTCTGCTTTCATGGTAGCTGAAAAAGTTGAAATCATTACAAAATCGTATAAAGATGAACCAGCGGCACATTGGACATGTGACGGAAGTCCTGAATTTACTTTAGAGCCAGCTGACAAAACTTCACGCGGAACAGAAATCATTCTTCATATTGCTGAAGATTCTCTTGAATTTTTAGATGATTCTAAAATTAGCGGTTTATTAAACAAATACAACAAGTTCATGCCTATTCCGATTAAATTCGGAACAAGAACTGAAACGCTTCCAAAACCAGAAGACGCTCCAGAAGATTACGTTAATGAAACAGTTGAAACTGACAATATTATTAACAATCCAAATCCAGCTTGGACAAAACAACCTTCTGAATTATCTGATGAAGATTACAAAAACTTCTACAGAGAATTGTATCCAATGCAGTTTGAAGAGCCATTATTCCACATTCATTTAAATGTAGATTATCCTTTTAACTTAACTGGTATTTTGTATTTTCCAAAATTGGGTAATGATATGCAAATCCAGAAAGACAAAATTCAGTTGTACCAAAACCAAGTTTACGTTACTGACAACGTAGAAGGAATTGTTCCTGAATTTTTGACAATGTTAAAAGGGGTTATCGATTCTCCAGATATTCCATTGAACGTTTCTCGTTCTGGTTTACAGGCAGATGGAGCTGTTAAGAAAATCTCAAACTACATTACTCGTAAAGTAGCAGATAAATTAAAAGCTTTATTTAACGAAAACCGTGCTGATTTTGAAGCAAAATGGAACGATATTAAAATCGTTTTAGAATACGGAATGCTTTCTGAAGAGAAATTCTACGAAAAAGCAGGTGCATTTGTTTTATATCCAACTGTAGATGACACTTACTTTACTTTAGAAGAATTAAAAGAAAAACTAAAAGAAAATCAAACTGACAAAGACGGTAAATTAGTAGTTCTTTATGCTGGAAATAAAGATGCTCAGCACTCTTACATTGAGGCAGCAAAAGATAAAGGTTACGAAGTATTGCTTTTAGATTCTCCGATTATCTCGCATTTGATTCAAAAAATCGAAAACGATAACAGCGGATTAACTTTTGTACGTGTTGACTCTGATCACATTGACAATTTAATCAAAAAAGAAGAAAACACTATTTCTAAACTTTCTGATGACGAAAAAGCAGCTTTAAAAACTTCTTTAGAAGCTTATATTCCAAAAGCATACAGCGTTCAATTGGAAGCTATGGATTCTCAAGCAGCTCCATTCATCATCACGCAACCAGAATTTATGCGTAGAATGAAAGAAATGAGCCAAACAGGTGGCGGCGGAATGTTCGGAATGGGTAATATGCCAGAAATGTACAATTTGGTTGTAAACACCAATTCTGATTTAGCTTCAAGTATTTTAAATACAGAAGACAAAACACACCAAGAGCATTTAGTTAAACAAGCTTTAGATTTAGCTAAGTTATCTCAAAACCTATTAAAAGGAGAGGCTCTTACGGCTTTCGTAAAAAGAAGTTTCGAAATGATCAAATAAGCATTTAGATGCTATGTTACTAAAAGCTGCCCAGTTTGGGCAGCTTTTTTTGTTTCTCATCCTTTCGACCATAATTTTTTCTTCAAAAATTCGTTATACAGCGCTATAGATTACCACTAAATGATCTTTATTGCAATTCAAATTTTTTATTACATTTGACTGCCTTATTAATCTAACCCAAAACAAAAAGACCCTATGAAAAAAACTGCCATTTTACTTACAACAATTTGTGCTACAGCACTTTTATATGTTTCTTGTTCAAGCGACAATAACGACCCAGCCGTTTCGACAGACCTGACCAGCATTGGAGCATCAGTTGCTGTTGATGCAGCAAACGAAATGGATCTTAACACCAGTCTTTTAATCAGTACAAGCACCTCAACTTCCGGAAAACCTGCCGATACACCTCCTGGAATTTGCGCAACAATTACCATTACAACGCCAAATGGAGGAAATTACCCTAAAGTCTTTTTGGCCGATTTTGGAACAGCAGGATGCAAAGACGCAAATAATCTTACGCGTAAAGGAAAATTAGAAGTAACGCTTTCGGGACCAATTACAGAAAGCGGAAGCAAAATGACAATTAAAAGAATTGACTATTCTATAAAAGACATCAAACTAGAAGGAACTATTGAATATACAAACACTACAACTGTTGCTTCTACACCGCAATGGACTAGAAAAGTCACTAATGGTAAATTAACAGATTTACAAGGAGGAGTTTATACCACTTCGGGAACTTACACCACAAAACAAACTGCAGGCGCAGACACGCCTTTGATTTTATCTGACAATGTTTATGAAATTATCGATGGCACGCATACCGTAACATCTTCAAATGGTGTAGCACTTACTTTGACAGTAAAAGAACCGCTAATTAAAAAATATTCTTGCTTATTTATCTCCAAAGGACAATTAAAAGTACAAGGCGGTATTTTAAACGGAGTTATAGATTACGGAAACAATGACTGCGATGCAACTTACACTTATACGCACGAAAATGGCACTTCGTTTATTTTGTCGATGTAAACCCTTTTCTTGCATTACTTTAGAATCCCAATTTAGAAATAAATTGGGATTTATTTTTTTTATAAAAATAAAACATCACCCCCCTATTTACATTTAAACTATTTTCTTTATTTTGCACCAAAATCTCAAAAACTAATGAAAAAAACACTAATTGCTTTTGTTACTCTTGCAGTCTTAGCATCTTGTAGCAAAAAAGAATCAGCTGCTGATAACCTACACATCACAGGAAACATTAAAGGTTTAAAAACCGGAACTTTATATATCCAAAGAATTGTCGACACTTCTCTTGTTGCTATTGACAGCATCAAAATTGATGGAAACTCAGCTTTTGAAAGAGATATTAAATTAGAATCTCCAGAAATGCTCTATTTATATTTAGATCGAGGCGTAACAAACTCATTAGATAATAATATTTTGTTTTTTGCTGAACCAGGAACTATCAATATCGATACTAATTTAGACAACTTCATCGCTGGTGCAAAAATTACTGGTTCTAAAAATCAGGAATTATATGAGGAATACCAAAAAATCAATACGCGTTTTAGAGACGAAAACTTGTCTATGGTTGAATCAAAATTCAAAGCTTTAAAAAGACAAGATCAAAAAGCAATTGATAGCATTGACGCGAAACAACAGTCAAACATCAAAAGAAAATATTTATACGCTACAAACTTCGCCATTAACAATAAAGATCACGAAGTAGCGCCTTATATTGCGTTAGCAGAAATTTACGACATTAACCTTAAGTTTCTTGATACGATTCAAAAATCAATGACTCCAAAAGTAGCACAATCACTTTACGGAAAGAAACTGACAAAATATGTAGCTGAAATTAAAAAAGAAGAACAAAAAGCTCCTGCAGCCGAAACAACTCCTGCTCCAGCTGAATAAAACATAAAAGCAACAATAAAAAACGCCCTGAATTATCAGGGCGTTTTTTATTGTTTATTTATTTAATAGTTTTTCCAAATATTCAACTTTTTCTCTTTCTGCTTTTAAAAGTCTTTCGTAAAGATTTTTGATTTCATCTACAGATTCAATAAGTTTATCAAGTGGATTAAAAGTGCAATTATTATTATTACTTGCAAAGTGGCTATTATTTACAGCTTCATTAAAAGTATTAAAAAAATTAATCATATTTTCTTCTGAAAAGTTTTTAATAGCTTCCACATTTACCCCAAGTGCTCTTGCAACTTCTGCCAGTTTTTCATCATCTATTGTTTCGCTGTTTTCCATTAGAGAAATAGCTTGCTGATTAGTTCCTAAAGCCTGCGCCAATGCTTCCTGCTTCATATCACGAAGTTCACGAATACGGCTTATTTTTCTGCCAATGTGATTTGGTTTTGTTAGTGTGCTCATAATTCAAAGATAACAATTAAGTAAATACCTTTAAACTGTAAAAAACAGATTTAAAACGTACGATACCATAAAAACTAAATTTTTGCTGCTGTTTTTTATTCAAACGCAAACAAAAATACAATTTTTCCGACAGGAAAAATTAAGCTTTATCGAAATTGTTTTATCAAATAGTAGTTTATCAGCATAACCAAGGGTTTCAATTGTTGTAACGCCATTATACGCTACAATACAACGCATTTCCCGGAGTTAAAACCGTAAATTGTATTTGATCCTAAAATCTAAATTTTACTCATTTAAAAAGCGCGCAATGTATCATTTAAAATTCGACAAAGATTACTACTGTGCTTTGGAGTTCTAATACCGTTTATCTCCCAAAGCTTTCGTCGAAATTACAATACCTGCGTTTATAATTTAATGAATAGAAAACTAAAAAAAGGGGATTTTCATTTTTGGGCATAAAAAAACCACCACATTTCTGTGATGGTTTTTGAGCCGATAGAGGGACTCGAACCCACGACCTGCTGATTACAAATCAGCTGCTCTAGCCAGCTGAGCTACATCGGCCTATTTTGCGAGTGCAAAGATATAAATGTTTTTTAATATTCCAAAAAAAATTTCACACCACTCTCTATAATTAAAAAAACCACCACATTTCTGTGATGGTTTCCGTTTTTTGAGCCGATAGAGGGACTCGAACCCACGACCTGCTGATTACAAATCAGCTGCTCTAGCCAGCTGAGCTACATCGGCGTCATTACGGGTGCAAATATAAAGCGGTTTTTCAATTTCCCAAAATAAATTTGCACTTTTTTACACTTTTTTTTGCTTATAAAGCGTTGATTTTTTCAATTAATTGATTAGCAGCTTGTTCTAATTCAACATTAATTTGTTTGAAGTGTGCTTTTTTATTTTCAACGTTCTTTGCGTTCACTTTTGTAATCAAAGTATCGAATGCAGCAATAGCTTCATCGACCAAAGCATTCGTTTCTGGAGTAGGATTTCCTGTTGTTGACATCTCAAACAAGTAAACTGCCTCAATAATATCTCCTAATACGAAGTTGATGTCTTTCTTTAAATTCTTAACGTTTGCCATTTTTCTTATTATTTTAATTTGCGTCTGCAAAAGTACATATTATCTTTAAATTTAATGCTAAGAAATGTAAATTTCTAAAATTGAAGCTTTTCCGCTCAAATTAAATGCATTTATCGCAGCTGGAATTAAGACAGTATCTCCTTTAATATAAGTATGCTTAAATCCGTCATATTCGATTTCGAAGCTTCCTTCAATACACATATAAACCGTAAATGTTTCTCCGTTCTTAACCACTTCCAATTTGTTTTCTAAAGGAAGGAAATTAGTTGTAAAATAAGGACAGTCAACAACGGTATTTGAAGTATTCACTTTAGACTCATATTTTTTCTGCGTATCAACTTTATTATAGTTAATGGCATCTAATGCAAGATCAACATGCAATTCTCTTTTATTTCCCTGCGCATCTACACGATCAAAATCGTATAAACGATATGTAATATCAGAAGTCTGCTGAATTTCGGCAACTACTAATCCAGCTCCAATTGCGTGAACTGTTCCGGTTTCTAAGAAAAAAACATCTCCAGATTTTGCTTTTACATCATCTAAGATCGAAACCAAAGTATTGTCGTGTAAATGTTTCAAATATTCTTCTTTGCTAGAATCTTCTTTAAAACCAACAATAATTCTAGCATCGGCATCGGCCTGCATTACATACCACATTTCAGTCTTTCCGAATGAGTTGTGACGCTCTTTTGCCAATTTATCATTTGGATGCACCTGAATAGAAAGATCTTCTCTTGCATCTAGGTATTTAAAAAGCAACGGAAATTGTTTTCCGAATCTTTCATAAACTTTAGTTCCTAAAATCGCATCTGGTGTTTCATCAATCAAATCCATTAACGATTTTCCTTTTAAAACTCCATTTGCAACCACACTCACATCGCCTGGTACAGTAGATAATTCCCAGCTTTCGCCAGTAATTTTAGAAACGATTGGTTTATTTAAAATAGTTTTTAATTTTTCTCCTCCCCAGATTCTTTCTTTTAAAATCGGTTCAAATTGCAAAGGGTATAGATTTTGACTCATGTTTTTAGGCTAATATATTTGTTTAATTAATTCTAATTTGATACTATTTTGGTAATCTACGATACTAATTCTTGAACGATTTCTAAGGCTTTCTGTATATGTTTTGCAGCATTTGCGCTGTCAAATATCGAAATTAGCAAACCATTTTTATCAATTATATAGGTAACGCGTCCTGGCAGAAGTCCGAACAAATTATTGCGGACACCAAAAAGTTTTCTTAATCTTTTATCCTGATCAGAAAGCAAAATAAAAGGCAATTTGTGTTTAGCCGCAAATTTATGATGTGATTTTACACTATCGCTGCTAATACCAATTACCTCAGCTCCTAAATCTTTAAAATCTTCGTATTGATCCCGAAAACTGCAAGCTTCGGTTGTACATCCTGGCGTATTATCTTTTGGATAAAAGTAAATGACCACTGGCTTCCTTCCTAAAACGCTTTGGCTTTCAAAAAGTTCTCCATTGTTGTCTTTCGCAGTAAAATTCGGAACTATATCTCCTATTTTTAATGACATTTTTTATTCTCCTTTATAAGTTACAAAATTTCGTTCCGTTTCGTTCAGTACCACTTCAAGATCAAAGTCGGCATGAATTCGTTGTCTAATTTTATTCCATATCACAACAGCAATATTCTCTGCCGTCGGATTCAAATCTGCAAATTCAGGAACATCCAAATTCAGATTTTTGTGATCAAACGGAATTTCTACTTCTTCTCGTATAATATCCGCCAATACTTTCACATCTAAAACAAAACCAGTTTCCGGGTCAATTTTTCCTGTAACACTTACTGTTAAACCATAATTATGACCATGAAAGTTCGGGTTATTGCATTTTCCAAAAACAGCATCGTTTTTTTCAAATGACCAATCCTTTCGATGCAATCGATGTGCCGCATTAAAATGCGCTTTTCTTGATATGGTTACTCTCATTTATGTTTCTGGTTAGTTGGCTATAATTTATGGTCTTCTAGATAATGATCAAATTCATCAAAAATTATCTTAAACCATACGGTATAAATTTCGGGCTGTTTTTCAATATCTGCTTTAACATCTTCAATACTCATCCATTTCCAGTCTTCTACTTCGTCTGGATTTATGTTTGGTTCCTGATTATAATAACCAATCATAACATGGTCCAGTTCATGTTCTGTCAAACCGTTATCAAAAGGTGCTTTGTATATAAAGTGAAACAACTCTTTTAATTCGGCTTTAAAACCCATTTCTTCAAACAATCTGCGGGTTCCCGCTTCGATGTTGGTTTCCCCTTCTCTCTGATGACTGCAGCAAGTGTTTGTCCAAAGCAACGGAGAATGATATTTATGATGAGCACGCTGTTGCAACATAATTTCGTTTTTACTATTCAAAATAAAAACCGAAAAGGCACGGTGCAAAAGCGCTTTTTCATGTGCTTCTAATTTTGGCATTAAGCCAATCTGTTCATCGTTTTGATTAACTAATATTACGTTTTCTTCTGTCATAAGGCTTCTTAAGCAAACAAAAATACGAAAAAAGAAATGGCTTAAAAATGCTAATTCAGCTTGTCTAAAAGTAAGCTTCTGACCAAATTTCTATTTTACTGATTTACAATATTATAATTTATCCTAAAAATTTAAAAGCTGTTAAAATTAAGACATAAAAACTACATTGTCTTCTTTTACGTAACTAATAAAAAGTTAAAACACACTTAAAAAAATCTCAATAATAATAAACACTGTAATTTGAAGCTAATTCTCAACGTATCTTTGATATACAGATTAATCTACCTAAGAACTTATGAAATCTAAAAACCTAATTTTCAGCCTTTGTTTTTTGATTCCGCTTTTTATTTTTCAGGCCTGCGGACAAAACACAAAAAAACAAACTGCAAAAACAGCCGTTATGGAAAATAAAATCAGTAAACCCGGAAATCCTTATTATTCAAATACCGACACCACAAAACTTAACGTAAGCAATGCCGAATGGAAAAAGGTTCTTCCAGCAGATGTATATGCCGTAATGCGTGAGGCTGATACCGAAAGGCCTTTTACTGGCAAATATTGGAATACCGATGAAAAAGGAACTTATTACTGTGCTTCATGCGGTAATTTGCTTTTTAGATCGACAGCCAAATTTTCCAGCACTTGCGGATGGCCGAGTTTCTTTGAACAGGAAAACAAAAAAAGCATTGTTTTTAAAGAAGATAATTCTCTTGGAATGGAAAGAACCGAAACTCTTTGCGGACGCTGCGGCGGACATTTAGGACACATCTTTGACGATGGTCCAGAACCAACCGGAAAACGCTACTGCATGAATTCGATTGCACTTGATTTTATTCCAGATACTAAATAAACTACAAATGAAAAATATACTTTTAATATGTCTTTTTGCACTTTCGCTGAATGGCATTTCACAAAACAAAAAAGCCAATCTGGAAACCATAACACTTGGCGGAGGCTGTTACTGGTGCGTTGAAGCTGTTTACGAAAATCTGGACGGAGTAAAATCTGTTGTTTCTGGGTTTTCTGGCGGAAAAGTCGCAAATCCGACTTATGAAGAAGTTTCCACAGGAGAGACAGGTCACGCCGAAGTGGTTCAGATTACTTTCGACAAAAATGTAACTGATATTAACGAAATCTTCAAAGTCTTTTTTACCGTTCACGATCCCACAACTTTGAATCGTCAGGGAGCAGATGTTGGAACGCAATACCGTTCTGTTATTTTCTACAAAAACGAAGAACAGAAAAAAGCAGCACAAAGCATTATTGCCGACCTCAACAAAGCAAAAGTCTACAATAGTCCAATTGTGACAAAAGTAGAACCTTTTAAAGTTTTTTATAAAGCCGAAGATTACCATCAAAACTATTATGCAAACAATAAAAATCAGCCGTATTGCAAAATGGTCATTCAGCCTAAAATAGAAAAGTTTGAAAAAGTTTTTAAAGATAAGCTCAAAAAGAAATAAAGAATATTAACCTATATTATAAAGACTGTCTTTTCGGAGACAGTCTCTTTTTTTTTCAAGCTTCGGAGAAGCGAAATATTTATAGTAAAGAATAAATATATACAACATAAAGCTCCGGAGGAGCGGCATATAATTAGATTATAAAAAACATGTCGCTCCTCTGGAGCTTTTTTATTTGTCTTATCGAAATTCTATAAATATTTTACCCCGCTGGGGTTTGCTGACAAGATAATTTTATAAATTCTTCGATTTAATCATTCTTTTTTTGTTTACTAACTCCTTATAAATATTAGCTTCTCCTCTTAATTGAAAAATAATTTCACTTTTTTCATCTTTTTTTGTCCAATCCTGAAAGTTCGATTGTTATTAGGGTATAAACAATTAAAAAATATACATTATGGAAACTAGACTTAATTTATTCGAACAAGGTCAAAAAGCAGTAAGCACATTATTTGGAATTAGCGGATACTTAAAAAAAGCAACAATCGAAGCGTCTCTTATGGAATTAATCAATTTCAGAATCTCTCAAATCAACAACTGCGGTTATTGTTTAGACATGCATTCAAAAGAAGCTTTAGCTGCTGGAGAAACAACACAACGTTTATTTGGATTAAGTGTTTGGAGAGAAGCTCCATATTACACAAAAAGAGAAAGAGTTGCTCTTGCTCTGGCAGAAGCAGTAAATGCCTGCGATGTTCCAGACGAGATCTACGAAATTGCAAAAGCTGAATTTACAGAACAAGAATTAATTGACCTTACGCTTGCAGTTGCTGCAATTAATGCTTGGAATCGCTTAAACATTACTTTTGCTAATACACCAGGAACTTACAGAGTTGGACAATTCGGATAAATCCTAATTGATTTTTATTTTCTAAAAACAATTAACTTTATACGACTTAAAGCAGATTATTCAATTATAAAACATAAAAAAATGAATGAGTTTTTATTGATTTTCAGAAGAGATTTTAAAACAAAAGAAACACAGCCGTCGCCAGAAGAATTGCAGCAGCATTTACAGCAATGGCAAAACTGGTTTGGAAGCCTTGCTGCTCAGGATAAACTAGCAAGACCCCTACAACGCTGGGATGGACAAGGAAAACTTGTAAACTCGAATAAAGGAATTACCGACGGACCTTTTGTTGAAATTAAAGAATCTATTGGCGGATTAATCATTATTAAAGCCAAAGATTACGATGAAGCTACCGAAATCGCGCAAGGATGTCCTGTTTTAAATTTTGGCGGAAATGTTGAAATCAGAATGGCGGTTTAGATTTGAACTAACTTATATAAAATGCCTTTGTATCTTTACTTAGGCATTTTTCCTTAAAATATGGAGCACAAAGAACTTATTCCCAATTTATTCAGAACCGAATATCAAAAAATAGTTTCAGTTCTCTGCAGCTTATTTGGAATTCAGCATATCGAAATTGCAGAAGATATTGTAAGCGACACTTTTTTGACTGCTTCAGAAACTTGGGCCATTAAAGGAATTCCCGAAAACCCCACTGCATGGCTGTATACTGTTGCCAAAAACAAAACCAAAAACTACCTGAAAAGAAATAACGTTTTTGAAACCAAAATAGTTACCGAAATAAAACACAATACTCCATTAAACAATCCTGAAATCGACCTTGATTTATCTGATCAAAATATTGCTGATAGTCAGCTCGCGATGATATTTACAGTTAGTAATCCGTGTAACTCCGAAGAAGCTCAAATTGCTCTTGCTTTAAATTTACTGTGTGGTTTTGGAGTTGGTGAAATCTCCGATGCTTTCTTATCTAATAAAGAAGTGATTTATAAAAGGATAAATCGCGCCAAAGAAAAACTCAAAGAAGAAAACATAAAAATTCAACATCCGAATAGCTCTGAAATAAAAGATAGAATCCAAACCGTTCTCAAAACTATTTACCTGCTTTATTCTGAAGGCTACTACTCTATTTCGCAAAATACTACTTTACGAAAAGACCTTTGCACCGAAGCCATGCGTCTGACTTATTTATTGATTCAAAACGAAAGCACCAATCTGCCACAAACCAATGCTTTAATGGCTTTAATGTGTTTTCATTCGTCAAGATTTGATGCCCGAACGGGTTTAAACGGAGAAATTATTTTATATGAAGATCAAGATCAATCGCTTTGGAATAAGGAATTAATAGATAGAGGAACTTATTTTCTGAGTCAGTCTTCAACCGGAAATACACTTTCAAAATACCATTTAGAAGCCGGAATTGCGTATTGGCATACTATAAAAAAAGAAACAACTGAGAAATGGGAAAATATTCTGGAGCTCTACAACAATTTAATCATTTTAGAATATTCGCCAATTGTGGCTTTAAACAGAACTTACGTGTTATCTAAAGTAAAAGGCAAAGAAGAAGCCATCAAAGAAGCCGAAAAACTAAATTTAACCGATAATCATTTTTATTATTCCTTACTTGGAAATCTTTATTTTGAAGTTGATACAAAAAAATCGTTACAGCATTTCGAAACCGCATTTGGTTTAGCAAAAACTACATCCGACAAAAACATTATCAGCAAAAACATCGAACAGTTGAAGTGGAAAACAATTTAGCTTTTTTAAGCTCCAAAGGAACAAAATATTTATAGAAAAGAATAAGCTCTGGAAGAGCGAAATATTTATAGCAAAAATATAAATGTCTACAGCATAAAGCTCCGGAGGAGCGACATATTTATATCAAAAAAATGAATTTTATAACATTTCATCCAACAAAAAAGCTGTCCTTATGAGACAGCTTTTTTTTATTTTGATTTTGAATACTATTGCTTTGCTACTTTTTTAAATCTCATCATTGGCACATCGCCTTGAATTAAATTTAATTTGCCATCTTTATCAATAGAATAACTTGTAATTAGCCTGATTTGTTTTAAAAACTGCTGTTCTCCACCACCTTCACAAAACATCATTGTAGTTGGTCCCTCTTCTCCAAAAGTCAAAGACTTTCCTTTTAGGGTATAAGATGCGCTGTAACCATTACATCCGTTATTTCCATACACTTTTGTTTCTTTTTGATCAAAAGTAAGCTGTGGTTTTTTATTCGGATATAATCCTTCAAAAGCAATTCTTGGTCCAGAGATGTATTCTAATTCCCAAGTTGTACCAAATAAGTCGTCGGCACTTTTATCTGTTTTTGACGTCTTGCATGAAGCAAATAATAGCGTTAAAACTGAAAGGACGGCAAATGTGTATTTTTTCATAAAAATGTTTTTTAAAGATTTATAATTTGTTTTGTTTTTTGAACTAAAATAATTCTATAAAATCCTATTCTCAATATTCATGCCCAGTTACAGCTTTTATTAAGTTTAAATTTTAACCGAAGCTGTTATTTTCTGTCTCTAAGTTACTACAAATTATTTAAAGTTTTATAGCCCAGATGTTTAAAATAAAACAAGTGACACTATTTTTTTTGTAATTTGCATCAATCAAAAAGACCAAAATCATCAATAAAAAACCAAAAAATGAAACAATTCCTATTTATGTTTGTATTTGCATTGACCACTTCGCTTGTTCAATCGCAAGAAAACCTTCCAACAGATTATCTCACAAAAGAATTTCATCAAGGACGACGCGAAGCTTTTAGAGCTTTAATGCCCGCTAATTCTGTCGCAGTTGTTTTTTCTTATCCAGAAAGAGTCTTTTCTAGAGATATTGATTATAATTACCACGCAAATCCTGACATGTATTATTTATCAGGATACAAAGAACCAGATGCTATTTTATTAATTTTCAAAGAAGCACAAGGAACTGAAAAGTACAATGAAGTTCTTTTTGTTAGAGAAAAAAATGCAACTCGTGAAATGTGGACAGGAAGACGTTTAGGAATTGAAGGCGCAAAATCAAAGCTTGAATTTACAACGGTTTATAACGGAAAAGATTTTAACGCGTTTGCGATTGATTTCTCAAAATTCGATAAAGTTATTTACGATGAATTTCCTACAGACGCAAAAGAAAGCGACCATCCTGACAATTTATACGTATTGCTAAAATCATTTAAATCTAAAGCAGGAATTACGAAAGCAAATGAAGATTCAACAAATTTATTCTCTAAAATCACCAGTTCTCTTCGCGAAATAAAAACACCAGAAGAGCTTGTCTTGATGCGCAAAACGGTAAAACTTTCGTGTATTGCACACAACGAAGTTATGAAAGCTGTAGGTCCAGATATGAGCGAAAATGAAGTTGATGGAATTCATGCTTACATTCATAAACATTATGGAGCAGAAGCCGAAGGTTATGGTCCAATTGTGGGAGCTGGAGCAAACGGATGCATCTTGCATTATTGGGAAAACAACGCCACAAAAATTGATAACCAATTATTACTAATGGATGTGGGTTCTGAATATCATGGTTATTCTGCAGACGTTACAAGAACAATTCCTGCAAACGGAAAATTTACTGAAGAACAAAAAGCAATTTACCAAATCGTATATGATGCTCAAGAAGCTGTTTTTAAAATCTGTAAAGAAGGAACTCCGCTAGTGGCTTTAAACGAAACCGCAAAAGATGTTATAGCCAAAGGCTTGATTAAATTGGGAATTATTACAGATCCAAAAGATGTAAGATTATATTATCCTCATAGCTGTTCACACTTTCTTGGTTTAGATGTTCATGACAAAGGAACTTACAACGGACCGCAGACTCTTATAAAAGAAAACATGATTCTTACTGTAGAACCTGGAATCTACATTCCAGCAAACAGTAAATGCGATAAAAAATGGTGGAATATTGGCGTTCGTATCGAAGACGATATCTTGATGCTTAAAGATTCATACGAAAACCTATCTGCAGATTCTCCTAGAAAATGGCAAGATATAGAAGCTTTAGCCAAACAAAAAAGCACTTTTAATGATATGAAGTTTCCTAAGATCTAATTAGTTTTTAGCCACAGATTAAAAGGATTATTAAGATTTTTAAATTAAAAACAAAAAAATCTGTGTAAATCTTTTTAATCTGTGGCGAATAAAAAATAAAGCAAAGCCTCAATTTTTTTGAGGCTTTTTCTTTTGATTTTTCCCGAACTTTACATTCTTAAATTACTCAAAAATGAAAGCACTTACCTTTTCTTCTTTTGGAGAATCAGATGTTTTAGAATATATAGAAATCCCTAATCCGCAATTAAAAAAAGATGAAATTTTAGTCGAGATGAAAGCCATCGGACTAAATTTTGCCGATGTTTACCGCCGAAAAGGAAATTATCATTTAAAAGGAAATCCGCCTTTTATTGCAGGTTATGAGGGTGCAGGAATTGTGGTCGATACCAACAATCATCCGGAATACAAAGTTGGTGATCGCGTGGCTTTTGCCGACTCTCCATTTGCCAATGCAGAATTGGTTGCCGTAAATGTAAATCACATTATTCCATTATCTGAGAATATTTCTTTTGAGACTGCAGCTTCTGTTTTGCTTCAGGGCTTAACCGCTCATTATCTTGCTACAGACAGTCACAAAACCCAAAAAGGAGAAACTGTTTTAATACATGCGGTTGCTGGCGGAGTTGGGCAGCTATTAACTCAAATCAGTAAACTTTTGGGTGCAACTGTTATTGGTTTAACCTCATCTGCAGAAAAAGCAAAAATCGGATTTGAACAAGGCGCAGATCACGTTTTTCTTTATAATGACGATTGGAAATCGCAAGTTTTTAAAGTTATTCCAAACGGTGTTGATGCCGTTTATGACAGTATTGGAAGTACTTTGATGGACAGTTTTGAAGTCACTAAAGAATGCGGACAAGTCGTTTTCTTCGGAATGGCGGGCGGAGATCCTGCACCTGTAGATCCTAGAATGCTAATGGACGGTTCTAAAACTTTAACCGGAGGCGATTTATGGAGTTATTTGAATTCTAAAGAAGAACGGATTAAACGTGCAACTCAATTATTCGATTGGATTACAGAAGGAAAGATCAAACTTTCTGAACCAACTTCTTTTAAATTATCAGAAGGAAAATTGGCTCATGATTTTCTAGAAAGCAGAAAAAGCACTGGGAAAATTATTTTGATTCCTTAGCGGATCGTCTTTTTTGTCATCCTGACGAAGGAAGGATCACACACGGAGCTTCACAAAGAATATCTCCAATCTTTGTCGAATTACTAGTGCAATCCTTCCACCGTCAGGATGACAAGGGATACGTTAATAAACCTACAATTGATCAATCTCAATTTTAGTAATTTCAGATAATTCTAAAATTCGACCCACATCTTCTTTATTGGCTACAAAAAACAAGTAATTATCTCCATTTGTATTGTAACTCATTAATTCGAAACCGCGTTTTTCTAGAGCTGATTGAATATAAGGAAACAAATCATGACTGTAGGTTTCTTCCGGATATTCGAAATTAAGATCTTCGCCAATCATTTCAGAAATAAAATATTCAGCATCTTCGGGATCAAATTTCCAGTCACTGTTCCAAGCATCTATGCTTTCAAAAAAATCAAAATGACCATCAACAATATCGTGATATTCATTTGTTCCTTTTTGATAGTCTTTAAAGAGCTTTTTAGATTGTTTTTTTAGCTCTTTTTCTTCGATATTTTCTCTTGAAACTAATTTGATAAATTCTTCAAAAGATTCTAGAGTAGCTTCTACACTTTCTACTAAATTTTCAGACGAAGGAAGTTCGACCGTTTCTGGAATTTCAATATTTAAATATTGGCAGATTCCCTGCAAAACCAATTTAAAATCTCTAATTCCAATTGCTTCACTTTCATTCTTCGGATTATTTACATCCAAGAGTTCGCTTTCCAACAATCCCTTTGTATAATCGAAGAAATGTCTTCCTGAATACAATATTTTAAAATCGTTTACTTCTAAACTATTGGTGCAACAAAAAAAGATTACAAAGTTTTTTATCGAACGTTTAAAAAACTTTTTCTCCTCTGCGGTTGGCTCCGAATAAAACTGAATATGTATAAAATCATATTCTAAACCTTCTTGTATGGCTTCATCTGAAAGAACACCAATATTCACTTTTTTATAAAGCTCGCTTAGAACTTCATACGAATTATTAAAACCAGCTTTTTTAATTTCTTCTTTTCCTTCTTCATGATCGAAAGAACTTGGAAAGAAAAATAAATTTACCATAACATCTTCTTGAATTCCTTTTACTTTAAATTCAAGGCTAGATTCTTGGTTATATAAATACGAATAAATGGGATCGACAACATCAAAAGAAATGATCGATTTTGGATCGTTATTTCTATTAAATAGATTGGAGAAAAAGCTCATAAAAATATCTTGTATAAAAACTAATCGTTTGAATATTTAAAACTCTGATTCATTTTATCAAAAGGAATCACTTCATTGACAATCGATTCTAATTCGAAATCTGTTAATAATCCTCTAGCCGATTCTACGATTTTTGGAGAAACATGTATTTCGTAATCAATAATATCGCGTTCTAAAATAGCGGACAGAATTGTATTTTGCTGTTCTGTCAAATACTTTTTGTGCGATTTAAAAACCGATTTAATGTCATTTCTAAATTCTTCATCAGTAAGTTCATTGTAAACATCTTGTTTCGACATATCGATCAATAAAACTTTGAAGATAAAATCCTGAAGATTTTTTGCCAGATAATTCACTTCGTTCATGTCATGCCAAACAAAAACGATCGGCACATCTCCATTATTTTCTTCGTTTAAAAAAAAACAATAATGATCGCCACCGCCACTTTTAGCGAACGGAATAAATTTAAATTCTGGATTTATATTTCGATAATCTTCTGGATCTTGAAGTTCTTCTATTTCTTCGGCAACCGATTTTAAATTCAATGATTCAAAATCATAGGAATGTAAAAGCAAAGGCGGATTCTCTTTTAAAGTAGGATAAACCTCTGTATACCAATTTGGGCCATATTCACCGACATCAAGCATGCCGTCTGCGTCTAACTGTTTGTATAAGAGCGGAAATTCAAATCCGTATTTTTTTTCGATTTCTTGTATTGTCATCTTTGGGGGAATATTCTATTAAAATCAGAATACTAAGATAACAATCTTTTCCTACATGAAAAGTGCGAAGCCAATTATTTCAAGGATTCCGCAATCATTAAGGCACATTTTTCACCATCAATTGCTGCAGAAATAATTCCGCCCGCATAACCTGCACCTTCTCCGCAAGGATATAAACCTTTGATTTGCAAATGTTCTAAAGTCATAGGATCTCTCGGAATTCTCACTGGAGATGAAGTTCTGCTTTCTGGTGCATGTAAAATTGCTTCGTTAGTTAAATAACCTCGCATTGATTTTCCAAAATCCTGAAATCCCTGACGCATAATCTGAGTTAGAAATCCTGGAAAAACCTGTCCCAATTCTACCGAAGTAGTTCCTGGCACATAAGACGTTTTTGGAATATCTGCAGAAACTTTACTTTGTGTAAAATCAATCATTCTTTGCGCTGGAACTTTTTGAGTTTGTCCAGCCAAATGCCAAGCTTTTTGTTCGATACTTTTTTGAAATTCCATTCCAGCCAAAGCGCCGAATTTGGCAAAAGGCTTAAAATCTTCTAATTTCAATTCGACTACAATTCCAGAATTTGCTGTTGACTGATCCCGTTTTGATGGTGACCAACCATTTGTAACTACCTCTCCTGGACTTGTTGCACATGGCGCGATTACACCTCCTGGACACATACAGAACGAGTACATTCCGCGACCGTTAACTTGTTTTACAATAGAATATGGCGCTGGCGGCAAATGTTCGCCACGGAAATCACAGCTGTATTGAATACTGTCGATTAATTCTTGCGCATGTTCTGCACGAACTCCCAAAGCAAAAGGTTTTGCTTCTATTAAAATTTTCTTTTTGTCTAATAATTCAAAAATATCACGCGCAGAATGTCCTGTTGCCAAAATCAATTTATTGGCGTGAATTTTATCTCCGTTTTGTGTTACGATTCCTTCGACTTCATTATTCTTAACTAAAATATCGTCTACACGAGTTTCAAATAAAACCTGACCTCCAAATTCTCTAATTTTATTTCGGATATCTTCAATAATTTTAGGCAATTTATTAGTTCCAATGTGCGGATGCGCTTCTACCAAAATATCTTCTGAAGCTCCAAAAGCTACTAGAAGTTCTAAAATTCTAGTTACATCACCTCGTTTTTTAGAACGCGTATATAATTTCCCATCAGAATACGTTCCTGCTCCTCCTTCGCCAAAACAATAATTAGAATCTTCATTAACGATGTGTTCGCGGTTTATCGCTTTTAAGTCGCGACGACGGCCTCGAACGTCTTTTCCGCGTTCTAAAACAATTGGTTTCAAACCTAATTCAATTAATTGCAATGCCGCAAAAAGTCCTGCTGGACCAGCGCCAACCACAATAACTTCTTGCGCATTCGAAACATCCTTATATATAGGAAGCTCGATTTTGGTTTCCTGAAAAGGTTCGCCTTTTAAATAAATAAGAACTTTTAAATTAATTTTAATCGCTTTCTGACGTGCATCAATAGAGCGTTTTAAAATTGAAACATGCTGAATTTCTTGAGCAGAAACTTTAATCTGCTTAGACAAATAGTCTTTTAGCAATGATTCGTTTGCAGCAATTTCTGGTGTTACTTGAAGTAAAAGTTCTTTAGGCATTTTTATAAAAAGGTAATTAATATTATTAAAAGATTCTGATCACTAAAAAATATACAATAGCACATAGTGGCGAAATCCCTATTGATATATAATGAAATTTTAAATATCTAAATGAAAGCTCTAATGCCTCTGAATCATCATCTCTAAAAGCTATTCTAACATTTGAAGAAAATCTATACAAATAATAAAGCGGAAAAAAACAAATCGCACTAGCCGTTAAAAAAATGGGTAATAAAGTCATGATCATTATATATCCTACACCTCCGCCTGAAGGAACGTCATCCCAATTAGAAAGATTCATATAGTCACTAATCAAGCTTATAATACTATACGTTACTATAATAAGTCCAATAATAGATATTACATAAACCCAATTTCCAGCCGTTCTCAAATGCTCCTTTGCAGATTCACTCAAGAACAATTCATTTGAATCTAAATTTTCTTCCATTTTATTTTTTTATACTTTTAGATAATTTCAATAAGATCAAAAATAGATTGCAAAAGTACTATTTTGAACTGACTTTATATAATTAACCGCAAAGTGCGCTAAGTTTTGTAAAGGTATGGTTGTAGAAAAACACAAAGTTCGCAAAGCTATGTGTTGATATAGCTTTGCGAACTTTGTATTTTCTAAAAGTAAAGCAAAATTAAATCTTAGCGCACTTTGTGTTTAATTACGTAACAAATTTACTCTTCCTAAAATCTTTACTATTTGTTTTTAGCCACAGATTATTGGGATTAAAAAGATTTATTTAAGAACGGCTATACATACTGTCGTGCGTCTAACCTATTATGGGCACACGTTGCGTAGACGCACTGCAGTGCGTCTCTACACAAAAAAACTTAGAACCTTAGCATCTCAGAATCTTAGAACCTTTAAAAAAGACTTTGTACCTTTGCAACTCTCAACCTTTGCACCTTAAAAAAATGTCTAGAAAAATAAAACTGATTTGGGATTTCCGTGGTCCTGCTTCTGCAAAAACAGCAGAACATCACGAGATTCATTTGAAAGAATATATAGTAATTGAAAAGCTACCTTTAAATATTACAGGATTTAAAATCATAGACGATATGTACGCCATAGCTTTTATGGTTGTAACCGATGAAAATATGATTCAGGTAAGAGATGCTTTGAAACCACATCGTGGGGAAGTTTATAGTGAATAAAATTCCAAAAAAGAAAATTCCAAATTCCAATTACTTAGAAAAATCTCAAATAAAAAATTCCAAATTCCAATGCTTTAGATTGCTTGGAATTTGGAATTTGTATTTTTTAATGTTTAATTATTTTGGAATTTGGAATTTCTAAAATTGGAATTTAATTAGCAACCTCGCTAATAAACTTAATACGCATTAAACGCAATTCGTCTATATCGTAGTCGCCATCAAATTCTTTTAAGGCATCTTCGATTTTATCAGATTCTGATTCCATGAAATAATCGTGGATTTCTTCCTGCTGATCATCATCAAGCATATCATCAATCCAATATTTAATATTTAGTTTGGTTCCAGAATAAACGATTTGCTCCATTTCTTTAATCAGTGCATCCATCGAAAGTCCTTTCGCGGAAGCAATATCACTTAAAGGAAGTTTTCTATCGATATTCTGAATGATATATAATTTATTAGCAGAATTTACTCCAGTAGATTTTACTACCAAATCGTCTGGGCGAATAATATCATTGTCCTCAACATAACGGCTGATTAAAGCAACAAATTCGCTTCCATATT
The DNA here is from genome assembly GCF_042654045.1 of Flavobacterium chungangensis. Classification (NCBI taxonomy): domain Bacteria; kingdom Pseudomonadati; phylum Bacteroidota; class Flavobacteriia; order Flavobacteriales; family Flavobacteriaceae; genus Flavobacterium; species Flavobacterium chungangensis. The sequence goes on from NZ_JBHSFY010000008.1 coordinate 55,546, forward strand.
TTTTAGCTTTACCTTCACCAACACCATGAATATTGTATAATTCTTGAATTGTTATCGGATATTTCAAAGCCATATCTTCAATCGAAGGATCTTGGAAAACTACAAATGGAGGCACTCCAAGTTTTTTGGCCACTTTTTTACGAAGTTCACGAAGCATCCCTGTTAAAACCTCATCGGCTGTTCCAGAAGATTTTGATGATGTTACTATTGCTTCATCATCTGCTTCGCTGTATTCATGATCTTCAGACATCATAAATGAAACTGGCTTTTTGATAAAGTCAAGACCTTCTTGCGTAATTTTTATTACTCCATAGGTTTCAATATCTTTTGACAAAAGACCTGTTACTAAAACTTGTCTCAACAAGGCCATCCAATATTTTTCGTCGTGGCCTGAACCTGAACCAAAATAAGGTTGTGTATCTGTTTTGTGCGCTTTAATTACAGCATTAATACGCCCTATTAAAGTAAATACAATTTCTTTTGACTTGTAAATATGTTTCGTATCGCGAACAACTTCCAGCAGCTTAACCACTTCTTCTTTGGCTTCTACTTTATGTTTTGGATTACGAACGTTGTCGTCCATATCGGCACCTTCTCCTGTTTCGCTGTCAAATTCTTCACCGAAATAATGGAGAAGGAATTTTCTACGCGACATTGAAGTTTCGGCGTAAGCCACAACTTCCTGTAAAAGTGCAAAACCAATCTCTTGTTCAGCAACTGGTTTTCCAGACATAAATTTCTCTAGCTTTTCTACATCTTTATACGAGTAATAAGCCAAACAATGTCCTTCTCCGCCATCACGTCCAGCACGACCCGTTTCCTGATAGTAGCTTTCTAATGATTTTGGAATGTCGTGGTGAATTACAAAACGAACATCTGGTTTATCAATTCCCATTCCGAATGCAATTGTTGCTACAACGACATCGACATCTTCCATCAAGAACATATCCTGATGTTTAGCCCGCGTTTTTGCATCCAAACCTGCATGATAAGGAACAGCGCTGATTCCATTTACTTGTAACACTTCGGCAATCGATTCTACTTTTTTACGGCTTAAGCAGTAAATAATTCCAGATTTGCCTTTATGCTGTTTGATAAATCGAATAATATCCGATTCGATATTTTTTGTTTTTGTGCGAACTTCATAATATAAGTTCGGTCTATTGAAAGACGCTTTAAAAGTATTTGCGTCTGACATATCAAGGTTTTTCAGAATATCTTCCTGAACCTTTGGTGTTGCAGTTGCAGTAAGTCCAATAATAGGCACTTTCCCCAGTTGCTTAATTATATTTCTCAGATTTCTGTACTCTGGCCTAAAGTCATGTCCCCATTCTGAGATACAGTGTGCTTCATCGATAGCAACAAAAGAAATAGGCACACTTTGTAAAAAGGCTACATATTCTTCTTTTGTTAATGATTCGGGGGCGACATACAAAAGTTTGGTCAATCCAGACGTAATATCTTTTTTGACTTGTGCAATTTCTGTTTTAGTTAGGGAAGAATTTAATACATGTGCAATTCCATTCTCAGACGAAAGACTTCGAATTGCGTCAACCTGGTTTTTCATCAAAGCAATTAAAGGAGAAACAACAATTGCTGTTCCTTCTTGAATTAAAGCTGGCAGTTGATAGCAAAGAGACTTTCCACCACCAGTCGGCATTATTACGAACGTATTCTTTCTGTCTAGGATACTCGTAATGACTTGCTCTTGCAAGCCTTTAAATTGGCTAAAGCCGAAATACTTCTTTAATTCTTTATGTATTTCAATTTCATTTGAATTCATTCTCTATATTAATGGTATTTTGTATAAATTTGCAACACATAAAGATACAACTTTCTTTTATACATACAAATTTTAAATATTCTGTTTTGATCACAAAAGAAAATATATTGGCGATTGCCAAGAAAACAATACTCTCTGAAAGTGAAGCAATTACAAAACTAATTGATTTTTTGGACGAAAATTTTTACGAAGCTGTCCAACGCATATACGAAACCAAAGGCCGTTTGATCGTGACGGGGATTGGAAAAAGCGCGATCATTGCACAAAAAATGGTGGCTACTTTTAATTCAACCGGAACTCCTTCTATGTTTTTACATGCCGCAGAAGCAATTCACGGCGATTTAGGAATGATTCAAAATGACGACATTATTATCTGCATTTCTAAAAGCGGAAATAGTCCCGAAATCAAAGTCCTTGTTCCTTTATTAAAAAGATTTGGGAATACTTTGATTGCCATTACTGGAAATGTAACTTCATTTTTAGCAAAAGGTTCAGATTTTGTTTTAAATACAACTGTTGACACAGAGGCCTGCCCTATCAATTTAGCTCCGACAAATAGCACAACAGCACAGCTTGTAATGGGTGATGCTTTAGCCGTTTGTCTAATGGAAATGCGTGATTTTAAACCAGAAGATTTTGCAGTTTATCATCCAGGAGGTGCTTTAGGAAAAAAACTATTGCTTCGCGTAAAAGATATGATAGAAAACTCACTAAAACCAGCTGTAGCTCCTGATACATCTGTCAAAAAAGTGATTTTTGAAATCTCTGAAAAAAGATTAGGAGTTACTGCAGTAATTGAAGACAATAAAATTGTTGGAATTATTACCGATGGAGACATCCGAAGAATGCTAAACGACGTAGATACTATTGCGGACTTAACTGCAAGGGATATTATGTCTAAAAATCCAAAAGTAGTTTCGTCTGAAACTATGGCTGTCGATGCTTTAAATATTTTAGAAGACTACTCTATTACACAGCTAATTGTTTCTGACGAAGGAACGTACAAAGGCGTTTTACATTTACATGACATTTTAAAAGAAGGAATCGTATAATGGCAAAAAAAAATCTTGGCGAAATGTCATTTTTGGATCATCTTGAAGAACTAAGATGGTTATTGGTTAGAAGTACACTTGCAACATGCATCATGGCATTTGTTACTTATTTTATTAGTGATTATTTATTTGATCAAATTATTTTAGGTCCGATAAGACCAACATTCTTTACCTATGTTTGGTTTTGCGACTTATCGCATCAGCTAGGTTTTGCTGACAGCATTTGCATCACAGAACTGAATTTTATTATTCAGAATACCGAAATGGAAGGTCAGGTTAACATCTTTGTATGGATGTGTCTTCTGGCTGGTTTCATATTGAGTTTCCCTTATATTTTATGGGAAATCTGGAAGTTCATCAGTCCGGCTCTTTATGAGAAAGAAAGAAAGAATGCAAAATTATTCATTTTTGTCTCTTCATTACTTTTCTTTTTAGGAGTATTATTTGGCTATTTTGTTGTAATTCCGATGTCGGTAAACTTCGTTGCAACTTTCTCTATAAGTGATGTTGTAAAAAACCAATTTACTCTAGAATCTTATATGGGAATGGTTAAAACGAGTATTCTTGGAAGCGCAATCTTTTTTGAACTTCCAATTGCTATTTATTTCTTAACAAAATTAGGATTAGTAACTCCTGAATTCTTAAGAAAGTATTGGAAATATGCTGTAGTCCTTATTTTGGTTATCGCAGCTATTGTTACACCTCCAGATGTAGTAAGTCAAACCATTGTAGCAATTCCGATGTTGATTATTTACGAAGTAAGTATTTTGATTTCGAAAGTTGTTTACAGAAATAAATTAAAAGAAAATGTCTGATATAATTCAAGAATTTAACGATTATCGTTCTAAAATGAACGAAAAACTGCTTGCTGACAATAACAAAATTGTAAAGCGAATTTTTAATCTTGACACTAATGCTTATGCTGAAGGCGCTCTTGATGTAAAAACAAAAGAACTTTTGGGTCTAGTAGCATCAACTGTTTTAAGATGTGACGACTGTGTAAAATACCATTTAGAAACCAGCTATAAAGAAGGCGTTTCTAAAGAAGAAATGATGGAAGCAATGGGAATCGCAACTCTAGTTGGAGGAACAATTGTGATTCCTCATTTAAGAAGAGCTTATGAATTCTGGGAAGCTCTTGAAGAGCAAGGCAAATAATTAGAGAATGAGATAATTAGTCCATTAGATAATTTTCATATGATATGTTAATTCGTTTAATTGATTAATTTATTTTATTTTATTTTGCCAACAGAGATAATAATTATCTCATTATCAAATTGACACATTATCTAATTAAGATATTATCTAATTAAAAAAAATGAAGCTAAGAGCCGATAATTTAATCAAAACCTATAAAGGACGTAGTGTTGTAAAAGGGATTTCTGTTGAAGTAAATCAAGGAGAAATCGTGGGGCTTTTGGGTCCGAATGGAGCTGGAAAAACAACTTCTTTTTACATGATTGTGGGATTGGTAAAACCAAATCAAGGAAACATCTATCTTGACGATTTGAACATTACTGATTACCCAATGTACAAACGTGCACAGCAAGGAATTGGTTATTTGGCACAAGAAGCTTCCGTATTTAGAAAATTAAGCATTGAAGATAATATCTTGAGCGTTTTACAATTGACTAAACTTTCTAAAGAAGAACAGATTGCTAAAATGGAAAGTTTAATCGAAGAATTCAGTTTAGAACACATTCGCACCAACCGAGGCGATTTACTTTCTGGAGGTGAGCGTCGTCGTACAGAGATTGCCCGTGCATTGGCAACCGATCCTAAATTTATTTTATTGGATGAACCTTTTGCAGGAGTTGACCCAGTTGCAGTTGAAGATATTCAGCGAATTGTAGCGCAATTGAAAAACAAAAACATCGGAATCTTAATTACCGATCACAACGTTCAGGAAACATTAGCGATTACCGACAAAACATACTTAATGTTTGAAGGAGGAATTCTTAAAGCAGGAGTTCCAGAAGAATTGGTAGAAGACGAAATGGTTCGTAGAGTTTATCTTGGACAAAACTTCGAGCTTCGTAAAAAGAAATTAGAATTTTAAGAAAAGTGATCAGTGTTCAGATTTTTAGTAATCAGTTCACAAAAATAATTTAGAATCAGTTTTTTAGTATTCAGTTTTGAACTGAGACTAAAAAACTGATTTTTTTTGATAAAGACTGAATACTAAAAACCTAAACTTTTGTAATAATTGTTATTTTAGTTTTTGAAATAAATTTAAAAAAGTGTTCAGTATTCAGATTTTTAGTAATCAGTTCACAAAAATAACTTAGAATCAGTTTTTTAGTATTCAGTTTTGAACTGAGACTAAAAAACTGTTTTTTTTTGATAACGACTGAATACTAAAAATCTGAAAACTGATCACTATTACTCAACTGTAATAAAATGCAATTGCTCTAAATCGCCATTGTAGATATTAACATCAACTCGGTGTTTGATTCCTGGCAGAGAAGCTTTTTCTGTAAACTGCCAAAACAGCCAATCATCTTCAATTTTTTCTCTGTAGAAATTATAATTGGCAATCCAGAAAAGATATTCGCTAAACTCTTCTTTTAAAAAATCTGAATAATATCGTTCTCCAGAATAAATTATTGGACGAACTTGGTAGTGTTTTTCGACTTTATTCAACCAACGTTTCAGCCCTTTTTTCAAACTATCTAAAGGCTGATTTTTAGGTAATTTTTCGATATCTAAAACTGGCGGAAGATCTCCCTTTTGTAATTTTACTGTTTTGATAAAAAGATCTGCTTGTTCTATAGAATTTTCGTTAGGACGATAATAATGATATGCGCCACGCATGATTTTATTTTCTTTTGCTCCTTCCCAATTTCTTTTGAATTGTCTATCTACACGATCATTCCCTGCAGTTGCACGAATAAAAACAAATTGAACTGGGTATTTTTCATCTAAAATTTCGACTTCTTCCCAATCGACTTTTCCCTGAAATTCGGACACGTCGATTCCAATTACTTTTCCTTTATGATTTTCAAGAACTCGAATATTTCGAACATCAGAAAGGTGCTTGTCAACCGCATCTTCATCTAAAACCTTTTCTGTTTTAAAACCTAAATAATAAGCAAGCCCTTTGCGATAATGATAAATTATCCCAATGAATAAAAGTCCGAAAAAAATCAATAAAAGTCCTCGAAAAAGTCTGCTCAGAAAAGATCTTCCAGCTGGTTTTCTTGAATATGTTTTACGATAAGTCGTTTTTCTTGCCATTAAACAGAATTACTTTTTCAGAAATAGATTATTGATAATAGACAGTAAAACGTAGAAAACAATAATCAGCGGAATTGCGATGTAGTGAAGTAATACCCCTAACAATACTGAAACAATCAAAAATACGATTTGAAGTGCATTGTCTTTTAAGCTGAATTTTTTAATTTTTAAAGAAAATAATGGAATTTCAGCATTCATAATGTAAGCGCTACCCAAAGTAACAAGTAATAAAACCCACTGATTTGTCAATAATTCAAGAATTACAAGAGACGAATCTGCATACATATCCAGAACTATTTGCAAACTAATAATAAAAATGGCATTTGCAGGAGTTGGCAAACCAATAAACGAATCTGTCTGACGAGTATCGATATTAAAGTTGGCTAATCTGTAGCAGGCACCTAAAGTTATAATAAATCCTAAAAAGGGAACAATTGCTTGATTTCCTAGTTGATCACCGCCTCTAGCAAACATACTGTACATGACGTAACCTGGTACAACGCCACTTGTTACCATATCTGCCAAAGAATCCAACTGTAACCCAAGCGGACTTGAAACTTTAAATAATCTGGCAAAAAAACCATCGAAGAAATCAAAAAAAATTCCTAAGCAAACCATGTAAAAAGCCATTAAAAAATCTCCTTTAGAGACAAAAACAACTGCGACACAGCCACAGAAAAGATTGATTAATGTAATTAGATTTGGTATATGCTTTTTAATATTCATAGTTTAAAGTTTTGATAATGGAAGAGAACAAATTTAGTATAATAACTCGATGCAAAACGAGTTTTTTCGAGAGTTTTTTATTTCAAAGTATGACTTTCGGAATATTTAGCTAAAGGAACTTATTAGATGAGTAAAATATTATATTTTTGATAAAAATTTAAAAACAGGCCTCGATCTGCAAAAACATATACGTTGAAGAAATATTTAGTGTTTTTATTACTTTGGAGTTGTACTTTTCAGTATGCACAAACTGTTCGAAAATATTCGAATGAATTTATGAATATTGGTGTCGATGCCGCGGCTCTTGGAATGGCAAGTGCTGTAACTGCTTCTAGCAATGATGTAAATGCTGTTTACTGGAATCCTGCAGGTTTAACGCATCTTGAAGATCATCAAATAGCTTTAATGCACGCCAGCTACTTTGCTAATATTGCGCAATACGATTACATAGGCTACGCAAGCCCCATTGACGACAGAAGTGCTTGGGGAATTTCGATGATTCGTTTTGGAGTAGACGATATCATGGATACCACACAATTGATCGATAATCAAGGAAATATAGATTATAATAGAATCAGTCTTTTCTCTACTGCAGATTATGGTTTTACTTTTTCTTATGCTCGAAAACTGCCTGTTGATGGATTTCAATATGGTGTAAATGCAAAAGTAATTCGAAGAGTAATTGGAAAATTTGCTAATTCTTGGGGATTTGGATTTGATATTGGACTTCAATTTGAAAGAAACGATTGGAAATTTGGTTTAATGCTTCGAGACATTACCACAACTTACAACATTTGGAATATTGATGAAGAAGAATATGCCAAAATCGCTAATGCAATTCCAGGAGAAAATAACGAATTGCCAGAAAGCACAGAAATAACACTGCCAAAAGCACAATTAGGAGTTTCAAAAAGGTTTGATTTTCATAACGAATGCAGTCTAGTGACATCTGCAAATCTAAATATGCGATTTGAACAGACAAATGATATCATTTCTTCAAAACCCATAAGTATAGACCCAGCTCTAGGGTTTGAGTTTGGGTATACCGATTTGGTTTTCGTTCGAGCCGGTGCAGGAAATTTTCAGAATGTAACACAATTGGACAATACTGAAAAAGTAAACTTCCAGCCTAATATCGGTTTAGGATTTCGATATAAAGGCATACAAATTGATTATGCCTTAACTGATTTAGGAAATCAAAGCACCGCGTTGTATTCTAATATTTTTTCGCTGAAAGTAGATTTAGGTATCTTTAGATAATAATTAGAAACCAAAAAACATTAAAATTTTAAATCATGAAAACTGTCATGTCCAAAAAAGCACTTTTTATTTTATTATTCTTATCCAGTTTTATTGGTTTCAGCCAAAGTTTAGCTTTATCTAAAGACGCTAAAATTAGCATTCTGACTTGTGGCCTTGGAAACGAAACGTATTCTTATTTCGGACACACAGGAATTAGAGTTTTAGATCCTGGAAACAATTTTGACGTTGTTTACAATTACGGAACTTTTGATTTTAGAACTCCAAATTTTGTTCTAAAGTTCGCAAAAGGAGATCTTCAATATTTTGCAACAGTACACTCTTATGCAGATTTTTTTAATGAATACACTTATGAAAAAAGAAGTATTTATGAGCAGGAATTACTGATTTCTCAAGATTTAAAACAAAAACTTTTCGACCAATTAAATGCAGTTTTAGCTTCTGACGAGCGTTATTATACTTACAAATTTATCGATAAAAACTGCACTTCGATGGTTGTTGATGTGGTAAATAAAACTTTAGGTGGAAATGTAATTGCCAAAACAGAAGATACAGACCAAACCTATCGCTCTATTCTGTTTCCTTACTTTGATGGTCATTTCTACGATCAGTTGGGAACAAGCATTATTTTTGGAACGAAAGTAGATCAAATGGGAACAAGAATTTTTCTTCCATTTGAATTGAAAAACAGTTTAGACAAAACTACTTTCCAAAATAAACCTTTAGCAGCAAAAAGCAAAACGTTGTTAGAATTTACAAAAGAGACTCCAAAATCTTTGTGGAATAATATTTACACGTATCTTTTTATTTTACTTTTTGTAATCTTCGCCAGAAACAAAACAGTCGATAAAATCTACTTTTTGATTTTATCTCTTATTGGAATATTCTTTGTTATTATGGGATTTTATTCTTTTCACCAAGAACTAGCAATGAATTATAATGTATTATTATTCAGTCCGCTTTTATTGCTTTTAGTATTCTTTTCAATTTTCAAAAACAAATTATGGACGTATCGATTTTCGTTAATCAATTTTGTCCTTTTAGTAATTTACTTTTTGTTTTTGATTAACAAAGCGCATTTCTTTATCACTTTACCACTAATCATTACAAGCGGAGTGGTTTTAGTGCGAACAGCTATTCGCAACAAAAAACCAATTCCGATTATAATCTAAAAAATATTATTGACCTCTGTAGAACAAAACCGTAGTAATGGTTTTGAAAGTGATACTCAAATCAAGAAAAACACTTCTGTGCTTGATGTAGTATAGATCATATTGAAGTTTAATCAAACTCTCATCTATAGATTCTCCATAAGAATAATTAACCTGTGCCCATCCTGTAAGTCCAGGCTTAATTACATGACGCGTTTCATAAAAAGGCATTACAGCTGCGATTTCTTCAACAAAGAAAGGACGCTCAGGCCTAGGGCCAATTACGCCCATATCTCCTTTTAAAACATTAATAAATTGAGGCAGTTCATCGATTCTTGACTTTCGCATAAATTTACCAAACGGAGTAACCCTTTTATCATTATGAACAGCAAAAACAGCTCCATTGGTTTCTGAATTCTCTGTCATAGTTCTAAACTTATAAATCTTAAAAACATCTCCATTTTTCCCTACTCTTTCTTGAGTATAAAAAAGGCTTCCTTTATTTGCAAAGATATTGCACAGAAAAATTATTGGTATAAAAACTAGAGATATTAATAACCCCAAAATAGAGAACATGATTTCTATAAGCCGAACAAAAGACAAATAAAGTTTATTACTATTACTTCTGCTGAAAGGAAAAAATCTATAAAAATCTTTTTCTATATGATGAACCGGGATTCGTTGTGTTTTACTCTCGAAAACCTGGGTATATTCTCTTATAATGATTCCTTTTTCTAATAAATGAAGCAATTGCTGATATAAATCTGGAGTGATACCATCTGTATTTTGAGAAGCGATAATGATTTCTGAAACATGATGTGTCGATACAAAATGTTTTAAAGCATCCTTCTTTAATTCTTTTACATAATGAAAATCCAGATTTTCTTCAGCTGTGGAATCGGAGTTTACAAAAGCAATAATTTTATAATGAGGATCAACCTTCTCTAATTCTAAAACTAATTCTTCAACTTCGCTTTGGTCACAAATCAAAACTACACTTTGAGAAAAACGATGAGAGGCTAGAAAGTAGCAGTAAAATAAACGCCATATCAACAGGGTAATTAATATTGTAAAGTAAAATATTAGTATAACGAGTCTCTGTTTAGGCAATACAGGAGAAAGAATTGGTGTAAACAAATAAGCCAGAACAGTAGCACTTACAGTAAAAACGACATTCTGCAGAATCTGAAGCTGATTGCTTGCCACTTGTAAATTATAAATTTCAAAAATTACTCCGAAACTATAGAGATAGGCAATTAGTAAAAGAATACTTAACGAGCTGTGAATATCAAATTCAAAATAATTATAGTCGAATATTGCGCTTAATAGATATAACGCGGATAAAATAAAAATAGCATCGAAAGAAAGAAGCAATATTTTCCTTTCTGAAATTTCAAAATGCATTTTCTTTTTTGAGAACATCATTTGTAGGTTTTAATTGGGTTAGGGCAAAGCAAATGTATCGCAAAAAATTATAACTAATCTATTAATTTTCTGTTTCTTCAGGAATTTTCACTTGCACAAAAAGAAGCGATAATGCATATACAAATGCAGGGGCTGCTGTTCGCATTGCCGCGTGATTAATTGTTAGGAGCCAAAAAAAATAAAATGATAAAAAATATAAATGCTGTTTATTTTCAATATAAAATACAAAGGGAGTAACTCCAATTATTAACAATGCGAAAATACCCATTAATCCATGTTCAGAAAAAAGTCTAGTTACTTCGTTATGTGAAGCAATTGCTATTCCAAGCTGATCTGCTCTTTTTTCTTTACTAAGCCCAACACCTACCCCTACAATGGGATTTTCTAAAAAAAGCACAATATCAGCATCCATTATTTCTTCTCTACCTCCTAGCCTATCTTTCTTTTCTCTTCCTATCGCATCTTTATTAGCATATCTTTTCTCTATAAGACCTCTTGTTTGAAAAGAACTATATACCCAAACACCTATTCCTAAAGTAATTGTTAAAACAAAAACTAGAGCAAATTTACTTCTACCTTTTGCATTTGAAAAATAATACAATAAAAATAACAGGCAAATAATCATAACTACACCAGTAATAATTCCTCCTCTAGAAAAGGTGACAATCCCTCTATAACTTATGAAAACTAATAATCCTCCATTTATTAATAATTCTATTTTAGATTTTGAAAACAAAATTACTTGCGTAAAGAAAATAAACATTCCCAATCCCAATATTGTAGACACCTGATTTGGCCCAAAACCTCCAGAGGTCTCAAAATTTGATTGAGTTCCCGTTACAACATCTTGTATATTGGGAGTATAAAGAAACAAATATACAGTTGTCGAAATGATAGGAAATCCCATAACTAATAATAACTTTTGAATATTATCAAAAGTTATTTTTCTCCCAAATGCGTATATTGAGCACATTGCTAAACAAACTGGTCCAGATAAATTAAAAAATAAAACTTTTTTAACATCTGTTCCTGCATCCTGATAATTAGCAGTAATAAGAATAGAAGGAACCAGCAGTATGAAAAAAAACAAATAAATTAATGCACTTTTTGAAAAATTGCTATATATCATACCAAGGAACATAAAACCAATAACACAAAATTTCGCATATTCATTGTTAAAATTTCCTCCTGTCATTCGAAGGAAAACCTCAGCTCCCACCAGATATGCACTAACAAAAAGCACCTCATTGTTCCTGTTTTTGTTTCTAATGATTAAAATAACGCCTATTAAAACAATTAACAAAGCATATATTTTTGAAAAAAAAGGAATAACAAAAATAATTAATGCTAATAATGCATGAAAAATGATTATGGCTAAATAACTAAGTTTTGTGTTTTTCATTGTAAAGTATTTACTTTCTAATAGCAGTTAAAGATTTTAACCATATTAGGTACTCTTTTAAAATTGATTCTTCACCAAAATTTTCATTTACATAAAAATTTAACTGGTTTCCTAATGATCTACGAATGTGTTGATTCTCAATCAATATTTGAATTGAATCTACAAATTGACTTAAATTATCAGAATCTATTATCACCCCTTCTTTAGAGGAAGGAATAACTTTTGAAATTTCACCAACATTGGTTGCTACAACAGGTAAATTAGCTAGTCCATATTCTAAAACAGCCAAAGGAAGTCCTTCTGAAAGGGAAGTTAAAACTGCTATTTCGCTTTGTTTTAACAATTGCTGGACGTTATTTACTGCTCCATAAAAAAATACATTTTCAGAAAGCCCTTTTTCTTTAACCAGTTCTAATAAATTAGCACTATAGGAATCATTAAAATCCTTTCCCACTAAATGAAATGTCCATTCTGGAAATTTTTCATGAATTTCCTTTGCTCCTTTAATCAATAACTCATGATTCTTTTGAGGGCGTAAATTTGCAACACAGATTATTCTTTTGCCGTCTATTCCTTTTAACTGAAAACTATCAAAAAAAACAGTTGGTTTGATTATAAAGTTTGGAAAATAAATAAGGTTTTTACAATTCAAATAATTCTGAGCCCATTTTTGTAGAGAATCGTTTACAGAGATAATTCCTAAAAAGAGAAAAGATGAAAATTTTAATGTCAAATTTTTTCGTAATGAAAGATTTTGCGAAATTCCATAATGGTCATGCCAGATTATTTTAATCCATGGCATTGTTATTTTTACTAAAACTGCAATAAAAAAAGAAGAACTATGCGCATGAATAAAACCAACTTTATTTCTTTTGACATAATTTCTTAATCTAAAAATTGCTCTTAAATCTATAGCAGATTTTTTTTTCAAGAATAAATATTTAACTTTTGGATCCACATGCTCTAAAAGTAAACCTTCATTTCGTGTTGATATTAATCCTGAAAACTCTATTTTATTAGCAAGTGAATTTGCATAATTTACAGCCATACGTTCTGCACCACCAACCTCTAAAGAATCTATAATCTGTACAATTCTCATTTTATCATCAATTTAGCAATTTCATTTTCAAAAACATCTGTAGTAAAACTGCGAGACCATTCTGTAGCTAGTTGGCTTTTCTTTAAAAAGGAATTTTGATTAATTATTAAATTCTCTATCTGTTCTATATCTTTATTCAAATCCATTTCAAGTAAAACCCCGCGTTTATCGGAATCTAGCATATATGGAACACACGAAACTTTTGTAGCAATTGGAACGCACCCCCAGAACATTCCTTCTGCAATGGCTTTTGGCCATCCTTCACTTTTTGAAGGTAAAATTACAAAATGACTCTTTTGATAAGCTGCTTTCAACGTTTCTTTGTTCTGATTCCCTTTTAAAATGACATACTTCTCCAATTTATTCCTCTGAATATAATTTTCTAGAGAATCTCTTTCTAAACCCTCACCATACAAATCTAATGTTACATTATGTCCATTCTTTAGCAATGCCATAATTAATTTAACAGCATATAATGGTTTTTTACCAGCCACTAAACTTCCAACAAAAACAAACTTTATTCCGTTCTTAAAATCAGCTTTGTCAAAGCTGATTTTTTCAGATTCTGAATAAGTAGCTGTAAAAAATGACTTTATATTCTTTGATTGATTTCCCCAATCTCCATACACTAAAACCTGCATATTTCTTGTTAGAAATGTATTACTAAGTATCCATTTTTGCAAACGATAGCTCCAAGACTGTTTACTTTTAGAATCCCAGTTCCCAGCATATTTAGCTGTTTTAATTTTATTTGGAAAAAGAACCTGAACAAAGCAACCAATTAGACCCATGTTTCCTGGGCATCTTAAATGAATATGATCTGCTGTTTTCATTGCCCAAAAGATCTTCCAAAAAATTAATGGTAGCTTTAATATCGTTAAAACAACTTCTCCCACACCTGTTAAATTAAAGCTTAGAGTCTTTTTAAAACTAATATTAAAATGAGTGTAGGCAAGATCTATAGCTGTTGGGTCTCCTTCCGATAAAGGAGCAACTACTATAATTTTATCTGCATATTTCAGCCAAATGTTCATTTCGCGAACATATGGGGCATAACCGAAATATTTATTATTATTTTTTAAATGCCTAACATGGCTAATTATGACAAACTTCATTTAAATCTAGAAAAACTAATCTAATTGCTTTGACTTAAAAGTCATAAAATTAGATTCATTATTAATTTTCATCTCTTTAAGGTACAAGTTGCTAAGAAATTCACTCACAATTTTTTTATTTCCCTCTCCTTTTATACTTTTTCCAATAAAAGCACTTTTGTTGTAATATTGATCTCCTCCTTCTCCCATGTCAAATCCATAAACTTCGAGCGGTTTATTTGCTTTAAAAGCCAAAACAGAAGCAATTAGCAATGTATTAAAACCAGAGTTAATACTTTTATATGTAAAATCAAATTCTTTTTGAAGAGTTAAAAGGAGCTCTTCATTAAGTGATTCGGAACTTTTACAAAAATTGAAATTTGTGATTAAAAATTCTCTTTTTAAGCGAGATTTATTAGTTATATAATTATAAACTTTTTTAAATGAAATATAGTTCGTTTGCGAATTATTGTTGAAAATCCAAAATATTGTTCCTTTCCATTTTTCAGTTCCTTTAAAAGATTTCAAATATTTAACTAGATAAAAATTATCATGCACTATATAAATGTGTGGTTTTGAGTTCACAATATTTATAGAATCGTTACAACAAAAATAAAGAGTCTCATCATCTAAATTTAATTTCGTGGCACTTGGTCCACTTGCAACAACAGCAATTTTTTTATACTGCTCGATTTGAAAGTAATCACAAATAGAAGTTAAGGAATCGTAATTATCATATTCGCTCTTTCTTTTGATAACCGAACTTGTGTAAGGTTTAACAATATGATAGAAATAAATATAATTTCTCTTTCGAAAAAGTGAGAATAAATTCATAAATATTATTTTTTTTCTTTAGGAGGATTAATTATAATTGAAAACCAACCATATATTCTTCCTAATGTTTCTGTAATAGCTTCTTTCTTTTTCTTTGTGCTAACAATATTACTTGCTCTAATTATAATTAATAGCCAAGCTATCAAATTCCATTCTATTCTAGATTTAAATCTTGGCTTTGGAAAAGCAACTCGCCAAACATACCATCCATTTCTCAGAACCATTTTTCCATATTCAAATTTATTTGGTCGTCCAGCCTCATCATGATAATGGTAGAGTTTTGCGCTTGTATTAACATATATATTTCCTAATTTAGAAAGTCTGAATGTGAAATCAGTATCTTCATAAAGACCATAACCTTCGAAATATTCTGAAAATTTAATTTTATCTAAAATTTCCTTTCTAAAAGATGAAACACCTCCAGAAAAAGATTCCGTTGGATAGATTTTGTTAGTTGGAGGAAAAAAACTCAAAGCTTTAGCATTACCTGACTCAGGCATAAATCCTGGAGGGCAATCGTCTAACAATCCCATTTTTTTTCGCAATACATACCTTTGAGAATACTTTCGTTTCCAACCATCATAATAAAAATGATTATATTGAAGAGGTTCGTTTTCTAAATTTAAACTCCACGCGGCATTATTATTTATGATATATCCTGCAGCTCCAAGTGCAGAAGGAAAAAGGTTGTAGGTATTTAATAAATTTTCAAAGTAATCCGTTTCTAAGACAATATCATCATCTAAAAAACAAACAATTTCAGAATCACTTGCGACCTTAGAAATACCAAAATTGCGTTGTCTTGTTAAGCCCCTATCTCTATCAGAAACTAAAAAATATTTTAAATTCTTAAAATTATTTTTGTCTAGAGCTATTTTTGTTTCTTTATTTAATGAGCCATCAATGATTAAAATTTCATCTGGATATTTACTTTGGATATTTACTGAGTTTAATAGCTTAACTAATGGCTCAGGACGCATATATGTACAAATAATCAGTGAAAATTTCATTTTTCAACATTTAATTTATTAGCCCAATATTGGCTTTTTGACCATTGCTTTTTGTAACTAGAATAATATCGCAATGGGTTTCTAATTTTTTGAACTTTATAATATTTAAAGAATAAAATCGTTCGATACCCCTCAATCTGTTCTTTAGTAAGATTTAAAATCTTATTTAGCATTACTGTCGGAGAAGGTTTTGGCTGAATTTTCTCATCTGCCCAAGCCAAAATATGTTTTGTTCTAAAACCACCGATTGGCGCCTTTAGATGAAGAATTTCTGGTTTTGGAGAATAGAGAATATCATGACCTAAATTTCTTAGTTGCATTCCAAAATCACTGTCTTCTCCATAACCAAATTCAAAACTCAAATTATAAGAAAGCGTTTTTATATTATTTGCTTTTACGATACTACAACCTGAACCAAAACTGCCCCATTGAAATTTCTGTTTTATTTTTTTATCTAAGGGGTAATCTGGTTGATAGCATCCTAAAGTAATTTGTTCGATTCCTTCTTTTTTAATTACCTGAAATGTTTCTTCCAAAAAGTCAGCTTCTATTCGAATATCATCATCTGCCATAAATACCCATTCGCTTTTCACTTCTTTCAGGGCCAAATTTCTTGCATTACATGCTCCAGTTTGCTGCGTAAAAATATGTTTAATTTGGAATGGCCAATCTTCACTCAAAATATAGTCAAGTTCTGTAATGCTGTCTTGAACAGGATTTTGCTCCACAATAACAATGTTTGCAGGCAAAAATGTTTGCAAAGAAAGATCTATTAGAGTATCATATAAATATTTTTTTCGTCCAATTGTTGGAATGATTACGTCTAAAGTTCCTTCTTCAATTACTTTATTTTTAGATTCGGTTTCAATTTCATGAAATGTATCTATTTTCAAACCTCTTTTCTTGTAAAAAAAAGACATTAAAAAGGGAAAAACAGCCAATGTTCTTTTATAAAGAAACAGATCTAAAAAAAGTAAAAATATCCAACGTGTTTTATAATGTTGTTTTACAAATCTAAAAAGAAGGCTTTTATTTTCTTTATACTTTGGGAAAATTTGTGAGCAGTCTTTTAATAATTTAGGAACAGAATAACATAATAGCCCTTTTGATATTCCTAATCTTGCTATTGAGTTTAAAAAATAGTCAAAATCTGCATCTACCTTTATCTGATTCTTTAAGAGCAATAAAATAGAAGCATGAATTCCTCCTACATTGCTGCTCATCCTCCAAGTAGGGTAACTTACTTCTTTATTTATTTTTAAAAAAGGCGACGAATCTACATATCCAATAGTATCAGAAATAAAACTATTTGGAGATAAATTATAGGAAGCCATTATCTTTTCTTGATGAAAAATCTCATCAATTTTCTCAACATTCAGATTCGATTCTAACGAGATATGACACCAAATAATTAAATCTTGCGGAAATCGCTCTGCAATTTCAATTAGATTTTCAGCAATACTTTTGTTTTCAGAGAAAACATTTTTCGTTTTTGCTCCAACTTTAACTATTTTGTTATTTTGATGATAAACAATGATCACGTTGTCTTTTTATTGGAGTTTATAATATTTTGATAAAAACTAATGTTTTCAATAGCAAGCTTATTTATATTAAATTTTTCTTCAGCTCGTTCTCTAGCTTTTTTTCCTAATTGTAAGACCAAAGAATCATTTTCAAATAATTGCGCAATTCTTTCGGCATACAAATCGTGATTTGAAGGATGCACAAGATAACCGCTTTCCTCGTCTGTTATAAGTTCTTGAGACCAGCCAATATTGCTGTTTACAATTGCTTTCTGCATAGCCATAGCTTCTATTGTAACCATACCTAAAGTCTCTGCATAAGTTGGAAACACGCATACATTTGCTTTTTTTATATGCTCTTGAATCTCATTGTACGGAATTTTCCCTAAATATTCTACATTATTTAAATCATCCTCAGTAAACAAATTTTTCATTAATTCCCAAGTTGATTTAGAATTGGTTTTTATATCGAAGGAATCACTTCCTATTAGACGAAGTTTTGCTTCTGGCAAAACATTACGTACTCTATTAAAAATTTCTGGCAATTCTAAAACACCTTTTTTTCTAATTAAAGTGCCAATGTAAAGAATGGTGTATTTTTCAAATTTTTCTGGTTGCTTATTTTCAAACTCATTAATATCTAAACCATTATGAATGGTCTGGATTTCTTTTCCATTTATTTTAAAAAGACTTTTTGAAACTTCTCCAGCAAAAGTTGTTGGTGCTATAAATGCCTCAGCTTTATTTATTGCCAATTTTTCAAACCAGAAATTTTTAAGTTTTTGTTTCCTATTCTCTAAGTGACAAAAATAGGTATCGCTTCCATGAAAACGAATTACTAAAGGAATTTTAAAATTCATAAATGCCGTAATTCCAGTCCAATCTGCAGCTTCAATTACTTCAATATTCTCTTGTTTTATGATTTGATTACAGAATTTCTCAATGTATTTACGATACAAATACCATCCTAAAAATTTATATTTTACTTTTTTAATACGATAAATTTTAATTCCGTTGTCATCTATAATCTCTTGTACAGGCTGATTATAAATAAAAACAGTAATGGCATTTCCAGAATTATGCAATGAAGTTGCCAGATTTCTAATGCTTGTTCCTATTCCTGCTGATTGTGCAATCTTAGGGTGAGAATATTCTGAAGTCAAAAATGCTATATGCATAATTATTTATTAAAAAAATCTTTAATAATTTTTGCTGTAAACAATCTTGCTCCTTCACCTGTCATATGCCCACATGAAGAAAAGTATTTGTTTTCAATAACTGTATTTTCGTAATTGTAAATTTCTGGATATGTCTTTTTTACTTTGTCAAAATAATTCATCCCAACAACATTCTCACACATTGGGGTCATAACTGCAATAAAATTAATGTTATTCTTTTTACATATATCTTTAATCTCTTCGTAGTATTTATTATGTGGCAGTGGATTTAAATTGACAATATTATTTTTCATATTGCCATTTTTATGTTTTTCTAATGGATGGTATCCTAAATTTTCTAAGGAATTTGTTTTCTTGTGTATTGCTGTAAAAAATGTTTCCCTCCAACCAATTTTACTATCATATTTTATATATCTATAAAATGGTATATAGTATAATTCATTGAAATTACTTTCATTTCTATAACGTTCTTTGATTATTTCTGAATTATGAATATATGGCAGAAACAAAGCCGCAATTCCTTCGGCTTGATGATCACTGGCTAAATTCAAATCTGCTTCTAGAATCACATTTTTGATTTCATATTTTCTTTCTATCATCAATTTTAACATTAATGAAGCTTCAAACAAATGTCCGCCACTCATTCCGTAGTTGAAGGTTTTTAACCCTTTGTCTTCAAACATTTGCGACACAAAATGATTATTTGCTCTTGAAGAACCCAAAATCACGACATCGTATTTTTTTGCTGTAGAGTTAAAAACGGTTTCAATTTTTCCGCGGTTTCTTGACTGCATAAAAACATAAGTATACAATCTGTCCAAAATAGTTGCTACAGAAACTGTTAAAATAAAAATTCCTAATATGTATAATAAAAACTTCTTCATTAAAATTGGAAATAAATAAATTCTTTGTAATCTGAATAAGTTCCGAAAGCGATAATAGCCATAATAGCTAAAGCCATTTTAATCATACTCCTTTTTCCAGAAATTGGCTCTACTTTGGTTTTATTATTCCATTCAACCAAAACGAACAAGCCAATCATTAGCAATAATTCATAATTGTATCGTTCATTATCTAAATACTGAGCACTAAACTCTCCATTCGTAAATATTTTTTTTAGATATAAAAAGGCATCGGTGATTGTTTTTGCTCTAAAAAACACCCAAGCTACACAAGTCAATAAAAAAGTGGTTAAAATGCTAAATAATACTCGAATAGAATCAAAATTCCATTTTAAAGTAATAGAATCCATGTTGTTTCTATTACTATTGGACAATAATAAAGGAAGGAAATAAAGAGCATTTATAAATCCCCAAACAATGTATGTCCAGTTTGCACCATGCCAAAAACCACTGATAATAAAGATGATAAATGTATTTCTAATTTTCATCCAAAGGCCACCTTTGCTTCCTCCTAAAGGAATATATAAATAATCTCGAAACCAAGAAGAAAGCGAAATATGCCAACGACGCCAAAACTCTGCAATGTCTCTTGAAAAATAAGGGTAATTAAAATTCCTCAATAACTCTAAACCAAATAATTTAGAAACTCCCAGTGCTATGTCTGAATATCCAGAAAAATCTCCATAGATCTGAAAAGCAAAATAAACTGCTCCTAAAATCAATGAAAAAGAATTCATTGACGGATAATGATCAAAAATGGCGTTTGCATAAACGGCACAGGTATCTGCAATAACTACTTTTTTGACTAATCCCCAAACAATTTGACAAACTCCTTCTTTTGCTTTTTCAAAATTAAACTCACGCTTTTCTTTTAACTCAGGCAATAAATGCGTTGCTCTTTCTATTGGTCCTGCTACCAAAAGAGGAAAATAGCTCACGAAAAGCGAATAGTCTACAAAATTATATTCTGCTTTTATTCTTTTATAGTAAATATCAATCACATACGATAATCCGTGGAAAGTGTAAAATGAAATCCCGACCGGTAAAATTACATTCAATAACATTGGACTTACGTTAAAGCCAAAAGAAGTAAACATTTCTGCAAATGAAGCTGCAAAGAAGTTATAGTATTTAAAAATTCCTAAAAACCCCAAATTCACCAAAACACTAAGCCAAAACCAAAATTTTCGCCCCTTTTCTGAGTTGCTTTTTTCTATTTGAATTCCTGTGAAATAATCTAAAAATGTAGAAAAAACTAGCAAAAATAAAAATCTCCAATCCCAGCAAGAATAAAAATAATAACTGGCAACAATCAACAAAGCATTTTGTGTGCTTTTCGTTTTATTAAAAACAAACCAATAAAGAAAAAAAACAATTGGCAAAAACATGGCAAAAGCCAAAGAGTTAAAAAACATAACTTAGAATGATTTTATAATAAATTAGTCAGCAATTAATTCTATTGCTTCCCATATTCTATCTGAGGCTTCTTTAGGAGAGCTTTGGTTTATAATTTCAAACCATTGTTGAGCATGTTCAATTGTTTCATTGTTGCCTTCTAGTCCTAATCTAATTTTGTCTGCAATTTCATCAGCAGAATTCAGCCAAATAACTGCTTTTTTACTTGGCATCGAACGAAAATGCATATAGTTATAAATTTTTGAAACCGACCATTTTTCGTTAACCCTATTCGATACATCATAATTTATGTAAGCACATGGTTTTTTAAAACACACATAATCAAACACCATTGAAGAACCAAGGTTAACCACCATCTCTGTATGAAAAATTGTGCTTGCATGCAATTCAACATCTTCTTTCGTTGGTAAGATAGTATTCCATTGTTCGCCTATTTTTTTCCAAATAGGACTAATTGGAACTATTAGATCTTTATTTCTGGCCAAAACCTCATCAAATCTGTTTGAAAAATCTACAGGACAACGTCTAAATATTAATCCAAGTGATTTATTATCTTGCTCATTGATCTTTCTTACTGCATCTGCTACATCAGATAGGTATTGCGGATCATCTGGACAAGTTGTGATATCATCTCCTGAATAGCAGATATATTTTTTATTTAAATCTAATCCATAATCATTGAAAAACTGGACTTTATCAATAAGATTTTTTTCATCAAAATGGCTCTCAAATTGAGGTGTTCCTACGACAAAAATCTGTTTTTCCTTTATATCTGGATAGTATTTAAGGAGTTCTGATTTCATGTGTTCACTCCACACAAAATAGTAATCAGTTTCAACCACCATTGTTGCTTTAGGCAAATTATCCCAAGAAAAGATAAATGTTCCCGTTGGAATTTTTAGCTCTTTTGCTGCTAATAATGGTGCAATAGCCAATACTGGTCTTTGATTTGTACAGAAAACAAAGTTTGGTCGTTCTCTTTCGAGCGTCTGCACACATTGTTTATAGAAATCGGTTTTCTTTTCTATAGTTTTCATTTTTGATTTAACTTTCATTAACCCTTTGTCTGAGTTGTACAATGAAATCAAAAACCTGGCAAAATAACTTTTAAAAGCACCCTTTACATTTTTGTATGCAAAAGGAAATCGATATGTATCATAAACTTTATCGTTCTCTCTTCTTATATTGAGATTTAGCTCTATATGTTTTCTAGCGTTTTTATAACTATCAGTTAAAGGGTGTGATTTAGCATTATTTATTTTAATCTCCTTAAAACCTAAACTATGTAAATCAAATGGAGTATTATTCCAGTATGTAATATCAAATTTCTTTTCTAATCCTATTTTATAAAAATTAGAGAATGCAAAATTGCGGAGTCCAACTCCATCTGGAAGAAGAATAAAAATCTTTTTAGTAGGCATTAATTGTGTCTAAAGTGTTTTTGGGTAAATGAGCGGCCAAATATCCGATTTTTGCTCGCAACTAAAAAATAATTCTGTGTTATTTCTTTTTTGTAAAACAATCGTTTACTTTTTGATTCATAAGATTTTAAAAAAGAAAGTTTGTTTGGCATTTCTTATTCGCAATGCATAACATTTTTGAAGAATTAAAGTAAAATGCCTCTCTTCGAGATCAGTTTTTTCGCTACAAACTCTTCCGTCATTTCCATTGATTCTTTAGTAGCTCCGGCAATATGGGGTGTTATTATTACATTATAGCTTTGCCTAGCTAAATCAACTAAAGGATTCAATTCTATTGTTTCTCCATTTAATTCGTTTTCCAAAACATCTGTTGCAATACCACTAAAATTACCATTGACGATTAATCTAGCAATTTCATTTTCATCCCAAACACCACCTCTTGATGTATTAATTAGTACTGTTCCATTTTTTACAAACGATAACAATTCTTTACCAATAAATTTTTCGTTTTCTACAGAAAATGGGATATGTATTGTAATGATGTCTGCCCATTTGAATAACTCTTCAGGACTATTAAATCTCAAAAATTGACTCTCTACATTTTTAACATCAAAAAAACCAATTTCCATTCCGAAGGCCTTTGCAAAGTCAGCTACTTGAGTTCCTACTCTTCCTAGACCTAAAATGCCAATTTTTTTTTCTTTCAGATTTGTGTTAATAAACAAATTTCTATTCCATCCTCCATTTTTAACATGATCAAAGGAAGTTGGAATTTTTTTTAATAAAGCGAGCAACAATGCCCAAGTATGTTCTGCAGTTGATGGTATGCTTTTTAAAAAATCTACTTCACCTTTAAGAGAAATCACTTCACCTCCTAGACTTTTAAAGTAATCAACATCAATATGATCCAATCCAGTTGTTGCAGTCAGTATGAATTTTAAGTTACTTGCTTTGTCTAGAATTTCTTTATCAATTACAAATCCTAGTCTTATAAAAATTGCATCAACACTAGAAATCTCTAATTTCAATTCCTCTCGATCTTTTATTTTTATAGACTTTACATCAAAAGCTTCGCTTAAAATTGCTAATGCTTTTTGACTAAAATTATTAGGCTCAGTTATTAGTAATTTCTTTTTTCCAGTCTTCATATAATAGTGTTGCTAATTTAAAATCTCTCATTGTATCAATATTGACTAACCAATCCGGATTCATCACATAAGCTATTTTTTTTTCGACCATGAAACTTTTTTGGCTTATAAAAGCTTTAGTTCTTACTGCATAAAAACACCCATTTCTATAATAGACAGGAGTTAAATCTTGCCTCCTCATGCTTTCTCCGCTATCAATTAATGGACTCAATTCATCATGCTCCATTAGATTATACATTCTTGCTGGATGTGTATCATTCATTGGAACCACACTAATTACACCGTCAATTTCTGTTTTATCAATTAACAGATTAACAATATGATCTAAATCGGAATAGGTTCTTAATGGTGAAGTTGGCTGTAATAAAACTATAAGGTCAAAATCTTCATTATATTCTTTAATCACATGTTCTACCGTTTCTACAACACTACTATTGTCTTCTGCTAAATAAGCAGGTCTTTTCAAGACATCAATATCATATTGCCTACCAATAGTGGCAATTTTCTCATCATCAGTTGATAGTACAATTTTAGACACATAGGTAGATTGAATTGCACATTCTATTGCATGAGCCACTAACGGCTTATCTCCTAATACTTTAATATTTTTTTCCGGCACTCCTTTAGAGCCTCCACGAGCTGGAATTACTGCTAGAACTTTCATATTAGTACATTATTGTTTTGTGAAATTGTAAAGGAACTTCGGCTAATAATTCTGCTATTTTGATTCCTGCTTTTCCATCACCATAAATAGAAGACGAAACAATTTTATCATTCTTAACAATTGCTGTAATTGCTTCTTCTATTTCTTTTTGTGAGTAATCAACATCTACGCTATTTCCTCCTCGGTCTCTTCTATTCTGACGAGAACCAATATTTACAACAGGAACTCCTAAGTATGCACATTCGCGAATTCCTACACTAGAATTACCTATCAGGCATTCGCTATGCTTTAATAATTGTAAAAAATCTTTACCTTCCATATTCTTAAAAAAGTGAACATTAGGCAAATTATGCTGTTCTCTAAAAGCTCGAATCCCTGTTGAAGTTCCGTCTGCTCCAGCATCTACATTAGGCCAAAACCATAATGTAGGTTTATTTAATTTATATATTGCTTCAAGTGTAGCCTCTACATGTTTTCTTGAATCTTTATATTCTGTTGTTACGGGATGTTGCATCACAACCAAATATCCATTAGACAAATCAGGTTTTGCTCCTACACCTCCATATTTTTCATAGGGATCAAATGGAAGTGTCTTACTATTTCTAATTTCTAAAGCTAAGTCGATAGAAGGACATCCTGTATTGAAGACCATTTTAGAATCTTCTCCCAACTTTATAACTCTTTCTTGAGCACTTTCGGAAGCAACAAAATGATAATCTGCTAATTTTGTAATTGCGTGACGCACTTTTTCATCTATATTTCCTGTCACTTCACCACCTTGAATATGCGCAAGAGGGATATTCATATAAGAAGCAGCAATAGCTGTTGCCATGGTTTCAAATCGATCAGCAACGGTTATAACAATATCTGGTTTCAGATTATCAAAAACGGTTGAAAGTTCCAAAATGCCAATTCCTGTAGTCTTTGCTGCCGCAGTAAGATTTTCTCCTTCTAGTACATTAAAAACTTTGGCTGTAATGATAAAGCCATCTTTTTCTATATAATTTACTGCAGACCCATAACGATCTAATAATGCCGAGGCAGCAACTACTAATTGCAATTCTAAATCTGGATGTTCCTGAATTGCAGATAACACTGTTTTTATACGACTATAAGAAGGACGTGCTGTAACTACAACAGCTATTTTTCTTTTTGGCATTTTGAAATTATTATATATTTAAATAAATTGGAGTAAGGAAAATTAAGAAGCTTAAATCAATTAACATGTCTTTTTTAGGAAAGATCATTTTCTGTTAAAAAGTCCCATTGTTTTAAATCTTTATTTAAAGCTTTTCCAATTATTTCCTGAAATCGTAAGGCATCTATTCCAAACCCTTTTGGCTTTTTTGATTCTAAATCCTCAAAAGTCAAAATATGATCTTTAGGCAAATCTTTATTTATTGCTAATGATTTTTCAAAAATTTGCTTTAGAGAAGAAAAAGCTTCATTATTATTTTTATTTATAGGATTAGATAATGCGGTTTTTATATTTCTAACAGCTCCTACAAGCTCTTTGGTTTCTAAAATAGTTAATGAGGATTTTGAATCTGGCCCAAACATTTGTCTGTCAAATACCACATGAAATTCTAAAATATCAGCACCTAAAGCTGTTGCGGCAACACAAGTCTCAATTTTTGCAGAATGATCAGAAAACCCTACAGGAACATTAAAACGATTTTTTAATTCCTGAATAACGTTTAAACCAAATTGCTCTGGCTGAGTTGGATATGCAGTTGTACACTGTAAAATAGAAAATTCAACATTTCTTTCTTTTAAAAATTCAACTGTTTTTTGTAATTCTTCATATGAACTCATTCCTGATGACAAAATCACTGGTTTTCCCGTGCGGGCGATTTTTTCTAAAATTAAGAAATTATTGACCTCTCCAGAACCTATTTTATATTGTTCTACTCCTAGCTCTTCTAGCCAATCAACTGCCAAATTACTAAAAGGAGAGCAAATAAATTTTAAACCTACCTCATCACAATGGTTTTTAATACCCCTCCATTGGTCGAGAGAAAACCCCATTCGCTTCCAGTAATCGAATCTTGTTTCGTCTTCTAATGAAAATTTCACTCGAAATGGCTCATATTCACTACTTTCTGCTTCTGCAATATGCATTTGAAATTTTACCGCATCTACACCTGTTTGAGCAAGAGCATCAATATAGGAGTGCAAAACTCCAAGACTGCCTTCATGGGCTTGTCCAACTTCGGCAATAATAAATACCGAATTCGATTCATTTTTTTTATTAGTTGTTTTCAAAAGCGGATTCATAACCTTAAATTAGATTTTTCTTTGCATTGTTAATTATTACATTCATTCCATCGTTCCAATTTTCCATCGAATATAAAGTTTCTGGAATATTAACATAATGCGTTTCATCACCTTCTAAAAATGAATTTATAGCATCACACCATTCTTCTATAAAGTTTGGATTCTCTATAAGTTTTCCGTGTTTTCCATACTGTAAAACTTCCGGAACGCCTCCATTTTCAGAAGCAATACAATAACAGCCACAATGCAAAGCTTCGATTAAACTTAATCCAAAACCTTCATGCCAAAGCGTAGGAAACAAATAACAGTCTGCAATTTGATAGTATTTTGGTAAATCATTATTTGGTATTTTTCCTAAAAAAAACACCCCATCAATTTTTATATCTCGTTTTGCACCAATTACTAAAAGAATTGCATCATTCTCTTTTTTATCTACTCTTTTCCATACATCAATAATAAAATCTAATCCTTTTTTAGGACGATCCTGAGAACACCAAATAAATACTTTCTTATTTGTTATTTCTAATTGTTTCTTTAAATTTTCTTTTTCTTCAATACTTACTTTATGAAACTTCGAAGTATCGATTCCGTTATGTAATACTGAAAATTTTGTTGGCAGAATTGTATAATATGCTTTATGCGCTTTGTATGAATCTTTGGTTAATAGAACCATTTCGTCTATACCTTCAAAAAACCATCGCCCTGAAAAATTTTCAAAATATGGAGAGAAACCATGATAAAAGAACTGCAAGTAACATTTGTCTTGTTTATTTTTTAATTTTAAAAAATCAATTAAAGGTTCTACAATTCCAAAATTATCAATTATTTGGATTATAACTTTATCCTCCTTTTCTAGAATTTTTTCTAGCGCTTTAAAATATTCTTTATACTTATTTTTTGAGAATTTGTTTTGAAACTTTTGTAGATTGGCACTAGCAACTATGCTATATTCTATTTCGGCATATAGATTTTCAGGCTCTTCACAAACAATATAATCAATGGAATGATTTTTACTCAGATAATTATGATATAAAGTTGTCCAGCTCCCAATATGAGAGTAAGGTAAAGGAATTTGAGAAATCAGAATTACTTTTGGCATGTTGTGTGATTTGAATCTTTTTATTTTTTTATTTTAAATGTAATGCTATTTAAATCATTACTAACTTCATAAAAATAAGGATGTGTGTGATAAAAAGAAATAATATGTAGTAACAGTAAATCATTAATTTCTTTTAAAGAATAATATTTAGGAACGTTTTTACCCAGAAATTTCTTTAGCCTATATTTTAATGAGGTTTGAAAAGGATCTTTTACAAAATGAATATTTAAAATTCCATTTTTAAAATTTGGCAATTCACAAAATAGAAAATGCGTTACAACTTCCTTTTTATTAAACATTAGTTTCTCTTGTCCGTAATTTTTTAAATTTTCAAAATCATTTTCTAAAAAACCTGCTCCCCAATTTAAATTATTAATCTTTATTTCTTTGCTTCTAGTATTGGCAAGTAATTTTTGTTGATTCATTTTCACAACATCTGTCAGTTGCAAGTCTGTTGTAAGCACTTTTTTTTCTGATTTCCTATAACTAGCATGCCATTGATGAAGCATTAAAATTTCTTCTGAATAAAAAATGCTTTCAATTTGATTTTTTTCTAACCGATTGTGCACATCAATATCTTCGGCTCCCCAAAAATGTAAAAATTCATCATAACCTGTAATCTCTTTCAAGCTATTAAGATAGAATAATGATAATCCTTGCGCTCCAATTTCTGTACTAAAATCAATTAAATAATTCTCAAATTTCTTATTCGCTTTAGATTCTTTTTCATTAAGAAAACCAACTTTAAAATAATAGGCCTTAAATGGACTTTTTAATTTATGAAGTTTAGCAACAAAATTCGGGCTAAAAATCATATCGACATCCGCTGTAAAAATATATTCTGAGGTAACATTTTTCAGTCCAATATTAATTGCTTTAGCTCTCGACCAAGGCTGAAATCCTGAATAATTGTAGAGATATTTTGCAAATTTATAATTGGAAACCAAATCTTTAATAATAGATGCAGAGGATAAATTTGAGCCATAATCAACCAAAAGCACTTCAAAATCAGAATTTGTTTGTTCTTTCAACGAATCTAAAGAACGTTTCACTCGCTCAGATTCTCTATTTCTATATGGATAAATTATAGTTATCATAAGTTACACCCTCAAATTATTGTCAATATATTGCAAAATATCTGAGCTTTCATTTTTAAATTTTCTTGCAAAAAATGCACAATTATCTCCATATTCATTATTAACAATATCATTTTCAAAAATTGAAAGATGCTTTTCCGAAACAAAAGCTGGTCCAGGAGCAACTGTCCAGTCAACATACGTAAGGTTTCCTTTCAAATTTTTAATATTTGAATTTCCAATAATCGTTGGTATTAGAATCTCTTCACTACAGAATGAATTTTTAAAAAATCTTTCATATTTTGGATTAGCTTCTAAAAAATCAAGAATATAATTAACCGTCGAATGTGTTAAAATCCACCAAGTCGGACCAAAAAAAATTCTCTCGAATGGGTATTTCTTTTTAGGAAAATAAAAACTAATTTTTTTCTCCAAACGTAATAAAATTTTAATCCAAATTGGCTTGTTGGGTTTTCTACGATAAAACAGATCAAAATAGAAATTAGTTATCCAATTCTTTTTAAATTCTGCAGAAAATCCTTCTTTTATGCTTATAAATTCTCCTCCTTGATTTAATAATGAATATAAAAAATCGTTCTTCTTTATAGGGTAATCGCTTCCGCTAATTAAGGAATAATAGTCAAAATTTCCTTTAACCGCTTCTGCCATTAAATTAAGAATTGCTTTTTGATGCGACCAACCCGCCCACCAAACTTTATGTCTTTTAATAAATTTAATATTTTCAAATTCATCTAAATTTGTTGGCATTAAAGATTTTTTATCAATATGAATAAAAAAACAAATGTTAGTGTCATTTAAAGTTAATATCAATTTCTTTAGATGTTCATAATCATGATAAGCTGTTATGAGGTAAGCTACTTTAATTTGCATATTCATTTTAAATCAAATAGTTACTAGCTTCCTCTTTTGAAAGTCCTTTCCATATTAAGAAGTACTTCATTATTTTTTTATTTAAAATAAATTTTCCAAAAAATCTAGTTTTTATAATGAAAAGCCATTTAGAATTATCTTGTACTGGTTTTATACTTATATCAACTTCTGAATTATTTTGCCCTAATTTTGAAACTTCATCGTACATCCAATCTTCAACAACATTTCCCATATGATACGTGTAGTTATCTTCTGTAGATAAACGCCAAAAGCCTTTTTTAACTACTGGAATATCTAGAATTTCATTTTCGCT
This sequence comes from Flavobacterium chungangensis, assembly GCF_042654045.1. Taxonomy (NCBI): domain Bacteria; kingdom Pseudomonadati; phylum Bacteroidota; class Flavobacteriia; order Flavobacteriales; family Flavobacteriaceae; genus Flavobacterium; species Flavobacterium chungangensis. The sequence goes on from NZ_JBHSFY010000008.1 coordinate 85,527, forward strand.
ATTCCCTCCTAATTTATAATTAGAGTACTTTACTTTCAGACTATTAAAAATATCACCTCTATATGTCCCTACAAAATGTCCAGCTCCAACAACTGCTTTTTCATTTTTATTTGACACTGTCAAGTAACTTTCTAAATGAGTCTCATTGTAAAAATCTGGATTTCCAACACTAACTGCAAATTTTTTCAAAGCCAAAGGATTTTTAACCTTTGAAAAAGCCAGCGTTTTTGAAAAAAAACTGTCCCAGTATATATTAGAAGTATAAGTTCTTAAGGAGCGAGATGACGGTGTAGGACAAACAACTCCTGCTTTAGGGAAATTTTCAAAAATAGAATAGGAAGCTTTTTGCCAGTCATCTAGAAATAATACATCTGAATCTGTGATTGTTATTAATCGAAACTTATGCCCAACTATACCTTTTAAAATCGCATTTAGTTTCCCTATATTGTTTGTTTCCAACACTTCATGAATCTTATTCTCCAAATACAATTCATGTAAATAATTTGTCACTTCCTGACAACTTCCATTATTTACTATAGTTATGAATGTTTTTTTATGACTTGTACGAAACAATGAATTCAAGCATAGCTTAAGAATTGCCAGACTATCTTTAAAATAATCGTTTTGATTTGGAATATAAACTGGAATAATAATTTGATGATAATAGATTACACTAGCATTTTCTTGATTTTTATTTGGATTAAAACCTATTCTCATCTCATTATAGTTTTACATTTCATTAACTGTCAATTTATTTTTTCGAAACAACCTAATTTTTAAATAAAAATTTAAAAACTACTTTTAAAATATTTTCTCTAATCTTTTCAAGGGATTTTGAATTTTGAATTAAAAGCGTATTCCTGTTTTTTTACTTTTTTCTTAAATCAAACTTTTTAAGTATAATTAAAGAATAGCCTTTATTAAATAACAACAATATTGAAAACCCTAACTGTATTCTAATAAATGAGCCAATTCCTAAATACAGACCGTATTTAAAAATTGTTTTTTGAAAGTGATAATATTTTAATCTTGCTATTAAATTTTTCTCTCTAGAAACTACAATATATATTTGTCCTAAAATCCTAAATATTAAATATTTTTGAAGTATTGATTTTTCTTCAAATGTTTTTTGATGAACAATGTTGAATGCATTTTCAAAATAATGTAATACAGATAATTGTTTTTTTAAATCTGCTGAAGTAGATTCAATACTTTCATGCCCTCTCCTTACTTTATATAAAAAATCTGCATGAGCAACATATTTTGGGGAAAAAGATAGCATTCTAAAATGGAAATCAGCTTCTTGACTTCGAAACAAATTCACATCAAACAAGTTCTTATTAGCTAAGAATGTTCTGTTCCACAATGGAGATGGTGTCGCAAAAACATGCCAATCAAGAAGATAAGCATATAATGGATGGCTTTCTGGATTTAAATTAATGTAAATTTTAGCTATTTTTCCATCTTCATAAAAATACTCCCATTGACATGTACAGAAATCCAATAATTTATTATTTGTTAAAATAGAAACTTGAGTCTGTAAAAACTCAGGATACATAATATCATCACTATCAAACCACTTAACATATTCTCCGTTACTAACTTCAAATCCGTAGTTTCGTGCTGCATTCCCTCCAGGCTGTCTGTCAGATGGACGATAGTATAACTTAAAACGTTTGTCTTTTTCTATATACTTATTAACAACCTCTACAGTGTTATCAGTTGATCCGTCATCAACGATGATACATTCCCAGTTCTGATAGGTTTGTGTTAAAATACTGCCAAGTGTTTCACCGATCAAATGTGCTCTGTTGAAAGTTGGTATTATTATGGAAACTAATGGATTAATCATTTAATTTAAAAAAGATGATGCTATTTTTTTACTTTCATTATTGTTTTTTAAGATATTTTCTTTATCCAACTGATTTAAAATTTTAATTTTTAAAATATTCTTTTTCATATCTCCTATTTTCAAAAAAACAATAGCTTTTGCAAGAGCCATATAGTTTTTTTTATATTCATTTTGAAAACTGCAATTATTATACGGATTTGAAAATTTTAAAACTGAAAGCCTTTTATATGATACCATTTCATCTTCAAAATATATGTTCTTATGCAAGATAGTCTCTCTATCATGAAAAATATTGCAAGTAGGCAATATTCCTAACTTAAAAGAATGAAATTTTATCCTTTGTATATAATTATCATCCTCTCCATAATGAAAAAAAGAAGGATTAAACCCTCCCACTTTTTCTATACAATTTCTTGAAATCAACCAAGCGGCCGCATTAATAAAGTCTACTTCGTAAATAGTGTTTTTTATTTTATTTAAATAAATATCCGAATACATATTCTTACAGCTAGAAGGATGTATATATAACGAAAATTTATAATCTAAAGCATCTCCTTTGCCATTTAAATGCATTGGGCTGACGATTCCATACTGAGGCTCTTTCTGATGTGCTATGATAAGATTTGCTATGGTATCTTGTTCGATCCAAGCATCTTGATTTAGCAAAAAAACATAGTCTGCCCCTTCATTGAAAGCTTTTTTTATGCCAATATTATTGCCATTCCCAAATCCTTTATTTTCTTTTTCTTCAATAAGTTTTACTTCAGGAAAATCATTTTTAATTATAGCAGGAGATCCATCTGTAGATTTATTATCAACCACAATTGTACTTAAATCAATTGTGCTATTCTTTAGGCTACTTAAACATTTGTGCAACCATTTTTTTGGATTATGAGTTACAATGACAACTACGATTTTCATTTTACTTTCATTTTGACATTGAATAAAAACTTCAATTTTCGGATTATTTTTGAAACAAGAGAGTATTTATGTTTCAATCTTAACTTATCTTCTTCACCCAATAAATTTAGATATTCTTTAAATAAAATTTTGTCATAGATATTATAATCATTTATATGCCTTTTGTTATTCTCGTTTGTTGTTTGATCCTGATGAATTCGAAATTTCACTAGAGGCTTATTAATTATGAGAATTGGTTGCTGTTTTAAAATTCTATACCAAAATTCATAATCCAGAATTTGTCTTAAATCTGTTCTAAAATACCCAATTTTATTTACAATATCTTTCCTAAAAAGAACCGCACTAGGTTCTCCAATTTTATTAAATGGTGGTTTTCTAAAATCGTTTCTTTTAAAAACAAGTTTATCCAATATCAGTACATTATTTTTTTTCTGGGTTAGTCCGCTTTGTAAATCCTCATATTTTTTTATCCAGTTATTAGTGTTTTCTCCAACAGCATTTTGTTCAATAATAAAAGATCGTTTACTTGCGATTAAGCCAACCGCTGGATTCTCATCATATATTGAAATCATTTCTTCGATGCAATTCTCTTCCATTACATCATCTTGAAATAAAAATTTGATAAATTCTCCATTGGCTTTTTTTATACAATTATTCCAATTTGCACCAATTCCTTTTGGTTTGTGATGATAGAGAAAAACAGGGAATTTACTTTGGGGTTTAAATTTTTCAATAATATCTAGGGTTTTATCCATTGATTTATCATCACTAACAATCACTTCGATATTAGAATATGTTTGTTCTTGAATACTATTTAATGTTTCTTGTAGATATTTTCCTCCATTAAACGTGGGTATGCATATCGAAACCAAAGGAAGGCTGTTCATTTTACTATTCTTAGGATATTAGTTTGCGCTTTAGTGACTTATTTATCTCTCAAGATTTTTTTTTGGAACAATCACAGAAATTAGAAGTTAATTTGTTTGTATCAATTCTTCAATTTTAGATAACGTACTAAAATTTTTATTTTATATCGTACACTTTGCTTAAACTTGATACCAAATTGTTTTAAAAAATCTGATTTAAAAAAATACAATCCAAAAATTTGATAATGATATTTTGGAATAAAATACCAAAAAAAAGTTTTAAAAAAAACAAACTTATTAATACTATTTTTCTCAATATCGTTTTTATTTCCTAAATCGCCTTGATTGTTTATTTGGACATAAACTTGATTTATCCATTTTTGTTTGGGAATGATCTTTGACAAAGAATTTATAAATCTATAATCGGAGACTTTCCATCCATCCCACCTAACCTTGTTTTTATATTTTGAATGAAACAAAAAACATGCAGTATCAATATTGTAGATTTCAATTATCTCCTTCTTAACTCTTCTATTATCTGGCAAAATAACTTTATCTGGAAATCTAATTTGCCAAAAAAACATAGTATCATTATCATTCTTTTTAATATGCCTTATAATTTCTTCAAATATTTTATTATGGAAAAGATTTACATCATCATCCAGAAAAACTATCCATCCATCTGCCACCTTATCCAGCAATTCATTACAATATAAATTGTAGTATGCAGGTGTAAAACCATCTGGATGATTTTTTTCTTCTCTTAAGTCATTATTTACCTTAACTTTCTCAACATCGTATTGGTTAAGATAATTTAAATCAACATCATTATCATAAGAAACAATATGCCTTATTCTATTATAAGTCTGATTATTTAAAGAATATTTTAATTTTTGAAATCCAATAGGACGATTTGAAGTACGGGTAAGTACATTAATTACTATATTATCTTCTAATTTTTTCATAAATGATCAATAAAACACTTTATGCTGTCTCAATAGCTTTATCGACTAAATCATTAAGAATTTTTAAATGTCTTTCTTGCGAGAAATTAGATTTTATATTTTCCTTTCCCTTTTTTCCCAGCTGAATTGCATACTCTTTATTCTGAAGCAACATTATCATCTTTTGAGCCATTGCATCCACATCATGCTCATTTATCAACAATCCTGTTTTTTCGTTAATAATAACATCAGGAATTCCTGCATGGAAAGTAGCAATAATCGGCAATCCAGCAGCACTGGCTTCTAAAATTGCAACTGGAGTTCCTTCCTGATCACCATTTATAGCAGTTATAGAATGTTGTACAAAGGCAAGAGAATTTTCTAAATAACCAACAAAATCTTCTTTAGAAAGTACTCCTGGTAAAAAAACATTATTTTCAAGTTTTAAGTAATAAACTAAGTTTTTACAAACTTCAAATAAATTTCCATCTCCGCCAATAACTAACTTAGCATTTGGAAATTTATCCAAGACCTTACTAAAGGCCAAAATAGTATAATATGGAGCTTTTTTCTCTACAAAACGCCCTATGGCTATAAAAGTATCATCGGTAAATTTAGGAACCAAATTAATAAAACTTTCATTTGGTCCATAAGTACTATAAATTAGTTTCTCATCTGGACAGCCCAATCTTAATAGATTTTGCTTCATAGCGATAGAAACTGCTACAACAAATGTACTGTAATTAAAAGCCTCCGAATAATTGTGACACTCTTCAATTGCAGAATAAACGGATGCGTCATAACCATGAAAATGAGTAATAAGAGGAATATCCAAATACTTACTAATCTTTGCCAAACGATTTCCTACCGGACCATACTGTGCAAAAATTAATTGTATTTTATTTTTCTTTAAAGATCTAATAAATGCTAATTCTTCTGGCTTAAAATTAGTAGGCCTAATCTTTTCTAATATTTTATAGAATAATAAATCTTTTGTTTTTAACAGTTTTCCAAATTTCTCTAAGTATAGCGGAAGACTTCCTCCGTAATAGTAAAAGACTTCTGCATTCATTCCTGTCTTCTGAACTTGAATAAATGTTTCAGAATACGTATTAAATGATGGTGATACCATCGCTATTCTATTTTTTTGCGATACCATATAGTCCTGTTATCATTTGTCCTTCTTTAAAATTTATTGTGAAATTTTTATCTTTTTTTATTAAAAAAAGAATAAGTGGTTTTAAAACCGAGGAAAGTATTTTTCTTTTTTTAGCACTCATAGGAGCTCTTCTTACCCACAGTCCTAACATTTGCGCCAATGAAGCATGCCATCCGCCCAAAGCTTTTATTTCAATATCTTTAAATCCTGAATTCTCAAGATGTCGCTGTAATGAAAAAGGCGTATATCTATACTCATCATGAGGCACTTCGTGGAGATTCCATAAAAAAGGAACAGTAAAGAAAAATATAGCTTCTTCTTTTAAAACCCTATGAAGCTCTTTTAAGATTATTTCTGGCTCGGGACAATGTTCTAAGACTTCTGTTCCAAATGCACAGTCAAAAGAGTTATTTTCAAACGGCATATTGATTCCATTCCAAGTAAAATCTGGTTTTACTTCCGAATCATAAACCAAAGCATCTTCGATATCAAGACCTGTATATTTTGTCGCATTACTATTTTTAAGAATATAATCTTTGTATGGCATTTTACCACAACCTATATCTAGTATTTCACCACTAAATCTTTTAAGATTTTCATTAAGTGCATTTAGAATCGACGTTCTAATGTAATATCTGTCTAAATTTTCTTTACAGTAAGGTACATCCGTGAAATTATTTAGCTTCATGGTTTTATCATAATTCTTCCAGTATAATCGATTCGGCCTAGAAAAGGTTTAAAAGGTAGTGAATTAAAATATTCATCAACAGCTCTTCGACAGCCGTCCCAATGTCCATAGTCGTCAATAATTAAAACACCGCCTGAAACAAGTTTTGGATATAAAATTTCTAATTCTATTTTTGTTGACTCATACCAATCTGTGTCCAATCTTAGCAAAGAAATTTTTTCTGGCAATTCATGAGACAATAAAGTTTCCTCAACCATACCTTTTATGAAATTAACATTTTCACTTGGATAATTATATTTACTTATATTCTCTTTAACATTATCTAATTCGGCTTTAGCCCATAATCTTGACGTTTCCTCATCTTCTATTTCCATTCGATCAGATGCTAGATCTCCATTTATGTCCAAATCAAAATCTGTTGGTTCATTCATTCCTTCAAATGTATCGAACAGCCAGATTTTAGTATTATTTTTGTTTAGCTTATTCAAAGTCAGCATACACGTTCCTATACTACCTCCTTTCCAAACTCCACATTCAATTATATCTCCCTCGATATTATTTGTAGCTATATATTCGACAGCATGTATTAAAGAAACTATTCTCTCTGCTGATGTCATCGTATAATCTTTAACCTGACTAATTACTGAATTTTCAAAATCTGTAAAATCATTTGTTCGAGAGTCCGTTTTTAGAGTAGAGCTCTCTTTAACATTATGATTCAAGTATTTACTAATTTTCTTTTTAATTCTATATAATCTACTCATAGCTATTGTTTTGTTACTTCCCATTTTGAATCTTCTATATACTTACAGGTTCCTCCTTGCCATTTATAGTCTCCTCTTACATTTTTCATCATTTCAACTTTAAAATTACAAGTTGAATCGATAAAATCAAATCTTTCCTTAGTTTTAGATTCCGATAAATACACTCTGATAGAAAAGACCCCCATATAAAGCCTTAGCTTTTCATAAGTGCAACTAAAAGTATATATTCCTTTTTCTCTATTTATCTTAAACTCAGAATCAATTTGCCATGTATGCAAAATTGGATTTTGAAATTCATCAATTACTTGAAATGATAATGCTAAATTCTCAACACGGATAGGGCAATTAACTGTAAACTCAATTTTTAACTCTTTACCAAATTCATGAATTTTACCTGGCAGACTGGTAAATAGCTCTATTTTAGTAATTTTTGGGATATGCTCATCTGCATTAGCTATATAAGTAGATTCGCTTGAACCGTCATTTAAATATCTCTTTATTCCTTCATCTGTGTTTCCTTCAAAATAAACACCTCCGTTTCTCAAAACAATCACTTTATTTGTCAATGTAGAAATAGCATTCATATCATGGCTTACAAATAATACTGTCCTCCCCCCTTCAGTCGAAATCTCTTGCATTTTTCCGATCGCCTTTTTTTGAAATTCAGCATCTCCCACTGCTAAAACCTCATCGACTACTAAAACTTCAGGTTCTAAAAAAGCAGCTACTGCAAATGCCAAACGAACTGTCATTCCAGAACTATATCTTTTCACTGGGGTATCAATATAACGTTCACAGCCAGAAAATTCAATAATTTCATCAAGTTTTGAAGCAATTTCTTTTTTGGTCATTCCTAAAATGGCTCCATTAAGAAATATATTTTCTCGTCCTGTCATCTCTCCATTAAAACCTGTTCCAACTTCTAATAAAGACGCAATACGTCCTTTAGATTTTATACTACCTGTTGTTGGCGCTGTAACCTTTGAAAGAATTTTTAAAAGGGTAGATTTTCCTGCTCCGTTCTTTCCAATAATTCCTAAAACTTCACCTCTTTCTACCTCAAAATTTATATCCTGTAAGGCCCAAACATAATCTGAAGTTCCTTTTGTAGAACGATCGTTGGTATCACCAATTTTTAGATATGGATTTTCCTTTCCTCTAATTTTGTGCCACCATCGATTTAAATCATGGCTTAAAGTTCCTGTTCCAACCTGCCCTAAACGATATTGCTTAGAGATATTTTCAGCTTTTAATATGATGTCTTTCATTTATACAGTATCTATAAAGCTTTTTTCTGTTCTATTAAAAATTAATAACCCAATGAAGAAAACTACAATTGTAACTATCATTGTATATACTAAACCTAAAATTGAAATACTTCCAATATTTAAAAGCATATAGCGAGAAGTTTCTATAACATAAGCCAATGGGTTGTATTCTACAATCCAACCAAATTTAGGAAGCTTTTCTTTTATTAATTCCATAGGATACATTACCGCAGATATATACATTAGTAGCTGTACTCCAAAACCGACTAAATTATTTAAATCTCTATATTTTGTAACCATTGAAGAAATCATCATCCCCAAACCTAACCCCAAAATCCCCATAAATAAAATTAAGATTGGGAAAAATAATATTGATCCATTTAGACTTAAATCTGTTCCTTGAAAACAAAAGAAAATGTAAAAGAAAATAAATATCCCAAATTGAATTCCGAATTTTATTAAGTTCGAAGTCACTATGGATAAAGGAGTAATAATTCTAGGGAAATATACTTTTCCAAATATTCCTGCATTGGATTTAAAAGTATCTGAAGTCCCATTTAAGCAAGCAGTAAAATAATTCCAAACCATAATTCCGGCGAGATTAAATAAGAATGGCGGAATGGATCCTGTCTTAATTCCTGCTACATTATTGAATATGATGGTAAAGGTTATAGAAGTAAATAAAGGCTGTATTAAATACCATAAAGGACCTAAAACAGTTTGCTTATAAACTGTGATAATATCTCTTTTTACAAAGAGCATTAGTAAATCTCGGTATTGCCAAATTTCTTTAAAATTAAGCGAGAAGAATTTATTCTTGGGTGTTATTTCAAACAGCCATTCGTTGGTATTTTTAGAATCCATTTAAAGGGGCTTAAAAATCTAAATTAAAAAAATTTAACAAGATTTTTAACATTTTAAAAATTGTTTAAAAATGTCAAAAGGCGTTTAAAAAACACCTCTTGACTATATTTGAATTTATTTTCGTTTGATCTTATTTGTCTAAAACTTCAAAAGTTGAATTCATGCTTTTGAATTCTGGAACTATCTTTTTCATTTTTGAAACAATATCATCATTTTCGTAAAAATCAGCAATTCCGATCAATTCATCAACCTCATTATGAAGATTTTCGTATTCATCTTGAATTTCTTGCGCTATCATAATCTTATTATGATGTGTTGGAAGAGTCTTAGAAGTATCATTTAATAATTCTTCGTAAAGTTTTTCTCCAGGCCTTAAACCAACAATCTTAATTTTAATTTCTTTATCAGGAATGAAACCAGCCAACTTAATCATTTTTCGTGCCAAATCAATAATTCTAACCGGTTTACCCATGTCAAAAATATAGATTTCACCACCATTACCCATAGCTCCAGCTTCTAATACAAGTTGACATGCCTCAGGGATTGTCATAAAATAACGAATAATATCCTGATGTGTAATTGTTACTGGTCCTCCTTCTGCTATTTGTTTAGTAAATAAGGGGACAACAGATCCATTTGAACCTAAAACATTTCCGAAACGAGTAGTAATAAATTTTGTACCGCCTTCAACCTTTTCTCTTTGGTTTTTTAAGAATAAAGACTGCACATATTTTTCTGCAATACGTTTACTAGCTCCCATTACATTACTTGGGTTAACAGCTTTATCTGTAGAAACCATTACAAATTTCTTAACCTGATATTTACAAGCTAAATCGGCAAGGTTTTTAGTTCCTTTAATATTAGTTTGAATTGCTTGAGACGGATTTTCTTCCATCAAAGGCACATGCTTGTAAGCTGCCGCATGAAAAACAACATGAGGATGGTAATTTTTAAAAACTTTTTCCAAAGCTTTTTTGCTTCTTACATCAGCAATTACTGCAACAATTTTCGTGCTGGAATTCATTGCCTGAGTTTCTAAACATAAATTGTGTAACGGTGTCTCTGCGTGATCTAAAACAATTACATTTTTTGGATTAAAATTCAGAACCTGTCTAACAATCTCGCTTCCAATTGAACCAGCCGCACCTGTTATTAAGATTGTTTTATCTTTTAATTGTTTCGAAATTGATTTACTATCTAAGACTATCGGTTTTCTTTCTAATAAATCTTCAATCTGTATGTTTTTTACTTTCTGAGAAATTTCTTTTTGATTTTCCCAATCTGAAATTAATGGTACAGTATATACTCTGTAATTAAATTCTAAACACTGGTCAACAATAATAAGTTGTTCATCTTTAGTCAAGCTTTTATCAGCAATAATCACACCTTCAGCAGCAACGGATCTCATTAACGCTGGAAGTTTTTTTCTTAAAATTAAGATTGGTAGATCCAGCATTCGCTTAGATGCGTTCTGATTATTCTTATCGACAAATCCAACAATTTTAAATCGTGATGGCGTTTCAAACTTTAAGGCGTTCGCAACCGAAATTGCATTTGCATCTGTTCCATAAATAACTGTTCTAACAAGCTTGGTTGTCGCTTTTTCAGAAAAGTACATCTCAAATGTTTGTTTTACAATAACACGATACAAAAACAAACCGCAAAACGATAAAACTAAATTGATAAAAAGAGCTGTATTTAAAAATGCTTTATGCCCAGTATATAATTCAAATATTAGATTTATAAATAGAAAGAAAACCAAAACTGACATTTGAGAGAAAAGCAGTTTTATTGCATCAATATATGACGAGTGCCTAATAATTCCTGAATAGGTTCTAAAGAGCCAAAAGAAAAATATATTAACTGTTATTAATCCGGCTACAAAATAAAAATCATGAGAAGTTATAATGTACCCGATTGCAGTTCCATCAAAAAGCAAATAAGTAAAGGAAAATGAAAAAAACAAAACCATTACATCGATAGCAACAATAATCCATCTGGGCAAATAACTCAAATTATTGATATTTGCTCTAAGGTTTCTTGGCGAAAAGGATCTATATAGAAAAGAGGCTATATTATTTGGTTTTTCTGTATTCAATTTAGCATTTTTTAAGTCAGTAAAATTTGAACTTTATACAAAAATACAAATTAAAGGTTTTAAATAATTACTTAGTGGTGCAAATTAAATTTTAACACCTTTTTTCTTTTGCTTTAAAAATTCCAAAAGATAAGTTCCATAACCAGATTTAAGTAATGGCTGGGCTAACTCTTCCAGTCTTGCATCATCAATAAAACCTTGCCTCCATGCAATTTCTTCAATGCAGCCTACCTTTAATCCTTGCCTTTCTTCTAGAACTTGCACAAATTGTCCTGCTTGCATTAAACTATTAAAAGTTCCTGTATCTAACCAAGCTGTTCCTCTACTTAAGATACCTACTTTTAATTTACCTTTTTCAAGATACACTTTATTTACATCTGTAATTTCATATTCACCACGGGCACTTGGTTCAATATTTTTAGCAATCTCCACAACTGAATTATCATAAAAATATAAACCTGGAACAGCATAGTTAGATTTTGGTTCCAAAGGCTTCTCTTCAATAGAAATAGCATTTTTATTTTCATCAAATTCAACTACTCCATATCTTTCAGGATCCGAAACATGGTAAGCAAAAACAACTCCTCCTTCAGGATCAGCATTGTCTTTTAAAAGTTGTTGCATATTGGTGCCGAAGAAAATATTATCTCCTAAAACTAAAGCTACTTTGTCATTACCTATAAATTCAGCTCCGATTACAAAAGCTTGAGCCAATCCATTTGGATTTGGTTGTTCTGCATAACTAAACTTACAACCAATTGTACTCCCGTCTCCTAAAAGTTTTTTAAAATGTGGTAAATCGTGAGGAGTGGATATGATTAAAATTTCATTTATTCCTGCCATCATTAATGTTGATAACGGATAATAAATCATCGGTTTATCATAAACTGGCATTAACTGTTTACTTACAGCTAATGTCAATGGATGCAATCTTGTGCCAGAACCTCCAGCTAATATAATTCCTTTCATAATATTTTAGATTTTGGATTTTAGATTTTAGATTTCTTTTTGAAATCCTGTGTTATAAATCTTCAAATCATTTTTAATTTAAGCAAACATTTTTCTTAAACTGTCTTTATAATTTGGAACTTCTAAATTATAAACCGTTTTTATCTTTTTCTTATTTAACAGTGAGTAACTTGGTCTTTTAGCAGGGGTTGGATAATCTGATGAAGGAATTCCACTAATTTTACAGTTATAGCCTCCAAGCTCATTAATGCCTAAAGCAAATTCATGCCAGCTTATTTCACCTTCATTCGAATAATTGTAAATTCCTGGGATCCACTTTGAGGATTCGATAATATCAATCATTGCTTTAGCCAAATCAGCAGCGTAAGTGGGAGAACCTATTTGATCATTTACGACATTAATTTCATCTCTTTCCTGCATTAATCGCTGCATTGTTTTGACAAAATTATTCCCAAACTTGCTATAGACCCAAGAAGTTCTAATTATAAGAGATTTTGGGTTTTCTTTCAAACAAGCAATTTCACCGGCCAATTTACTTTCTCCATAAACATTTATAGGATTAGTTTCAGCCTCCTCATCTAAAGCAATTGATGAAGAACCATCGAATACGTAATCTGTCGAAATATGAATCAATTTAGCTTTATTCTCTCCAGTAAATCTTGCAATTAATTCTATTGCTAAGTGGTTCACTCTAAAAGCTAAATCTTTTTCTGATTCAGCTCTATCAACAGCTGTATAAGCTCCACAATTAAATATAATATCAGGACAAATTGTCTCTAATTGGGATTGAAGCATTTCCAAGTTATCTAATGTAATTTGAGTTCTATCTGCAAATACCCATTCATATTGAGGATAAGAAGGCGCTAAAACTGAAAGTTCAGATCCTAATTGTCCTGTTGAACCAGTTACTAAAATTTTTTTCATCAAAATAAACTATTACAATTTTCAATAAAAGGGAGAATTTGATCTTTTTCTGAAACTATGGCTTCATCTAAATTCATTCCCCAATCTATATTTAAAGATGGATCATCGTATCTAATTCCTCCTTCTGAAGCTTTATTATAAAATTGATCACATTTATACATCACCGAAGCAGTTTCGCTTATAACAGAAAATCCGTGTGCAAATCCTTGCGGGACTAACAACTGTTTTTTATTCTCTGCTGACAATAAAACGCTAAATGATTTTCCGAAAGTTGGAGAATCTTTTCTCAAATCTACCGCAACATCAATAATTTCACCTTCTAGAACACGCACTAATTTAGTTTGTGCAAAGGGAGGATTTTGATAATGCAATCCTCTTAAAGTTCCCTTTTTTGAAAATGATTGATTGTCTTGAACAAATTCAATATTAATTCCTAAATCTTCAAATTTAGTTTTACTATAGGACTCAAAAAAATACCCTCTTTCGTCACCAAATACTGTTGGTTCAACAATTATCAAGTCTTTTATAAATGTTTCTTTGATTTTCATTTTTTATTTTATATTCATTTAAAGAAATTAATGATAACTTCTTTGATTCTGCTTTTATCTTTTTTACTTAAATTTGACCCTGACGGCAAACATAATCCTTTTTCAAATAATTTTTCACTAACTGTATTTCCGTAATATGGATATTTTTCAAAAAGTGGCTGTAGATGCATTGGCTTCCATAATGGACGGCTCTCTATATTAGCATTATCAAAAGCGACTCTTAACTTTTCTCTGAATTCTTTTGTTTCCAGCAATATAGCATTTAACCAATAATTAGAAAAAAAATCTTCATTCAAATTATCAAAAAGTTCTGCGTTTTTTATTTCTTTAAATATGTCCTTATAAAAGAAATGATTACTTCTCCTAGAAGTAATATTTTCTTCTAATATTTTCATTTGTCCAAGACCTATCCCTCCGCAAATATTACTCATTCTATAATTATATCCTACTTTGCTATGCTGATAGTGAATTGCTTTGTCTTTTGAGTGAGTGGCATAGAAAATGGCTTTGTCTTTTACTTCTTTATAATTACTCACCAATGCGCCTCCACTTGAAGTCGTAATAATTTTATTTCCGTTAAAGGATAATATGCCAATGGAGCCCAAACTACCGCATTTCTCTCCTTTATATTTACTCCCAAGAGCTTCAGCACTGTCTTCAATAATTGGTATCCCATAATTATCCGCAATTGCATGAATTTCATTTACTTTATAAGGCATTCCATATAAATGAACTGCAATTATTGCTTTGGGCTTTTTACCTTTTCGTATTCTATCTTTTATGGCTATTTCTAGACTCTCTGGACAAATATTCCAAGTTTCTTCTTCACTATCTATAAAAACTGGTGTTGCTTTTTGATACAAAATCGGGTTTGCTGATGCTGCAAAAGTCAGACTTTGACAAATAACTTCATCATCTTCCTCAACACCTAATACAATCAATGCAAGATGTATGGCTGATGTTCCAGAATTTAGTGCTGTAACATATGTTTTTTTATCAAAATAATCTTGAAGTACATTTTCAAATTCATTTACATTTGGACCTCCTGAAGTAATCCAATTCGTTTTTAAAGAATTTTGAATATATTCTGCTTCAAAACCACTTTCTTGGGATAATGACAAATATATTCTATTATCTTCCATTAATTGGCCAATAATCCGACGGATATCTAACATCATCATCACTTAAATCTTTCAATTGAAGTGTAGAAAATGAAATTAATTTTGAGTTTTCTTCCAAAGATTCTATTGCATTTGCATAACCTGCTGGTACATGAATAATTTTACTATCTGATTCTGAAACAGTGATCGTTTCAACCAGTAAATCTTTTGAAGGTTTCTCCCAATTATCGATTTTCACCATGTGAATTTTGAAAGCCCCTGAAAGACAGTAAAAATTTTTAGCATCTAATTTGTGTCCTTGCCAAGCCCGAATAGGATGTTGCAAAGAATTGCTTATTATATAAAACCTTTCAACTTTAGTAAAACTAAAATCGTTTACGTATGAAATACTACCGCGATAATCTGTAAATATTCCCCCTTGAATTATTTTATGCTCCATGATTTAATCGCAAATTATTCCTACCTAACAAATAGAACTTTACAGAGTAAAGACTAATCAAAGGCAAAATTATAATTAAAAATATAATTGTATCATTAACTTTTTGATATAGTGAAATAACTATAAAAGAAATTCCAATCTGACCTAAAGCATAGAAAAGGGACACTATTCTATGCTGTATTTTATATTCATTACTTAAAACTTGATAAAAATGTAATCGATGGGCTTCAAAAATATTCTGTTTTAGATAAAGTCTATGTAGAATGGTACAAACAGCATCGACTCCATATATTGCTAAAAAAAGCAACCAAATTAAGGAGTCGGTAATAAGAACCAATTTTAAAACTAAGTAAATTATCCAAAATGCAATTGCAATACTCCCTACATCACCAGCAAAACATTTTGCTTTTTTTCTATAGTTAAAAAAAAGAAAAACTGAACTCGCAATCATAGCATATTTTATAAAACTACCATCTATAAAAACTTGCACATTTATATTTACATATAATAATGATCCCATTACAGCTAAAGTGTAAAGCCCTGTTATGCCATTGATTCCATCCATAAAATTATAGGCATTAATTAAACCAATAGCTAAAACATAAGCAGCTATTGAACCCCAGATTGGGATTAGGTTAAACAAATTTAGATTGTAAAAAATTAGAGTTATTGAAAGAAAATGAATTGAAATTCGAATCTTATTCGATAAGCTTTGAATATCATCCCAAAAACTCACCAAACTTACCATAGTTATACCTGCAAAGAAAAAAAGATTAGTTTGGCTGTGCTGCAAAAAATATATTAAAGCTGAAAACCAAAAAATAATTCCTCCTCCTCTTAAAGTTATTTCAGTATGCGAACTTCTTTGATTGGGTTTATCTATTATATTAAATCTATCTGCTACTCTAAAATAAAGCAACAATAAAATCATTAATAAAAATCCTAGTATTGTATATTCCATCTATTTAATAATAAAACTTTTTATTGTTTTTTTTAATCCTTCTTCAACCGAAACTGGTAGTTTATTAATTCCAATAACTGATTTAATTTTTTCATTGGAAACCACATAGTTCTCCGTCAATTTTTGAATACTTTCTGAATTTAATGGAAAATTAATTATATCTCCTATTTTAGCAATTCCATTTATAATTGGTTTTGGAATAGAAATCAACCTATTCTTTCTTTTTAAAGTTGAAGAAATAATTTTTACTAAATCATTTGTAGACAATGCTTCGTCATCTGCAAAATTGTAAACCCCAGAAGGAATATTTTTATTATCTAAAATTTCCTTGATCAAATAATTTAAGTTGTCTATCGTTAAAAATGATCTCTTATTCTCAAAAGCGGCTAAAGGATATGGAATTCCTTTTTTTACTACATTATAAAGTAAATTTAAATTTCCTTTGTTTCCTGGACCATGAATCATACATGGTCGTATTATAAAAACTCTTTTACCATCGGTTAAGCTTTTAGACAAAATATACTCTTCTGCTTGCAATTTAGATATCCCATATGGTGTTTTAGGATTTCCTGTAACCTCTTCATTTAAAACATTGGGAACCTCATCTGCAACAGCTTTTACACTGCTGAAATAAATAAAATCTTTAATATTACTTTGTAAAAAAGCATCAAAGAGTTCTTTAGTTAAATCTGTATTTATCTTAAAATATTCAGAAGCATCACTTGTTTTTTTAGTATCATGAGCCTTGCCTGCTAAATGTATAATTGCATCACCATCTAAACCTTCTTTCCAAGTCGAATTTCTTAAAGAAACAGCATTTATATTAAACTTTTTTTCAGATAAATAACTAGAAAGGTTCTGCCCTACAAAACCCGAAATTCCTGTAATTATAACTTTCATTATAGTGAGTTAAATTATTTCAATAAAGATTTATAAAATTGATTTTGTAAAGAGTATATCACATCTGCCGAGAAATATTTTATCACTCTTTCTCGCGCATAACTTTTTAGTTTCTGAAGATATTCTTTGTCTTCGTAAAGCTTAATCATAGCTTCAGAAAATTTATCTGTATCTTTTAATGGAACTAGAATTCCTGAATATCCATTTTCTATTGAATCTGATAAACCAACAATATCGAATCCTATTGAAGGTACTTCTAATGCAGCTGCCTCGATAACAATTGTTCCAAATCCCTCACTGCTACTTGGCAAGCATAAAATATCACTAACAGCAAGATATTTTTCATGGTTTTTCACAATATCTAAATTGATAATTTTATCGCTTATCCCTTGATTTTCTGCCAATAATATATCCAAGAAACCATCTGATTCATCTGGACCTATGAAAAGTAGTTTTACGTTAGGTAAATGAGAAACTTTTGCAAAACTTTCTATTAATTCTTTAATTCCTTTTACAATAGATTTTCTAGCTAAAAATACATACACAAAATCATTTTCATCGATTCCAAGTTCAGATCGCAATACATTTCTTTTTTTAACAAGATCAATATCAAATACATCTAGATTTACTCCTGACAAAGATCCTTTACCTAAATATTCTATAGGCCTTCCTTTTACTAAAAAACCATTATCTGCTAAGAAATTGGATTGAGATGCACTATCTGTAAGACAAGAAGTTGCCGTCTTAAAAATTAATTTATCGATGAATTTATAAAACTTTCTAGAAAACCCCTCCTTTGTTGCCCACACTTGTCCCGTAAAAGTATGAATACGAATTGGAACAAATGAAAACAATCCAGCTACAGGAGCCAACAATCCAGCTTTGGGCATTATAGAGTGAATAATTTCAGGTCTGACTCTAAAACAAATAAATATTAGTTTTATTAATGCTTTTATATCATAAAAAACAGAAGTTTTTCTAACAATTTCGTTATCTATAAAATTGACATATGGGTATTGATCTTTAAATCTGCTGACTTCGTTGCCCACAATAAACAATTCATAATCATTTTTTGATCTCTCGATAAAATTATTTAAATGCCAAGGTACTACTTCTGCTTGTGTTACAACCCTTAATAATTTAATCTTTCGATTAAAATTACTCTCCATATTATAAATGTTTTTTATTATTTTTTACAAAACGGACTAACTTTTCAATTGTTTCTTCAACAGTTGCCACAGGTTTGTAATTAAGTTCTTTTTCAACTTTTCCAGTATCATAAATTGCTCTATTACTAAGTGCGTCAACACGAGCAACTGTTAATGGATTTTTGGGTATGAATGAAGTTAGTCTGGCTAAAAACTTAACAAGCCCAATTGGTATTCTTAATTTTGGTGTTTTTTTGTTTAATGCTTTTGCTATAGTATCTATAAAATTTTCAATTGTTGTCCAACTAGAAATAATATAAATTTGATTCTTACTTGCAGGATTGATTGCCGTTAGGTATAAAACTTCTATCACATTTTCTACCGGAACATAATTGGCAGATGATCCTTTTGAACCAACAAAAAAATAGAGTCCTTTCTCAATACTTTTTACTAATTGAAATATTGATTGATTGCTCATCTGATAACCAAAAACATTAGATGGTCTTACTAAAGTATAGGCAAAAAATTCTTTTTTTCCTGCTTCTAAAACTAATTCATCTGAGATTAGTTTGGTTCTTTCATATTCATTTATAGGATTATATACCTGATCTTCTTTTATCGTTCCAGTACGAACTGGACCATATACTCCTGTGCTACTAAGTTGGATCCAGTGTTTAATTTTATGTTTAGAAACATCTATTAAATTTTTTGTTCCTTCAACATTGGTTACAGACATCAAAGACTCATCTTTAATTTCTGCTGCACAATGGTAAAGAACATCTACGTTATCAACAAAACTTAACAATGTTTCTCTATCGTTTAAATCACCTTTAAAAACTTGAATTTTATCAAGATCTTCTATTTCAAGATTTTCCTTTCTTGATAATATACGAACTTCATTTCCTGAATCAAGATGTTTCTTAATTAATAATTTACCAATAAAACCTGTAGCACCTGTGATTGCAACCTTCATAATAATAAGAGTTCTGATTATTAATTAAAATTTATATTTATTGGGTTACCGAGTTCCTTATTTGACTGATTATTCTAGTCAAATCATTTCGTTCTTCTTCCGTTAGTGGGTTATTTCTTCGTCCCGTAATATAATCCTGAATATTAAAAAATCCTGCAACTTTTATTACAGAAACCTTCAGGTAGGTTTTAAAAAGTTCTTTTTTAAGTTCTTTTTTTGAAAAAATTGTTGGTCCATAAATTTTTAAAATTTTCCTTACAGTTTTAACACTTTGGACATAATTTCTAATATTTACTTTCCCTTCTCTAACAATATATAAAGGTTCTTTCACTCTCGCAAATTTAGAATTCTTGTATGTTCTAAGCCACAATTCCCTATCTTCAGCACGAACGAAGATTTCATTATATTGATTATTCAGAAACCATTCTTTTTTTCCAATAATACTTGCATGCAAAAGCATAGCATTATTAATGATGAATTTTTCATCATATTGTATAGGCACAAGGCCTCTAATTCCTGCAGGTTCCCCTTCTTCATTTATTGAGTATGCTCCTGTATCAACTAAATCTAACTTTTCGTCATTTAAAAACAATGACATTTGCTTTTCAATTCGTTGTGGATGCATTAAGTCGTCTGCATCCATTCTTACGATATAGTTACTTTGAACTAACAATGGAGATTGATTTAATCGATAAACCAAACCTTTATTAACTCCGTCACTTACTATTCTTACTTTAGAACCACTAAAGCTTTTTGCTATTTCTAAACTTTTATCTTTCGAACCATCATCTAGAAGTATAAGTTCCCAATTTCTATAAGTTTGAGCATAAACTGATTTTACAGCATCTAATAATGTGTCCTCATTATTATAAAAAGGTATTACAATACTAACTAAAGGTGTGTTATCTATATTCATTTTTTTAATCTTTTTTAATAGCTGAATAACATCTACAATAATCTCTTAACTTAATCTCGCATTAGTCTAAAGAAATTTTAATATCATGGAACTTTATTCTGAAATTTGAAACATTTTCTTTAGCCATTCGTCAATACAATATAATCCATCTAAACTTTCAGTTTTAGAAGTCATAAAATCCTTATTTACATGAGGATTAAAGTCATCAAAAAAGTTTATCATATTCTCATTAAAATAAGACTCTTCAACAATATTTTTATTAGTTGTTAGAAGTTTAGTCTTTGATGCCAAAGTCTCAATAACCCTCATAGCTAATCCAGTTTGAGTTGGACTACTTACATCTATCACAATTTTTGATTTCTTTAAAGTGTCTAAATATTTCTCTCTTTTCATACTGATAAATGAAACATTTGATGGATTAAGAAATTTTCCTCTCATTGCCTCCTTTATGAATGTTGTAAATGATATATACAAAAATGATTTAATTGTAAGATTGTTTTCTTTAGCGTAAGCATTAAATTTCAACATTGCTTGATATCGATTATACAAATATGATCCCATAAAGAAAAAGTCATATTCGGGCTTTGATTTATCATCAATTATGCTTTTTACATCTTGAGAGTAAAACAATCGTAAATACTCCAAATTAAATAGCTTACAGTCAACAATATCAAAAGAATAAACCCTATCAAATAAATGCGCCACATGTGTAAATTCATTATTTTTTTGTGAATCCCATTGATACATTATTAAGGTCGCATTTGGATTATTATCTCTAAAACCTTTAAGAAATTCTTCAGAAATTTTATATCCCCTTATTACAAAAAGATAATCATATTCTTTCTCAGATGATTCATTTAGCATTTTCAAATAATGCTTATTTTGATATTCATCTAATTTTCTATGAAAATAATTATTTATAATTTTAAACTGCCATCCATAAGATCTTTCAGGATAAAAATCTACTTCTGCTCCAAAATCTTCCAAAGTTGATTTTATAGCATTTTGATAATCATGAAATATTGGAGCGATAAAGAATATCTTCTTTTTTTTGAGCATAAATGATATGTAAATATGGGATAGTGATTCTTGTTATTTTTTTAGAAATAAAGTACTTTATTTAACTCAATCAACTAACAATCGATTATTATCAGTTCCAACATGATAATATTCGAATTTGTAGCTAGAGCTTAAAAAAAGTAGCATAAAAAAGTTACCTAAAATCAAAGGTTCAGACATACATGATATTACAACAATTAGGAAAAACAACTTCTTCTTGTTATTAATTATTCTCTGCTTATATAGCCTGTAAATGCAAAAGAGAGCAATTGGAACACCTAAACTAACAACAAGCATTAATAATGAATTTGTATTACCTCTTAGTCCAACAGTACTTGACACGTCAAAAGTAAAATCAGGCATATTGGTTATAGCGATTTTGGATTGTTGATCCGTGTAATTTTTCACATCTAGACCTATTCCTGATAAAGGGAAATGAGTTATATAAGTAAAAGCTGTTAACAGGTCGAACAACCTCAAGTCAAAAGATATTACTGAATCTCCAGATATTTTATCTAATAAATTTTGATATAAAAAATAAATTAGACTGGGTAAACTAAAGACTAAAATAAAAATTTTAAGTCCCAAATTAAGTTGAAATATCTTCTTTTGATAATAAACTAAAATCTGAATAACCAATAAAAGTAGTCCAGTTGTTGAGAATGTACTTATAATTAAAAAAACAGAAAGCCATCTGTAAAAACTTGAATTACGTACAAAGGTTGTAATAAAAAACAGTACATTAAGGTATATCTGAAGAATTCCTGGTTCCCAAAAAATTCCTTGATTTCTGTAAATATCAATCCCCAAAACATTAAATGAAGATGCATAATTAAATATAAATCCTAATGTCCGAATGAATATCCTATCAGTTGATACAAGAAAAGACAATTCGCTAAAAATAGGAGAAAACAAAAAGTTAATCAGTGATAGCAATGCTACAAACTTTAAGACTCGAAATAACTGATCTAAAACATTGTAATTGTAATTTAATAAAAAAAAAAGAAAGATATGAGTTGACAAAAGCCTTAAATAAGTATTGATATAAAAGACTGGCTCATTATAAAAAGGAGCAAAATAATAATTACAAAATAAAGCTATAATAACAAATGTTTGAATTATTATTGTTTGCTTAATTAGGCTTTTCTGATATTTTTTATCAGAAACTGCAAAAAATATCAATAAAACAAAATAAAATAGAGGGCTTAAAATATTACCATAAATCTGGTGCAATAAACCTCCAGTACTTAAAATAAGTAGAAAAAATAAGATATCTATTAACGCAATCTTTACGTTTTGTTTATTGCTCATTTAATTATTTTAAAGCATTCTTACAAGAATAATTATTTATAAAGACCTTTTTCTTTCATTTCTGAAATTGATTCGTCATATTTACTTTCAATTACATCTTGAGTTAGCACCCATTCCGTGAATTTCTTTATTCCTGTCTCAAAATTATAACGAGGACTAAACCCTAATGTGTTTTTAATTTTATTCAAGTCAGCAAAATTATGACGTATATCTCCCAAGCGATAATTACCTGAAATATTAATTTTAGTATCTGCTTTATAATTTTTAATTAATTCATTTGCTACAGTTATAACATCAGTAGCTTCTCCTGTTCCTACATTAAAAATCCCGTAATTTGCTTCATTTTTTTCTATACCTCGAATGGTTGCATCAACAACATCATCAATGTATACAAAATCTCTTGATTCTTTTCCATCTTCAAATATATTAATATCCTTACCGTTTCTTATTAATGTAGAAAATATTGATAAAATACCTGTGTAAGGATTCGATAAAGATTGACCTGGTCCATAAACGTTCTGATACCTAAAAGCGACTGGAGCAATACCAATAGTTGGACAGACAGTCATGATCATCTGTTCTTGATTTTGTTTTGTAATTCCGTAAACAGAAGATGGATGAATTTTCGAGTTTTCATCGGTTGCTAATAATTTTAAAGGTTGTGATAAACCATCATATTTTACTTCAAAATCACCCTTTACCATAAATTCATCTGTACGATGTTTAGGATAAACTTCACTACCAAGCTCGTCAGACCAATATTTGCCTTCTCCATATATTGATCTGGAAGAAGCTATCACCACTTTTTTTATGGAATGAGGATTGTTAGCTAACAAATCGAGCATTATTGCAGTACCTCCTACATTAACTTTCGTATATTGTTCAATTTGATACATCGATTGACCAGTTCCAGTTTCTGCTGCTAAGTGAACAATAATATCTTGGTTAGAAACAGCTTTTTGCCAATCTTCCTTAGAGGTAACGCATCCTTTAATAAACTTAACTTTATTTTTTATTTTTGAAAACAAAAAAGAATTTTCCTCAGCATTCTGACCATGAATTTGTTCCGATAAATTATCTAAAACTGTAACATTATATCCTTTTTCGATCAATGTTAACGCCAAATTAGATCCTATAAATCCTGCTCCACCTGTGATTAATATATTTTGCATGAAAAGTTATATTTTTATTTTAATTATTTCTATTTTGTTACCCAGTAATTCTAGTTAATAAAGTCGTAATTCTGCATCTACCTAATTTACCAAATTATATATAAAGCCATCGTTAACATCCTCCTTTAGAAAAGCTGGAATTATTGTTTTATAATATAGCAAATGTCCAAATGAAGTTGGGTGGTGCATAAAATCCCCACAAAAATCTTGATTTATTTTAGGTTGACTATATTTTGAAAACTCTTTGTTTACATCTGCAAAATAGCAATTGTATTTTTTACTTACGTTAGATAATGATTGATTATATTCTATTGTAGAATTTATAAATTCTAGATCCCAAGATTGATTTTGCTGAAAAAAGCCAACCATTATTACATCAATGCCATGAGTTTTAAATCTATCTACTGAATTAGACATAGTTAATTCAAAATTTGGTAAATTTGATTTCCACCATGAATAAATGTGATCATTCATTCCAAATTCGATAAACATTAAATCATTATTATCCTTTAAAGCAGTGGGAAAAACATCCCCAAGATAATCTATAGAACTTCCATTTTGGGAGTAATTAGTTATTACAACCTCATTTCTGTATAATTTTTCTATTGCTTTTTTTATTAAATAAGGATAGGAATCTTTGTCTGAGTTATGATAAAATTGCTCTAAAGTATGTGCCCCTGCTGTTATTGAAGTTCCAATTACACCAATTTTTATTTTCTCTCTTTTTGCAATCTTATTTTTCAACTTTTCTGACAAAAATGATTTATCCAAATTTCCATATATTGAATCAAAATCAGAAAAATCATAGTCTGCATAAAGTTGAAACGGAATTGTAAGTGGAGGGTTTCTTGGAAAGGAATTAAAAGTAAAAGTTCCATCATCATTATAAACTACTACATGTTCATCAAAATTTGGAATTTTAGAATTTTTTGTCCTGCGCAATTTGTTTCCCTCAATTATATAATCTACTTTCTCTGTAAAAAAATGCTTTACTCTTACACTATCAATAGAATAAACTTTAAGATTACTTACATTTTCTTTAATTAAATTATTACTATCATTACCTTTAAGCACAAACGTTTCTCCAATCATTCTACCAGTTGTAGCTTTATCAGAATTGCTCGTGTCAGAAGAACAACTAAAAAAAGTATTTAAAATTATTAAAAGAAAACAACGAAAAATATTCATATTCATTTTACACTTGAAGAAAAGCTCCATTACTATCAGTTTTTTTCCATTTATCAGTATCTAAACAATACCTTTTAATTATTTTCGCTGGTGAACCAACTGCAATACAATAATCAGGAACGTCTTTAGTTACTACAGAATTAGCACCGATTACACAATTTTTACCGATTTTAGCGCCTATAATACAAACATTTTCTCCCAACCAAGAACCATCTCCTATAGATACAGTTGAAATTTGCTTTATTGGCTGTTTCATAATTGGTAAAGATATATTTTCATAATTGTGAAGATTATCCGAAATATAAACCTTATCTGCAGTTAAAACATTATTTCCAATAATAATCGATTTTGTTGCATAAATATGATTAAAGTGCCCTATTCGTGAACCATCACCTATTATTAACTCACATTTTTCGGATCCTGTATGAGGAACAGCTGCCAACCAAGTTTTATACTCTATTATTACATCATTTCCAATAGTGATGTTTGCTATACCATTGATTGCTAAGGGATGTAATAAAAATGATTTACTCCCAAATTTATTAAACTTCCTTTTATAAAATAAATTGAAGAAAAATCGAAAAATAAAATTTGTAATTCTTTTGTATAGCATTTACTAATATTGATATATCTAACACTTGAGCGTCTAAACTAAAATCACATTTTTTCCTATTTATAAACAAAATCTTTCGAACCTTTCCTTACAAAATAAAGTACGTATCCCATTGACATTGTTACATAGAAAATGACATTGACATATGAATAATTCACTAATGACCCTAATTTATTAAAGTACAAAAAGGAATAGGACACAATAGAAACTGCTAAAGCGATTATATAGATAGAAAGTAATTGTTTGTAATGAAGTTTAGCATTTATTATATAGCTTATAGGATCCGTCAAGGTAAAAATTACTAATCCATAAAAAACTATTTGAACATATTGAACTCCATTAATATGGGCGGGTAAAAAGATTTCAATCAGTTTAGGCATTATAAAAAAAGTGCCTACACCAATTAATATTAAGTATAAAATTATTTCAATGAAATAAACTTTAAATATTTCTAATAATCCCTTTTTATTATCCTTTTGACTAAGTGATTTCATGAATTTAGGAAAGTTCAAAGCCCCCAATGCTGCTGGAATTACAGCAAAAAGATTTACATATAAAAATACCAAATAATATTCACCAAGAGCAGCAATTCCAAGGTCGAAACCTATAATCCATCTTTCTATTTGCAGATTGACATAATGCATAACTCCAGTTAGAAAAGGTATAAATCCTAATTTTAGGATTAGCCTAAAATACAATTTGTTTTTAAAATCAATTTTAAATCCAAAATCTTTATTTAAAATGTAAGAAAATAAAACTAAAAAAATAGGCTGTAAAGCAATTAATGCGACCGCTCCTATAATTGGATGAGTATAAAGAAGTGGTACTGCAGTAAAGGACAGTATAATACTTATTAAGGTTATAAAGCTTAATTTATTTGTCCTTCCTAATGCTATATGCATATTTGAAATCCAATTACCCCACAGAGATAATAATCCAACTACCAAACCAGCTGTCCAAAACCAATTAATTGGAAAGAAAAAATTTACAATTAGAATAGATGCTGAAAAAAATAAAAAAAGAAAGAATAAATAGGATATTATTATATCATTTGCTTTCTTCTGACGCAATAATGAGAATGATATAAGTCTATATCCACCATAGATAACACCTATTTGAAAAAAACTGACAATTAAAATCATGGATTGAAACAAGGCAACATATCCCAACTCCTTTTTTGATAACAAATCCATGAAAAAATAACTTTTTACAAATGTAACTAAGGAGCTTAAAATAGTAACTGCTAAGTATTTGTACCTTTCAACATGACTTTTCATTTAATTACTTCGCTTTCAATGGCGTACCTAACATCTTCAACATTTTTCTCGCTATATAGTTCAGCATGTGGCCAAGGATTACCTGTATTTTGCATAGCAATCAATTTTGCTAAGTAAGTTACCAGATTTACACTTTTATTAAATGGTTCATATCCTCTTAATAACTTATAAACCTCTTCAAAAGTGGAACAATAATTAATACCATCAAAAACATCGAAATATATTTTACCTAATACAATAACAGGCTTTCCTAATATAACCGCCTCAAAACCAGCTGTACTAACTAATGTAACAACTGCTTTTGATCTTAAAATAATCTCTTTAGATGATACCTCAGCTTTAATAAGTCTAATGTTAGGAAATCTTTTTTTAAGATTTCTCCAGTTCTTTTGCATTAAAAATCCTGCTTGCGCGGGATGTTCTTTAATAACTAAAAACTGATCTTCAGGTAGGCATTTCAAAATATTTTCGACTAACGCCAACTGGTTATCGTAATATGTTGACATATAAAATAATGTTGCTTCTGGTTCAAAGTGTAAAGGATAAAATACACATTCTTCCTCTTTTTTTAAACTTGACAATTTATCATATGAAGAATTTCGAATCATATATTTAAAGTAATACCCTATTTCGTTCATGAAATAGTTGATTGCACTTCCATAACAAATCTGTCTTATAATCTTACGTTTTACTGAAAATCTGATGTAAAGATTTCTAATGAGCTGAATTAATAAAATTTTTAATCTCCCAAGATCTTTTCCAAGCTTATATTCTTTAATAAAGGGATTGTCTATTGGTCCAGAATTAACTTTATCAATGTAAGCCTGTGCGTCTTTAAAATCTTCTTCTGTCGGCTCAATATTACTTATTCTTTCTGCCATAGAGCTATGGAAGGGATTAACATGCCAATAAAAAGATTTTTTAACAGGAAAAGCTCCAAATGCAAGATATTTGATATTTCTCTTTCTTGCTTCAATATACATTATTTCTGAAACTTCTAATGCTACAACTTCATTAACAATAAATCCTGGATTGTACTTATCATAAATATCCGACCAAAATGTTACAATTTTTTTTAAAATTCTCAATCTTTCCTCAGTCGAATATCCTGTAATAAATCTATCTGAACCCACCGAGTGATCCAAATAGGGAAATTTAATGTCTGCTTCTTTTAGATCGTCATATAATTCTTCTAGACAGCCAACTACCTTTCCTCCACGACTTTCAACATTTCTTTTCTCTTTTTTATTTAATGTGACATGGATCGAATCATAAACATCAGATACCAAAACTGGAAAAAATTCTGATTGATAATCACGAGAAAAAAATAAAACTATTGGTTTTTTACTCATTTTGTTTATTCATATTTGTTTTTTTGAAATGGCTTAAATATAGCCTTTCCCTATTAGTATATATTCGTTTTTACTATCTGTTGAATTGTAGACATCAGTATTAATAAAATCCGAAAATTCTTCAACCTGTGACAATCTATTTACAATATTATTTTCATTTAGTAAATAATCCTCATTAAGTACCCACTCCCAATTCTCGTTTCTTGACCAGATTTTTTTATTTCTATGTTGGTCAATTAAATAATTAAAACTATTTAATGAAATTCCGATCCATTCAAGAAATTTCTCTAAATTTTCTGGCTTTTTTAGAGCATATTTTTTAATCATTTCTAGACCTTGCTCACGAGTCATTCTTCTCAACCTTATTTCTCTAGAAGCATGATCTGTAACCTTGCCATAACCATGTTTTAGAAACTTTATATAATCATGAACGTCTGAGTAATTATAACAGTCAACATCATTATAAGAATCAAATGTTCTTGTTTGTTCATGACTTTCGTAATTATACAATTTTATCATTTCTTCGTGCTGAGCTTTAGTATCCCATCTAATAAAATTGTTTAAGTAAATACCTCGAACTCCAATTCTTTCAATCTCTTTATCATCAGGATATTTATACTGTACTATATCTTGCTCGGTAATCCCGTCAAATTCTCCAATAAAATCCTCTGCTTCGACTCCCATCAAATCGTGTTCTTTTCTATATTTTCGAGTCATTTCAACCTCGTCAAGATGAGAAAACATACCTACTTGATCTACACCTTGATGAGCACCCCAAATAATAAGTGGAATTTTAAACTTTACTGCCACCTGGACTGGATAAACAGTTTGTCCTGCTAGGCAGTGCCAATAAATACTTCCCATTTTACGAATACTTGCCCGTGTTATTTTTTTAACTGATTCGGGATTAACTGTTAATGTCATAATATCGCAATCAAACTCCATACGAAGTTTGGCTAAATTTCTCACACCTACGTCAGTATTATAATGTTTATTATATGTTACCAAAAGTGGATTCATTCCCAAAACATTTTTAACTGTATGAACAATAAAAAATGAATCGCGAGCTCCGCTTACAGGTATAATACAATCATAATTATTTTTTGAAGTATTTTTATAATTTTTTAAAATATTCTTAAGCTTTGTTAAACGTTCATTCCAGTCTAACGTATCTTTTTCTTCATGAACAACACACCCACTGCATACACCATCTTCATTAAATACAATATTTAAAGGATGATTTTCGGGATATAGACAACGCGTACAATATCTCATATAATATCTTTTTCTATTCTAATAAATAACATGTTCTCTAAAACTTCATCTGTTTTTTTATTAAGACGCAAATTCTCATCATAACTAGAATCACTATAATCTGCATAGGTTTCTAATCTAATATCCATATCTTTTTTGACTATAGACTTTGTAATATTTACGCTGTGCTCTGCAAAATGAAAAAAATTGGCAGCAGAGGCAGCAGAAACATTTGTCTCATTAAAAACTTTAATAAAGTCTTTTGCATTTTTAGCACCTCCACAACAAATTACTGGAACAGTTACCACATTACAAACGGAGTTAATTAGATCAATATCATATCCTAAATAAGATCCATCTCTATCAACAGAGTTAATTAATATTTCGCCTGCTCCTAAATTTTGAAATTCAACAGCAATTTTATTAACTGGTATATCAAGTACTTTGTGATTTATATAATCAAAAACTTTATATTCTCCGTCTTCTTTAACAGCATCTATAGAAACTACTACACATTGATCTCCAAATATATGTGCTGCTTTAGAAATAAGATCTTTATTTGTTAATGCTGCATGATTAAGTGCAATCTTATCAGCTCCACAATGCATGAGCTCTCTCATTTGATCTACATTTGTAATTCCACCTCCAACAGTTAATGGAACGTGAGATTTTAATGCTGCGTTTTTTATCATTTCATAATTAGGCTCCAAATTGTTTTTTGTCGCCGAAATATCTAATAATATAATCTCATCTATACCCCATTGATTTAAAAATTCAATGGCTATATCAGGTTTACCTACAGGTAAAAACTTCTTAAAACCAATACTTTGAACTACAATTCCATCTTTTACGATCAAACTTGCAGCGATTCTTTTTTTTAGCACTATATTTTAAATTGAGTTAAAAAAATCTCTAAATAACTTCAAGCCATTTGTCTGGCTTTTTTCTGGATGAAACTGAACACCAAAAATATTATCTTTCTGGATAGCTGCAGTTACTTTAATATGATAATCGCAATATGCACTTACGTAAGCTGGATCACAATCATAGTAATAGCTATGATCAAAATAGAAATTAGATTTATCTGCATTTCTATCAAATATCGGTTTTACATTATTTACAGTTACATCATTCCAACCAACATGAGGAACCGCAAATTCTTTTGGAAGCTGTAATTTTTTTACTTTTCCTTCAATCCAGTTTAATCCATTATGAATACCGTTTTCTTCGGACAAAGTAGCCATTAACTGCATACCAACACAAATTCCTAAAATAGGTTTCTTCTTTTCAAGTACTTGCTCATTTAAAATCAAGTCAAGATTTCTAGCTCTCAAATTGTTTACAGCCTCTTCAAAAGCTCCTACGCCTGGCAATATAAGAACGTCAGCATTTTTGATTACTGATTCACTGTCAGATATAATTAACTTATTATAGCCAAGATATTTTATTGCGTTTGAAACAGAATTAGTATTACCAACTCCATAATCAACAATTACTATGTTTTGTTTTAAATTCATAAGCCAACTCCTACTTCAAATTTTGGAACCCATTTATTTTCGCCATCCTTTTCAAATAAATCTTTATTAACTGATTGATCAACTTTTTCCCAAAATTGTTTTTCAGTAATGTCTATATAATCACAAAAACTCTTGATATATTTTGGCGAACAAGCTCCGTCATATTTTTTATTCAGTGCAATAGCTTCATCACGTGTCATTCTACCTAAACGGATGTCTTCATTTACGTAATCGCTAATACGACCAAAACCAAACTTAAGATACTTGATCATTTGGTTCAAACCAACCCAGTCCTCATCTAAAGAAGTAATTCCTAATGGATCCCCTATATCTTTTGGCGATTCATTTCTAATGTCTAATCCTCTAAGCGCTGAAAAATTACCATTATCTAATAATGACCAATCTTTCCAGAAATATCCAAGAAATGTAATACGTAAATTTGCATCTTCCATTTCTTTTTCTGAAGGATAATTATATTGTAAAATATCCTGCTTTTTTATTTCATCGTTTAGCAACCATGTAATATCTCCTCCTCCTAAAGTATTCATTTTACGCAGATTATTACCATCACTTCCACTTTTCCCCATTACATTCAAATCACCAAGTTGCAATGCCGCATTTTCACCCCACCAAATAAGAGGTATTTGATAAGCAATCGCTAAACGTGGAACACTACTAAACAAAGCAAGTTCTGTTGATTTTGCCCAGTTTGTATATTCAAAAAAACCTTTTCTCATTAGCTTCTTCCATACTTTGGGACTTGGATTAATTGAAATGCAATCAAATCCATGAGCAATCATATTTGAAACGTTATCTACACCACGCTGCGTTACTTGTTCTGGAGGATAACCTAAACTCACTAAGAGTGGATTCATTTTCAGCACATCTTTTACAAAAAAAGCCTGTCTGGTACTATCCTTACCTCCACTAACACCAATAATACAATCATAGCCAGATTGAGCGTTTGCTTTTCCAAAGGCTACAATATCATCTAATTCTTTACGTCTTTCGTCCCAATCAACTGTTTTAAGACTTTCAAAATAGTTGCAAGCAGGACACACGCCTTTGTCGTCAAATTTTGTACCTGGACGAGTATCTACCTGTAAACATTTTTTACAATATTTCATATTTCTGTTGCTAAAATTCCGTATTCAACAATATCATAATATTGTCCTTTTTTAAATATTGCTTCTTTTCTAAGGCCTTCTTTTTTCATTTTTAACTTTGTAGCTAATTTTTGCATGCCAAAGTTTTCACTTGAAGTACCACAATATATCCTATGAAGATTTAAATTTTTAAAGCCGTGGTCAATAAGTATACTTCCTGCCTCATACATAATTCCTTTGCCCCAGAAAGATTTATTTCCAAGCAAAAAAGCGATTTCTGCATTTCTGTCTAGCCAGTTAATATTCTGAAGACTAATATTTCCAATATGCTTTAGAGTAATCTTATCCTCAATTGCTAATATTAAATCATTTTTTGAAGATCTTGAATGATCTATATAACTTAACAGTTTTTCTTTTGTCATTGGAAATCTTCCATGAGAATTAAAAGCTGTTATCTCTGGATCATTTAACCATAAATAATAATCTCCATTTACATCATCTGGTTTAAGTAATCGCAAATAAATATTTTCTCCTTCTAAAAAAAAATCGGTATTCATTTAAACTTCTTTATGTTGTTAACTAGACTTTCACCGTTTGTTTTGACACCTACATTTAATCCCAAAAAAGGATCATTTTTAAGCTCATTAATTAAGAACCTTATAATTGGTTTATTCATTACATCTGCCTCCATTAGGAATGAAGAAAAAAATCCCATTACAATATCTGAAAAATAAATACATTCATTAGTATTAACATCTAAAGGTAAAATAGTAAAATTGTCATTTGCTTCAAATATTCTTGCCAACTCTTCTACACATTGATTTGGATGCATTTTGATTAGAAAATGATATGTCTGTTTAAAATCGTCATTAGTTTCTTTAACGCATTTAACGATTTCCTTTGAAGCAATGTATTCATCAAAACCAAACTTTTCAATTCCATTGACATTGGAAAGTGGGTCTGGTGCAAACAAAATCATTTTTTTTGTTTCATCTAGTTTCAGACTATTAAAGAAATCCTTTCTTTCAACTTTCGGTTTCCATTTTTTTAACCAGATATGGTATGGATTTCCTACTATGAATAATTTCTCTTTGACGATTTTTTCTAGAATTGCTATGTGTTTAGCTCTTTCGTCTAAAACCCAAATTTCATCGGGAAAGTTTAATCCATCTGGATTTAAAAATCTATTAGATATTGAAGTCCAATGATCAACAAAAGAAATAGTAAAAACACCATTTTTTTTTGCGTAACTAATGGCCTTCCTCTCCAAATCTGAAGTATAGGATGTTCCTGTAAATAAAACATCTGGATCAAATTCATCTATTAGGGTGCTAATTTCAATGTCGTTTTTTAGAACCTCAACTGTAGATTTAAAATCATTGTAAAACGAATATTTTCGATCTGATATTATTTTTAAATTTAACTTATTGAAGTCTTCAAAAATCGATAAACAAGGTTTTGCACCACCTGGATCACTAAAGATTACAAGAATTTTACCTCTAAGTTTATTTTCAAACACAACTATTTCAATTCATTTACGTTCTCTAAAACTTTATGAAAAGCATTTACTACATCATTCATATCGTCTTTAGTCATCCCTGGACGCATAAACTCATGTGTAAATAATTTTTCAAAATGCATTTGTTCTGTAATCGGACATAGGCCTTTTGGATAACTTATATTCTTATCTGCTAAATGATGCTCAAATGCCCATGCTGCTTTTTGTTGATAGATTGGCTGTAAATAAATTGGCATTACATAACCAGCTCCAATTAATGGAGCAGTTTCTCTTAAAATTGCTGATGGAAGTTCTGCTTTTAATGCATTAACAAAAGTATTTCTATCAACGCCAATCAACTCTTTGTTAAATTTTATTGGATGAACATAATAAGTATGAACAGATCCATCCTTTACTTCCGGCTGTAGTTCTAAACCACTTATTCCGCTTAAATTCGCATTTAAAAAGGCAACATTTTTTAGTCTCTCTTCTAAAAGATGGGGCAACTTTTTTAATTGTTCAATACCAATAGCGCATTCAATTTCTGTCATACGATAATTAAAACCAATCATATTGGTCAAATCGCTAACAGCTTTTGGAGCTACAACATTTTCTGCGTGGTTTCTTATCATTTGACATCTATCTACTAGTTCGCTATTATTGGAAGTAATAACTCCTCCTTCACCTGTATGAATATGCTTATGATAATTTAAACTAAAAACACCTAAGTCACCAATCGTTCCAAGGTTTTTACCTTTATATTTACCCATTGGCGCTTGGGCACAATCTTCAATAACGTATAAATTATGTTCTTTAGCCAATGCCATAATAGCATCCATTTCTGCTGGATGTCCAAAAATATGAACAATTAAAATTGCCTTAGTGCGAGAAGTTATACAAGCTTTAATGCTTTCTGGAGACATACAAAAAGTAACTGGATCTATATCTGCAAAAACAGGTACACCGCCATACAAAAGTGGTGCAATAGCACTTGCAGACATTGAATACGGAGAAACAATCACTTCATCTCCAGGCTGAACCCCAATTGCACCCATTGCAGTATATAAACCTGAAGTATTTGAGTTTACCGAAACAGCGTGTTTAACATTAAATGCTTCTGCCCATGCAGCCTCAAATGCTTTTACCGTAGGTCCGCCTAAGAAATCACTATGGTATGCACCTAAAAACTGAGAAAGGTTTCCAGTGTCAAGAACTTTCATTACAGCATCCTTTTCTTGCTGTCCTATTGTATTATATGCAGGAAATAGCTCTGTTCTTACAGCTTTGCCTCCGTTGATTGCTAACTTTGACATATTTTGTTTAGTTATTTTTGTAGTTTAACATTTTTAAATTTAAGTCGATCGAATTAATAAAATTATCTTTTAGTTCTGGATTATTCATCAATTTAATTGCATAATCGACTACAGGAACCATATAATTTTTTAAAGAATCCTTTTTGCTAATATTTTCTTGAAATATAAGAGGCAAAAGAATCGTTGATTTATCCTCTGTCTTGTAAATCTCGATTAGATTTCCGGCATTTTTTATTAAAATTTTGTGCTTCTCGAAATATAAGTCTATTTCAAAATGTGAGAATAATACATTTCCAAGTCCTAGTATATTTATATTTACATGATCCCAAAGTGCCATTAACGATAATGTCTCATCATTATCAAATTGATCAAAAACTGCATTATGAGTTTTAATAGAATCAAAATTAATTTGTTTATCCACTAGAAATTCTAGCAAATCTAAAGCATGACTACAATTATTTATGAACCCTCTTTGATAGCGTATAGAAATATTTGTTAATTTCTCCGCAGATAAAACATCTTGGACAAAATTTTTAAGATTAAAATAATCTGGCTGGAATCTTCTTATATAATTGACAAGTATTTTCGATTTGCTTTTTTTATAAATATCTTTTAGCAGAATCATTTCCTCAACTTTATTTGAAACTGGTTTTTCACAAATGACTACTTTAACACCTGAGGCCAAGACATTTTCTAAAATTTCAAAATGAGTAAATGTTGGAGTACAAACACTAATGATATCAAACTGAGAAAGAGTTTCACTAGATATATTGTCTACTACTTGACATTTATACTTATTAGCAACTTCTAGTACAAGATTTTGATTAAGGTCAAAAACATAGACATTTGTCAAGTCGTTTAAGTGCCAAGCTTTAACATGAGTTTGTATTTCGTCATTATCAATATCATATTGCGCTCCAATATTGCCGCAACCAATTACTAAAACCTTATACACTAGTCTCTCTTTTTATTTTTTCTAAGAGAAATGTATATTTAATTTCAGCTACTTTCCAATCTTCTTCGGTATCTATATCTTGAACTTCAGATTCTGGCATTTCATAACCTAATGAATTATCAGAAAAAAGCTTTTTATTCTTCAAGAATAAATCAGTCTGAATGAAATAAAACTGTCCGCAATCATGATAAGCAGGAGGCAAATCTTGTGATCTTGTACTAATGTATTCAGGCCAATTCATTTTAATTAACCCAGCTTCCAATTTAAATGATCTTAAAATAGGAAAACCAAAACTTACAATTGGTACTACTGTTTCAGCATTTTTCTCAATCAGCATTTTATAAGCTTCATTAAGTTTAAAACCTGTTACAAAAGGAGCTGTAGGATAAATGCAACAAGCATAATCAAAATGCTCTCCTTTTTCTTTATACATGTTCAAAACCTCTGTAATTACATCTGCTGTTGTAGCAAAATCATTTGAATTTTCACTTGATCTAATAAATGGTACTTTAGCTCCTAATGATATTGCTAACGATGCTATCTCTTCGTCATCAGTTGAAACCATAACTTCAGTAAAACATCCTGCGTTTAAAGCCGCGTCTATGGAATACTTAATGATAGGGCTCCCTAAGAAATTCTTAATATTTTTTCGAGGAATTCTTTTACTTCCTCCACGTGCAGTAATAATTGCTAGGCATTTTTTCATATATCAAGTACTAAATTAAATCAAAACTTAAAGCTGTACCTCTTTTTACAGATTTGTTTATTTTTTTTCCTAATACTATTTCGAGATACTTTGGTGCAATTCCCAACCCTGGTCTAATTATACGAATGTTTTCCTCTGTAAAAACATCCCCCTCCTCCATATCTTTAACAATATAAATTGAACGTTTGAACATTTTACTTTTTTGCTCAGCATCCATAATACCGTAGGTAACTTTGCCAATTGACAAAAATGCTCTTTCTGATTCTTCGACTAGCATTTTAAACTCAGCAGGTTCCAAAGAAAAAGCTGAATCAACACCACCTTCTGATCTGTCAATAGTAAAATGTTTCTCAATAACACGCGCCCCCAAAGCGACACTGCTCACTGCGACACCTACCCCTAATGTATGATCTGATAAACCTACATGACAATCAAATAAAGCTGACATATGTGGGATTGTACTAATATTAGTATTTTCTGGAGTAGCAGGGTATGTACTTGTACACTTTAATAAGACAAGATCCTTACAGCCATTTTCTCTTAGTGTTTTTACTGCAATTTCTATATCTGCAAGTGTCGAAATTCCAGTAGACATAATTACAGGTTTACCAGTTTGTGCAACTTTTTTTAGTAAAGGAAGATGATTGTTTTCAAATGAAGCTATTTTATAAACTTCGACTCCTAATTCTTCTAAAAAATCAACAGAAGTATCATCAAATGGAGTACTAAAACATAACATCCCTTTTTCTTTTGCACGATCAAACAATGCTTTATGCCATTCCCAAGGAGTGTAAGCCTCTTGATACAGTTCATAAAGGTTTCTATCTTTCCATAATGAATTTGGATCCTTGATAGAAAATTCATCATGAGACACGTCTATTGTTAGAGTATCAGCAGTATATGTTTGTAATTTGATAGCATGCGCACCAGTTGCTGCGGCTGCGTCAATAATTTCAAGCGCTTTTTCTAATGACTGGTTATGATTACCACTCATTTCTGCAATTATAAAAGGTTTGTGACTATTACCAATTGTAATATCACCAATTTTAATGTCATTTTTCATTGTTTGTTTTTATATAAAATAAAACTAGGAATTTCACTTACTATTTCCTCTTTTAAAAGCTTATAATTAGCATTTATAAAACTATTAATCGAAGATTTATTTATTTTAAAAATATAGGCTAATATCGTGAATGAACTATTAAGAGATAAAAAATCGTCAGATGCCTTTGCAATCATTTCTTTCGCAAATCCATTTCCTCTAAATTTAGCATCAATCATTAGTCCAATTATTGCATTATCTTTCCCACTTTTATTTATTCTAACTTGGCCAACTGGTAAATTTGATTCGTTTAAAAAAACATAAAGATAATTAGTATCACTATTAATTTGATTGCTAAACCAGTTCACATGATTTTCATAAATAATCATTTCCTTTTGATATGAATTATTACGAACTAAAGGATCATTTGCCCAATTAAAAAATAACTCTACATCATCGATAGTTGCTTTTCTAAATTTTAGCATTCCCTAGTTTTTTAAATTCATCTAGAATTCTCTCGCCTGATTTTCCATCTGCAAATATTGACTGATTTTTGATCAAGTTATTTATAAATGTTAAATCATTCATCTTTTTTAGTTTCGAAACAATACCATTAACGCTGACCGTATTAAAGTCATCAATTGTTTCGGCATAATTTCCTTCAACTAATTGTTCATGAATTAATTTTTGGTTATCAACTGTAATTCCAGTAAGCAAACCAGATTTAACACAACAAACTTCCAATGCAATAGAACTTGATGGACATACACATATTTCTGCTTTACTAATTAATTCGATCATATCTAAAGCATTAATGTTGCTATAATTTGTAATGTTTACTTGAGAGTTTTGTGCAATAAATGTTTTTAGTTTATCATCCCACACATAAGCTGCGCCTGTAACTACAATTATATTTTTAATAAAATCTGTCTGAATAAAGCTCTCCAGAACCTTTAATGTAATGTTTGTTGGGTCTGCCCCTCCCATACAAATAAAAGCCGTATCAACTTTTAATTTTTCTTTATGCTCAGTTGCTGCTTTCTGCAAAAATTCCTCCCTAAGAATTAAATAATCTGGACCACACAATACCTTTGTATTTGGACTTACATCGTATTTATCAATTAAATATTTATTGGCATGATTTAAGACTAAATCTGAGTGAAAGTACCCCTTTGCAAAATCATCTATCTGAACAATCGCTTTTACTTCATTTTGTATAGTAGTAATATATTCTTCATTAAACAAATAGCCATCGAAAACTACAATATCACTTTTATTTAAAAACTTGCCAAATTCTATTAATTCTTCTGATTTATTAGACTCTAATAAAGAGACCACTTCTCCATATTGCAGTAATATCAAACTAATTTCTTCTGATGGACAGAAAATAACAAAAAAACAATCAAATTCATTTTCTAAGATTTGAGATAATGCCACACATCTCATAAGATGTCCTAAACCTATTGTACTATCTCCGTCTGCGCGAAAAAAAACTCTATTTTTTGTAGAAATCATTAACTTTTTCAATTACAAAATTTTGCTCTTCACTCCTTAAAGTAGGAAACATTGGAAGACTTAAACAATTTTTATAATATTCCTCTGCATTCGGCATATCACCTTCTTTCCAACCAAACTGTTTATAATAAGGCATCAAATGACAAGGTATATAATGAATTTGAGCAAAAATATTATTCTCTTTTAAGTAATTATAAAGTCCTAAGCGATTTTCAACTTCAATAACATATAGATGATAAGCATGCCCTTCAACAACCCCTGATTGTCCTTTGATATATCCTTTTCCTTTAAATGCGTTATCGTAAGTTTTTGCAATTTCCCTTCTTTTGACAATACCTTCATCAGCTCTTTTCAATTGGCTCGTGCCTAGTGCTGCCTGAAAATCTGTTATTCTATAATTGTATCCTAAAGTCTGCATTTCCATATACCAATTTGGATATTTTTCTGATCCTAAAGTGCCGTTTGCAAAATCAGTACTATTATGATATAATGAATCATTTTTTGTAATGCCATGTGTACGCAACATCAATAGTTTATTGTATAAAGCTTCATCATTGGTTGTTATCATGCCACCTTCGCCACATGCGATATGCTTAACGGGATGAAAAGAAAAAATAGATAAATCTGCAAAATTACCATTTCCGCAATTTTGTCCTTTTTTATTAGTATCTAAAAAATATCCCCCAGGTGCATGGCATGCATCTTCAATAATCCATAAACCGTATTCATTTGCCAACTCCCTAAAAGCTTCTAAATCAACACTTCGACCCGCAAAATCTACTGGTATTATACCTTTATATGTTCCTTTTGGAGATTTCTCTAAAAGGCTTCTTACATTATTTATATCAAGAAGATATGTGGTAGGATCAATGTCCGCAAAAACAACATCTCCACCACAATATTTTACACAATTAGCAGATGCTGCAAAAGTAATAGGGGATGTAATCACCTTATCACCCTCTTGGATACCAAGTGCCAAAGCACATAAATGCAATGCAGCTGTACCATTTGATACAGCAACTGAGTATTTTACTCCAATATAATCAGA
Organism: Flavobacterium chungangensis; assembly: GCF_042654045.1. Taxonomy (NCBI): domain Bacteria; kingdom Pseudomonadati; phylum Bacteroidota; class Flavobacteriia; order Flavobacteriales; family Flavobacteriaceae; genus Flavobacterium; species Flavobacterium chungangensis. Next base: position 125,776 of record NZ_JBHSFY010000008.1, read on the forward strand.
AAAAGCATTTTCAAATTCAACTATTTTTGGTCCCTGTGTTAGGTAGTCAGATTGTAATGCACAAATCACTGCATCTATATCTTCTTGTGTTATATTTTGTCGACCGTATGGTATAACTTTATTAGTCATCTATTAAAAATTTGAATCTACATGTTCTTTAATTAACTCTCTCAAACTAGCAACAGTCTCCCATTCATCGTTATCACCCGAGTTATATGTAAAACCTTCTTCTACTTTTACCGCATTAAAGGCGGTTATAAAATCTTCTAAATTAAAATTTGGTATTGCTGGCAAAATTGTATAGTACCTTCCCAAATCATAAGTATTATATGAATCTGATGATGTAATCATTTCTTCATGAATTTTTTCTCCAGGTCTAATACCCACAATTTCTAGTTTACACTCGGGAGCAATAGCTTCTGCAACATCCGTTATATTATAAGAAGGTATTTTAGGTATAAAGATTTCTCCTCCCCAAGCATTTTCCATTGCATGCATCACCATATCAACTCCACCTTGCAATGAAATATTAAAACGTGTCATGGAAGCGTCTGTTATTGGTAGTCTTCCTTCTCGCCTCTTTTTTATAAAGAAAGGAATGACAGAACCATTAGACCCCATAACATTCCCATATCGCACAACAGAAAATTTAATAGGATTTGTTCCCTTTATATTATTAGCGGCAACAAATAATTTATCCGATGTCAATTTAGTGGCGCCGTATAAGTTGATTGGTGCACACGCCTTGTCAGTTGATAAAGCAACTACATTACTTACACTTGTTTGAAGAGCGGCATGAATAACATTTTGTGCACCTCCTATATTTGTTTTTATACATTCGTCAGGATTGTATTCCGCCAAATGCACATGCTTCATTGCAGCTGCATGTATTACAATATCTACTCCTTGAAATGCACGAACTAATCTTTGTTCATCTCTAACATCTCCAAGAAAGAACCGAATTTGTGGGAACTGATTTTCTGGAAATTCTTGAGCCATTTGAAACTGTTTTTGTTCATCTCTTGACAAAATAATTAGTTTCTTTATATTTGGATGATTTTTAAAGATATGATAGGTAAGAGCTTTACCTAAGGAACCTGTTCCTCCTGTTATTAATATTGTTTTATTTTCGAGATTCATATTATATATATTTGTGTGAAGTAATTAATTTAGATACTCTTTGAAATCTTTTCAAAAAGACATGTATGCAATTAAAAGATAATTACAACAATAATCGCTTTATAATCAATCCAAAAAGCGTTAAAAAACCCGCAATTAATCCACCAATAGCTAAGCCTTTTAATTTACTAAAACGCTCGTTAGGCAAAGGCAAAATTGGGCGATCAATTACTTGTATTAAAGGAGTTTCTTTTCGTAAAGTAACTTTAGCTAATTCAGTTTGTTTAACTAATTCCGTTAGAATAGCAGTATTTGCTTGTACATCAACTTGTCTTCTAGCGGAAGGTGTACGACGTACATTGAGAGCGGGATTTAACATAAATGTATTGTCGTTGGCAATTGCAACACCTGTAATGGCACTATTTAATTCACTTCGAATAGAATCCGTTTGCCGTTTAAGAATTTCCATATTCATACGTGCTTTTTTACTTTTTGTATCAACATAGAATTTACCCACTTGTTTAGCAAGAGCTTCACAAAAATAAAGAGAAAACAATTCATTATTAGAGGTTACATCCATAGAAATAATTGCTATTTTTTTATCTTTTTGAGCCACTGCCAAAGAATTTTGTGATAACTTTTGATAGATTACTCCCAAAATACTATCATGCGTGCGTGTGAAGAATTGGCGTTTAGTATCAGGTAAAAACTGTATATTCTTAAATTTAGAATTGTCATTCCATCTTTTTCTCCAATCATTATTCTCGATATACATTTCTGCTAATGATATCACTTTTCCATTAATGGTAACCGGGGTTAATAGTGTTTTTTCCACCATTGATCTCGATTTAAACAATTCAGTTAAGTTTGAACCAGTAAAAATTCCACCGCCTCCGCCTCCTAAATCTAACCCAAAAGAGCTGGCTAAGCCTAATGCACCTCCACCTAATCCTCCACTCTTTTCATCTTCAACAGCAAAAGTTAAGGTAGCAGTATATACCACTTTCTTCGTAATCGCATAAGCTAGCCCCAAACATCCACCAAGTATCCCAGCTAATAAGATTATTTTCCACTTTGAAAGCAAATATGAATAGTATTCCTTTGCTTTTTGCATTAATTCGTTTAACGATATTTCATCGTTTTCAACAACTCTTTTATCCATTAAATTAATTTATTTAAAAGCCGTAACAATTAACAAGGCTAAACTAGCCAAAACACTTCCCATTCCGACCCATTCTCCTGCACTCATCTTTTTCCTTTCAGGTTTTTCAGGCACAACTATTTGCGAATCTGGTTCAACTTTAGGATAAGATCTAAAGAATAAAAATGAGCTAGTTACAGCAGCTTTCCCATTTGGATAGATTATGTAAGCTTTTCTCTTCCATCCTTTATTATCTACACCTCCAACAGAATTAATATAATATTTGAATCCTTTACCACTTCTATATGGAATTTCAGAAGTCAACAACACATTACCAGTAACTTTTACTCCTTCGTTATATACAGCGACTTCAATCTCATCTCCAGGAAATAAAGTAACATTAGAATAGTGGTTTTTATCTTTTACAATTTTTTCCCAATTAACAGGGATAGTAGTATATTTTAATTCATCTCGAAGTTTTTTCGACAACTTAGATTTAAGCGTATCTTTTTCCATTAAATTAGACTTAGATTCGTCTTCTGAAATAGTTTTCTTATCTAAATTAAGATTAATACTTTCCAATTGCTCTATTTGTTCTTCTTTAATTGGCCGTTTGATTTTCATTCCATCTAAATTAGCAATAGATGTTAATCCACCAGCTCTCATCACTACATTATAAACTCTTTCCTTTTTATTTGCTAAAACATATTTTCCTGGATAAGTAACAGCTCCGCTTACTTTAACCATTTCTGGTTTTTCATAAACTGCCATTCGTCGAATATTAATAACATCAAAAGGTTTTAAAACAAAATTCTTTACTTGCTCATTATTATCTGCGGTAATTTCCAGTTCAACTAATTCTATTCGTTTAGGATCTGCATCATCAATAGCATCGGATTTAATCATTCTAGCAATTTCAACTCTCTTAGAAGCTGAACCTGTTAATCCTCCAACCTGAACAACTAAGTCGTTTAACGTAAGATTTTCAAAATATTCGTATTCGCCTGGATTTTTCACTTCTCCATCTATAGTTACTTTATATTCTTCCCTAAAGTCTAAAATAGAATATACTGTAACTATATCTTCTCTTTTTAATTCAATATCAGCATTCAAATCACCTGACAAAGCAGCCCCTAAATCAACATTAACAATTTCCGTTGTTAAATCTGTTTTTAAACGAATGACTCTTGCTCTTTTACTATAAGCATCTTCTTTTAGCCCTTCAGCTCTTATCACCAAATCTGAAATTCTCATTCCCTCTGTAAAAGAATAATAATCTGGTCTAAAAACAGCACCTTCAATCTTAATACGATTTTCAAAACGATTTAAAATCTTTGTAACCCTGAAAACATCTCCCGATTGTGGCTGATAAGAATTGTATTCACTTTCGTTTATATCATGAACTTTAAATTCTTTTCCTGTTTTTTGTAATACATTTACTGAAGCCGTATAAGCAAATTCGTTGAAACCTGATGCAAAGTTTAACAAATCAGAAAATTTTTCTCCTTTTTTCATTTCAAAGATTCCTGGTCTCTTTACTTCACCTTCAACTGTTACCCTCTGACTGTAAGCAGGAATTCGAATTACATCATTTTCCTTTAAAGCAACATTATCTGACTGATCTCCCTTAACTAAAAACCTATAGATATCAATATTCTTGTATACTTTATTGTTTCGTATTAATTCAATATTTCTATAACTTCCATTCTTTCCTGGTCCTCCAGCTAAGTGTAAAGCATTATAAACAGTTGCTAAAGAAGATATTGAATAGTTACCAGGTTGTTTGCCTCCAACAATTGTTACTTTTATAGTACGTATTTTTCCTAAACTAATGCTCACCTGAGATTGTCCAGAACGAACAGTACTATAAACTCTTGCAACAGCAGCTTTTATTTTTTGCGTAGCTGCCTCAATAGACATCCCTGAAACTGATATTTGTCCTACGTAATCAATATTAACTTTCCCTTCAACACTAACTGGTACATTGGCATTATATTCTTGAACACCATACACACTTATTTGTAGTTCATCACCAGGACCTAAAACATAGTTCATAGGAGTAGCTAAATTTAAATCTGGTTCAAAATTTAATGTAGGATTATCAAATAATTCTGATCCAAAAATTAAAGCATTTAAAGAGTCTTTTATTTTCTCGTTTTTTATTTTTTCTTGTTTTCTTCCAAACTCTGAGTCCTTATCAGTCTTTTTTGATTTATCCTGATCCTTTTTAGTTTTATCTTTATCCTTATCTGAAGTATTCCTTCTTTCGTATTCATTAACACGAGCTCTTAACTTATCAAATTCCGCTTGACTCATACCCTTTGATAAAGCCATCGACTCAACATCATTAATTGTTGTTTTATTACTTTTTAATTGAGAAACAATTTTTGCAATTTCATCATCTGACAAATAATCCACTTTGACAGTACTAAGATCTTTAGATTTTATAATATCTTGGGCATTTACATTAAAAGACATTAATAGAGTAAAAAATAGAGCAAGAACGTATATTATTTTTTTCATGTTTATGAGAAAATTATTTAAAAGAGAAATTTATTGTTTAAGTATCTTCTTTTATGAGTATTGTTTTTGATAATAATCCTTATAAGATCCTGAAGTAACACTTTGAAGCCATTCTTGGTTATTCAGATACCAATTTATAGTCTTTTGTAATCCTTCTTCAAAAGTTACTGAAGGCTTCCATCCTAATTCTTTATTAATTTTTGAGGCATCGATAGCATAACGTAAATCATGACCTGGTCGATCTTTTACGTATGTAATTAATTCTTCACAAGCACCTTCAACTCGCCCTAATTTTCTATCCATTATTTTACATAGTAACTTAACCAGATCAATATTTTTCCATTCGTTAAAACCTCCTATATTATATGTTTCATGATTTTTTCCTTCATGAAAAACTAAGTCTATTGCAATAGCATGATCTTCAACAAAAAGCCAATCACGCGTGTAATTTCCATCTCCATAAACAGGCAATGGCTTATTATTTATAATATTATTAATAAAAAGAGGAATAAGTTTTTCAGGAAAGTGATATGATCCATAATTGTTTGAACAATTAGTTAAAACATATGGAAGTCCGTAAGTTTCTCCATAAGCTCTAACAAAATGGTCAGAACTTGCTTTTGAAGCCGAGTATGGAGAATTTGGATCGTAAGGAGTATCTTCCGTAAATAATCCTGTAGAACCTAAGGAACCGTAAACTTCATCAGTACTTATATGATAAAATCTTTTCCCTTCAAAATTACCTTTCCATTGATTTTTAGCTGCGTTTAATAAATTCATTGTTCCTATTACATTTGTTTTAACAAATGCTAATGGATCTTCAATTGAACGATCAACATGAGATTCTGCTGCTAAATGTAAAACTCCGTCGAATTTGTGGAGTCTAAAAAGATCATTTATAAAAGTCTCATCAACAATGTCTCCTTTTACAAAGGTATAATTTGAATTATTTTCAATGTCTTTTATATTTTCCAGATTTCCTGCATATGTCAAAGCGTCTAAATTAAAAATCTCGTATTGTGGATATTTATTTACAAAACGTCTTACTACATGAGAACCAATAAAACCAGCTCCACCAGTTATTAGAATTTTTTTCATTTTTAAATGCTCTTATTAATTTAATAAATCTGAATTTTGTTTTTCCAATTCGTTATATATATCTTTTACATCTTGCGAATTTTCTTTTTGTAAAATCAAATTTGCCGTGTCTGTATGTACATAAATAGTATTTCTTAAGCCTAAAAAAGTTGTATGACTGTCACAACCTATTACCATATTACCATTAGAATCTACGGGATGCCCTTTTGAAACTAAATATTCGTATACCGATTCAAAAGAACCTAAATCTGACCAAGAAAAAGATGCTGGAACTACCTTAATCTTTTTACTTCTTTCCATCACAGCATAATCAACGCTTATTGATGGAATTTGTAAAGATAATCCTAAATCTAAAAACCCTTCATCAGAAGCCTCCCAAGCTATTTTAGATTTTTCATAAATATCTGGTTGAAATTGTTTTAACTCCTCTAAAAGTACATTTGCTTTAAAGCAAAACATACCGCTATTCCATAAAAAATTTCCTCTTGCAATAAACTCTTTGGCTGTAGTTTCATTTGGCTTTTCTCGAAATGACAATACTTTATCTCCTTTAGATTCAATATACCCATAACCTGTTTCTGGTTTTGTTGGGATAATTCCAAAAGTGACTATGAAACCTTCTTTTGCTTTAGAAATTGCCTCATTAATTGCATTATCGTAATCTTCTATTTTATCAATTATATGATCAGAAGGAGTAACAATTAATATATCGTCTGGTTTTGAAGCAAAAGCTGCAAAAGCAATTGCAGCAGCCGTATTTCGAGGTGTTGCTTCTACAATGTTAGTATAAGAAGTTTGAGTTTTATTCATCACCTTTCCACTTAAATGATGATTGTCTATATTTCCTACTACAATTACCTTATCCGCTAAATGACTGTTACGTTCTACAGTCATTTCAAATAAAGATTTACCTTCAAATATTTCTAAATATTGTTTAGGTTGGCTTTTGCGGGAAAGAGGCCATAATCTACTGCCTACTCCTCCTGTTAAAACCACATGTATTATTGAATTATTTGTTTCCATTTTCTCTAAAAATAAAAAAGGTTTTTTAGCGCTATAATCTATTATCAGCTATTGCCCCTAAAACTCCTTTTACATCATACAATAAACTATTTGATTTTTGCAATTTAGCAAAATCTAATTCTAAAAATTCAGCATGTGAAACTCCAAGAACTATTGCATCAAATTTATTGTTTGGAATAGAGTCTAATGTTACTAAATTATATTCTTTTATTACATCATGTGCATTTGCAAGGGGATCAAATATGGTAACTAAAATTCCATATTCCTTTAAAGCCTTAACAACATCCACAATTTTAGTATTTCTTACGTCTGGACAATTCTCTTTGAAAGTAATACCAAGCATTAACAACTCAGCTCCATTAACCGAAATCCCTTTTTTAATCATTAACTTCACTATTTGCGAAGCTACATATTCACCCATGCTATCATTCAAACGTCTTCCTGCCAAAATTATTTCAGGGTGATAACCAAACTCCTGTGCTCTTTGTGCTAAGTAGTAAGGATCTACACCAATACAATGTCCGCCAACAAGACCTGGTTTAAATGGCAAAAAATTCCATTTTGTAGATGCAGCTTCTAATACTTCTTGAGTATCGATATTCATTAAGTTGAATATCTTAGCTAATTCGTTAACAAAAGCAATGTTAATGTCTCGTTGAGAGTTCTCAATAACTTTCGCTGCTTCCGCTACTTTTATTGTTGGAGCTAAATGGGTTCCTGCAGTAATTACAGAATTATATAAAGCATCAACTTTTAAACCTATTTCTGGTGTTGATCCTGATGTTACTTTTAAAATTTTTTCAACTGTATGCTCTTTATCACCTGGATTAATTCTTTCTGGTGAATATCCTGCAAAAAAATCTTCATTAAATTTCAATCCTGAAACCTGCTCTAAAACTGGCACACATTGTTCTTCTGTCACTCCGGGATAAACCGTAGATTCGTAAATAACTATATCTCCTCTTTTTAAAACTTTACCAACGGTTTCACTAGATTTATAAAGAGGCGTTAAATCTGGCCTATTATTTTTGTCTACTGGTGTAGGGACTGTCACTATATAATAGTTACACTCAGCAATATCATTTATAGAGGTAGTACAATATAACCCTTTCTCATTTGGTTTATCTATTAAAACACTTTGTAAAACATCATCCTCTACTTCTAAAGTAGTATCTGTTCCAGATTTTAAAGAATTAACTCTCGATTCATTTATATCAAAACCAACAACTGGATACTTTGTAGCAAATAATCGAGCTAAAGGTAATCCTACATAACCTAAACCTATAACCGCAATCTTTACATTATTTTCCAACTTCATATTTTTTAATTTAATCTGGTCACTACAATTCACGGCTTCGCCGTTCTCAGTCACATAACTCTGACTCAGATACCTAAAATAATGATTTTCGCGCAAATATAGTACAATAACTCTAGTTATTCAATACGGTTTCCCGTAATACTCAAAAAACTGTTAAGCGCAAAAAAACTAAACCCTTACAACAGTCTACTAATCAGACTGTAAATAAATCCTTTATAAAAAAACAGAAGAAAATATTTCTTTCAAAGACTTTTTCTCCTGTTTGAATTACTTTAAAATCTACAATTACTTATATTTTATCTTTAATGTACAACCCAAAGCTTCTAATACTAATACATAATAATTATTAGAAACCTCTTGAACAACTCCACTTTGATTGCTAAATGCTCCCGATTCTAATTTAATTTTATCTCCAACCTGAATACTAGAAACTGAAACATCCTTTAGATTTGGAGATTTTAAACTTGTCTTAATAATTTCAATTTCTTGATCTTTTACAATTGCTGGCTTTCCTAACCAAAACAAATACCTAACTACTCCTTGCGCTTGAAAAACTAAATTACGATCTGAATCAGGTAACTGGACAAAAACGTAGGAATTAAAAAGAGGCGTTTCAATTTTCTTCTTGCGATCTGACCACTGCTTTATTTGAGTAATCAATGGACAATAGCATTCTATTCCAAGCTGATTAAGCTTATCTGCTACTTTCTTTTCCCATTTCGGTTTTGTATAAACAACGTACCAATTCATTTTCTTTTTATTTAGGATGAAGCAACATATTCAACTCCATTTTAACTCTACAAATACAAAACCAATTTATGCTCCAATACCATTATAAACGAATCCGATTGATTCTAATTGTTTGGCATTTAAAATATTTCTTCCATCAAATATAAAAGCTGGCTTATGCATAGAATCATAAATCCTTTTCCAATCGTAAGTTGTAAACTCATCCCATTCTGTTAAGATTGCAATCGCATGTGCGTCTTTACATGCCTCGTAAGCATTATTAAAAACACTTAGTGCATCAAGATTACTTTTACTTGCTCTCGTTTCTAGATAATCTAAGTCATTTAGCATTTTAGTTTTAGAAACCTTCGGATCAAAAACTGAGATTTTGGCTTGTTCATTTATTAAATCATCAGCAACATAAATAGCTGCAGACTCTCTTGTATCATTTGTGTCTTTTTTAAAAGCCCAACCCAAGAAAGTAATTTTTTTGTCGGCTACTGTATTATATAAAGTCTGAACTATTTTATTAGAAAATCTTCTTTTTTGATGATCATTCATAATAATAACTTGCTCCCAATAATCCGCAACCTCATTTAATCCGTATGATTTTGCGATATATACTAAATTCAATATGTCTTTTTGGAAACAAGAACCTCCAAATCCTACAGAAGCTTTCAAAAATTTAGAACCAATTCTACTATCCATACCGATCGCTTTAGCTACCTCATTTACATTTGCTCCCGTTTTCTCGCAAAGTTCCGACATCGCATTTATTGAAGAAATACGTTGTGCTAAAAATGCATTTGCGGTTAGTTTAGATAATTCTGACGACCAAACATTTGTTGTCAAAATTCGATCTTTGCTTACCCAATTCGAATAAACTTCTACTAATGAATTAATCGCTTCTTCTCCTTCTTGAGTTGTATCTCCACCAATCAAAATTCGATCCGGGTTTAACAAATCTGTAACTGCAGTTCCTTCTGCTAAAAACTCTGGATTAGATAAAATTTGAAATTGAACACCATTTCCGGTATTATCCAATATACTTTTAATTGCTTCAGCAGTTCTCACTGGCAAAGTCGACTTCTCGACTACAATTTTATTTTGTTTTGCAACCCTTGCAATTTGTCTAGCACATAATTCGATATATTTTAAATCTGCTGCCATTCCTTTTCCTTTTCCATAAGTCTTGGTTGGTGTATTTACAGAAATAAATATCATTTGAGCTTCATCTATTGCTTTATCTACATCAGTAGAAAAAAATAAATTTCTCCCCCTTGCTTCTGCTACAATTTCAGAAAGTCCAGGTTCATATATCGGAATATTTTCAGGATTCGGATCATTCCAATCTGCGATTCTTTGTTCATTTAAATCAACAACTGTAACCTGAATATGGGGACATTTTTGAGCAATAACTGCCATTGTTGGCCCTCCAACATATCCTGCACCAATGCAGCAAATTTTTGTAATTTTCATTTGATCTATTTTATTTTGATCTTAAATTTATTTTAAATTATTCCAATACCATTCGACAGCTTCTTTTAATCCGTCTTGCAAAGAATACTTTGGATTATAACCCAGATTTCTTTTTGCCTTTTCGATACTTGCTAGAGAATGCGGAATGTCTCCTACCCTATTTTCGCCATAAATAACTGGAACATTCTTAATTTCTGGATCAAAGTCTGATAAATATTCTTTTAAATATCCGACTAAGTCATTTAATGTATTTCTGTCTCCAAATGCCGTATTATAAACAGTGTTAATTGCTTCGGGATTCTGACAAGTCATAGCCAACTCATTCATTTGAATGACATTATCTATATATGTAAAATCACGAGAATAATTTCCGTCTCCATTAATTATTGGGCTTTCGTGGTTCATAAATTGCTTTACAAACTTTGGAATTACAGCTGCATAAGCTCCATTAGGGTCTTGCTTTCTTCCAAAAACATTAAAATAACGAAGTCCGATTGTTTCTAATCCGTATGTCTTGCTAAAAATTTCAGCATAAAGTTCATTCACATATTTTGTAATTGCATAAGGAGACAATGGTTTTCCTATAACATCCTCTACTTTTGGCAATCCTTGAGAATCTCCATAAGTAGAAGAACTCGCTGCATAAACAAATCGTTTTACTTTAGCATCGCGTGCTGCTGTAAGCATATTTAAAAAACCCGAAACATTTACATCATTAGTCGTAATTGGATCTTTTATCGATCTAGGAACAGAACCTAAAGCCGCTTGATGTAAAATACAATCTACTCTTTCAACAGCTAATTTACAATCAGTTAAATTTCGAATATCGCCTTCAATTAACTTAAAATCAGGATTATTTAAAAAATCTTTTAAATTATATCGATGGCCTGTAGAAAAATTATCCAAACAAACGACTTTATAACCTAAGCCTAAAAAATACTCAGTCAAATTTGAACCTATAAATCCAGCTCCCCCAGTAATCAAAATTGTATTCTTTACCCTGCTTTCCATTTATCAAGTTTATTTTTTTCTAATTCGGTTTAAAAATGCTTTCCAAAATCCATCTTTAACCTCCTCATCATGATAGCCATTTGAATAAGCACCGTAGCCGTAGCCATATCCATAACCACTACCATATTTTGCTTTATTTTCATAACCATTTAGCACAATACTCACGTTGCTCAACTCTCCACGTTTAATCCTAGTATTCAACAACGTGATCATATCTTTCTTAGTATAATTTTGTCTTACAATGTACAATATTACATCTGCAAACTGAACTAATTCTAACGAATCTGCAACTAAACCAACTGGCGGAGTATCCAAAACTATATAATCATATTTCTGCTTCAGTTCATCAATCAATTCTTTCATTGCATCACTTAAAATTAACTCAGAAGGATTTGGAGGGATTGGTCCTGAAAGTATTATATCTAAATTAGGAATTGGTGTCTCATTAGTAATTTCTTCTAAATTATTTTGTCTTATTAAATAATTGACCACTCCTAGAGATGATTTTAATTGAAATTCATCTGCCAATCTTGGTTTTCTTAAATCCAGACCAACTATTACTGTTTTTTTCTCGCTTAAAGCAAAAACTGTAGCAATATTTATAGAACAGAATGTTTTTCCCTCTCCACTAATTGAAGAAGTAATCATCAAGGTTTTGGATCCGTCAACTTTTTGCTTTTTATATAAAAACTGAAGGGAAGAACGTAAGCCCCTAAATGATTCTGAAAGAGCAGATTTTGGCTTATCAAAAACCGCTAAGCTTCCTGAGTCTTTATTAATACCCACTACTCCAAGTAATGGAATCTGAGTTAGTTTACTAATATCATCACCATTCTGAATTGAATTATTAATAAAGAAGATTAACAAAACAAACAACAAAGGAATTAAAATCCCTAAGAACAAAGCCATTACATAGTTTACAGAAGTCTTTGGCCCAATTAGACCTCCGCCAATATCTTTTGCAGGATCAATAAAATGAATATCTGATAGATTAGACGCTCTTACAATTTCTGCTTCATTTCTCTTTTGAAGGAATTCTGTATAGATATTATCGTTCAAATCATATTTTCTTTTAATCTTCAGTAATTCTTGTTGTTCAGCAGGAAGTTTTTTAACAGTGCTTTCTGCTTGGCCAATTTTAGCATTTAGCAAAGATAAATCATAAACTAAAGAAGACTTTGCTGTAACAATATTCTCTTGAAGAACATTTTTTACCGCGGCCATTTGATTATCAAAATCTTTAAATATTTTTTCACTTTTTACAGCATAAGCCATCTCAGATCTTTGAGTAGAAAGGGCTATAAGTCTGGAAACATTAGCAACAACGTTAGGATCTTCAATTCCAGCAACAGAAGGGGCAGGTAATCTAGAATAATCAACGCTACTATTTAGATATGCTTTTAAAGAGTTATAATAAGCAATTTTTCTAGCTACTTGATCCTTTTCAGCATCAAAACTCATTATTTTCTCTGAAACTTTAGACCCTCCATCTTCTATTTCGTAAATATTTTTGTCTTTTTGAAAAGACTTTAATTCGTTACCTGTCTCTTTTAGCTGAGATTCCATTGCAACAAGAGTACTATCAATAAATCTAATCGTGTTTGTTGCAAATTGATTTTTACCATCTAGTTGCAATTTCATAAGCATCCTTACGGTAGCATTTAGATAGTCAACCATCCTTGCTTTATTTGTTCCCTGCATTGACAAAGTCAACAACGAACCCGTACTTTTTCCAGCATCTACATTTATGCCTTTATATTGAGATACAGTTCCATCAAAATCATTAAATCTTACAAAGTATTCTTTACCTTTATAAAAACCTGGATTATCTACTATTTGAAGTTTCCAATTTAAAAATGGAAGATTAACACGTTCTCCTACTTTGTATTTTTTAATAAAAGTTGTGGGTTGTACTGACGTATTGCTGTAAGAATTATTGCTATAAGTAATTAACGAAACAGAATTAACTTCAAATGGTATCTGAATTTGATACTCATTTTCACTTAAAAATTTTATATTAATTAATGTATTTGCAAGCTGTCCCTTTGTTTTGTCAATATCGACATAAAATGGTACTGCTCCGTAAGAATCAATTAAATTGTATTTTCCCTGCTCTAAATAATTAATATAAAATTGAAGTTTATCTACAACTAGTTCATTATGAGATCGCGATTGCAAAATCGTAGAAATACCATTTACCTGATCCGAAACTCCTCCCCAATTGAATACCAAACTGGTGTTTGATGTAAAAAAAGGATTGCTTTCTTCTTTAACAGAAATCATGGTTTGCATTCCGTAAATTTTTTCTTTACGAATATTTATCTGGTAAGCAATAGTGAATGTAATAATCAAACTTACAAGAAACCATTTCCAGTAACTTACAATTTTCAACAGAAACCCTTTAAAATCAAAATGAGAATGATTTTCAAAAATGGCGAAATCTTTAATATCTAACATTTTAAAAATCTATTTTTTACTTTATAATTAAATAAACTGTTGTTGCCAAAGATAACAATGTAATTATTGTTCCTATAGACTGTATTCCCGTTTGCCCAGTTCCCCAAGTTTTTTGTCTCAATGGCTTTACGTATATATAATCATTCGGTTGCAAATAATAGTATGGTGATTTCATTACGTTTACATCTGTAAGATCAATATCATGCATTTGAACACCAGTTGGACTCTGACGAATTATGGTTACTTCTCTTCTATTACCAACTGTTGTAATATCTCCTGCATTTGCAACAGCTTCTAAAATATTTACATTGTCTTTAAATAATACTTTTGTACCTGTACTTCCAACTTCTCCATTTATGGTATATCTAAAGCCAGCTAATTTTACTGTTACAAAAATATTTGCTTCGCTTTTAAAATATTCTTCCAGTAATTTCTTTTCAATTTTTATTCTTGTCTCTTCGAGAGTGTATCCAATTACATTAATTTCTCCAAGAATTGGCATTCTTATATTTCCGTGATCATCAACTGTAAATCCATCAAAGTACAAAGCAGATTCACTTTTCCCTGCCTGACCTTGACCCGTTTCCGATTCTGTTGTATTAAAAATAGAAACTAATTTTGAGTCTATTGCCTTTATATTAATTCTTAAAATATCATGTACCTGCAATCTATATGGTTTTGATTCTACTGCTACAATCGCCGCTTGTTCTCCTGAATCATTTTTATCTTGAAGGTAAACCAAATCTTTAATTGGAATGCACGAAGTAAATAATGTAGAGACTAATAAGAATAGAAGAAAGCTATTTTTTGTCATTCGTTCAATGTTTTCGCAAAGATCGTTTCTTTTTAATATTAAGAAAAACCTAATCGCTATTTGGGGTTTAGTTAATTGTTTTTAAATGTTTTTTCGAAAGGCACTCTATGCAAGATACTGCGCCCAAGTGTTATTTCGTCTGCATATTCTAATTCATCTCCAACCGATATTCCTCTCGCAATTGTCGAAATTATAATATCAGAATCTGCAATTTGTTTATAGATATAAAAATTCGTTGTATCTCCTTCCATAGTTGAGCTTAAAGCAAAAATAATCTCCGCTACATTTCCAGATTTTACTTTTGTTACTAAACTAGAAATATTTAACTGATTCGGACCAACTCCTTCAATAGGTGAAATTTTCCCGCCAAGTACATGATATATTCCTTTAAATTGTCCAGTATTTTCTATAGCCATAACATCTCTAATATCTTCTACAATACATATTGTTTCATGATTTCTAACTGGATTAGCGCAAATCTCACACATTTTAGTGTCAGAAATATTATGGCAACTTTCACAAAACTTAATATCCTCACGCATTTTCAATAATGCTTGAGACAAAAAAGCTGTTTGTTCTTTAGATTGCTTTAACAAATGAAGAACTAATCGAAGTGCCGTACGCTTACCTATACCAGGTAATTGCGACATTTCGTTTACCGCTTTTTCAATTAATTTTGATGAAAATTCCATGACGACAAAAGTAATACTTTTAATGGTTTAGCCTACATTACAGCCATTAAATTCAAAGCTTAACACTAACAATAATTTATTACGAAACCCCTTTCTTTTCTTAGCTCAAATGAAGATGACAAACAATGTTTTAGTATTGATTTGTAGCCAACAAAACTAACGTACAAGCTACCTCTACTTGAATATCATTTAATTCTAGCAATTGGTACAACTCTGGATTTTCGGTTCCTGGATTAAAAATTACTCGTTTAGGATGTGACTCAATAATATAATTATAATAATCTCTCTGACGAATAGGATTTAAATACAAAGTGATAGTATCAATATTTTTAACTGGTATCGCTTTAGTTTGAATTTTTACTCCAGCAACTTCTCCAGCTTTTTGTCCGATTGCTAAAACAGAATGTCCTTTTCCTATCAGCATATTTACTGCTTTATAAGAATAACGTTCTGGATTTGTAGACGCTCCTATAACTAATGTTTTTTTATTTTTCATTTTTTTTGTTTAGAATGCAAAAGTAATTAAAAAGAACGATTTAACTTTATCTCTTTGACCCAGAATAAACAGCAATAAAAAACATTATTATAACATAATTCTACATAAAAACATCAAAAAATAACTACATTTACTTCAACCAACCAATACAATATGGAATTATTTATTTACTTATTTGCCGCCTTGTTCTCCGTGCTTAACCCAATTGGAACCGTACCTATTTTTGTCGGATTAACACAACACGACTCTCAAAAAGAAAGATCCCGAATCTCTCTTTGGACTGCAATCAATGTTTTCATCATATTATTGGTTTCTTATTTCATTGGCCAATATGTTCTAACTTTTTTCGGAATAAGCATAGACGCCTTAAGAATTGCGGGCGGAATTGTAATTGTAAATTCTGGCTTTTCTTTACTTTCTGGAAAATTCAACAAGAAACGAGGAATCAATAAAAAAATTGAAAATGAAGCACAACACAGAAATGATATCGCATTAACACCTTTAGCAATACCAATGCTTGCTGGCCCTGGATCGATGTCTCTTTTAATTGCTTTTTATCAAGAACATCATGAAATAAACGAAATTATCATTTCTTCATTAGCCATTCTTGCAATTGCTGTAGCGATTTTTGCCATTTTAAAAAGCGCTCATTATCTAGCTAGAATTTTAGGAGCATCTGGAATTGTTGCTATTTCAAGAATTGTTGGTTTTATCGTTATTTCTATCGGAATTCAATACATAGTAAGTGCTATAGTAAATATTATAAAAGGAAATTTTTAACTCCAAAATATTCTTAAAAAGAAAGGGATAAAATCTTACTTGATTTTATCCCTTTCTTTTTATTAGATCTTTTATTTTAACTTCTTGGCAAGAAAACTTCAGCCATCATACATCTTGCACTTCCTCCTCCACAAGCTTCAATTGTATCAAGGCTTGAGCTTAAGATTTCTGCATGATTTTCCAATTGAGCAATCTGTTTTGGAGTTAAGATCTGGTGTGCAGAAGCACTCATAACAATATATCTCTTATCATCTTTTCCGCGAACTTCTAGCATATTTCCTGCAAAATTATTCACTTGGTCTTCTGTTATTAAAATAACTTCCTTTTGATCTTGTTTAAGATTATCTAGAACCATTTTTCGTTCTTTCTTATCATCGATAGAATCTGCACAAATAACAGCAAAAGTTTCACCTAAACACATCATTACATTAGTATGATAAATTAGTTTACGCTCGCCATCAACCGTCTGAAAAGCTTCAAAAATAACAGGAGCATAATCAAAATCTTCGCAGAATTCTATAAAAAGCTCTTCATCTGCTCTTGGAGATAGTGCGCAATATGCTTTTCCATTAGCTCTATCTAACAACAAACTTCCTGTTCCTTCTAAGAAAATGCCATCTTCTTCTGCTGAAGTATAATCCATGATATTAGAAATTTCGAATCCTTTTTCTTCCAAAGTATCCAAAATATCTTCACGACGTTCTTGACGACGATTTTCAGCAAACATCGGATAAAGTGCTACATCACCATTTTCATGAAATGAAACCCAATTGTTTGGAAAAATACTATCAGGAGTATCAGTCTCCAAATTGTCATCAACAACAGTAACATCTACTCCGACTGCCCTTAATTTTTCAACAAAAGCATCAAATTCCTGTTGTGCTTTAGCATTAACGGTACTTGGTAAAAGTCCATCTAATACTTTTTGATAATAATTATTTACAGCTGTCTGTTCATTCATTCTGAAAGCAACTGGTCGAATCATTACTATTGCGTTTGTTGTTTGTCTCATTTTTTATATTTTTTTGTTTCAAGTTTCAAGTTTCAGGTTTCACGTCTTGCAAAAACTTGAAACCTGAAACTTGAAACAAAAACTGTTTTTAGTCTCTAATTAATGGAAGCGTTGAACATCTCAACAAACCTTCTTGCTTTGAAATTTCAGCATATGGAATTTCTTCAACAGTAAAACCATTTTCACGAAGCCAATTATTCAATCTCGTAAAATTCTTTTCAGAAACTACCACATTTTCATCAATTGAAAACACATTCGAAAACATATTATACATTTCGTTTCTTTCAATATGAAATAGATTTTCTTTTCCGAAAAGCTTCACTAAATAAAGATAATCTGCTTCTTCACGAAAACCTCTTTTATAAATAATACCTTTATTTTTTCCAACCGGCTGAAAACAACAATCTAAATGCAACGCATTGTCACGAGCTTCTAATTTCGATTTAACTAAATCAAATTCTTTTACAATCTTATTAGGAAATAACGATTTAATATAATTAACACCGTGCATATTTGTCCTTGCTGTAATGTAGTCTTTATAATCACTTCCTTTATAAGTTCCGATAAAAATATGATCATTCCAAAGCATTACATCTCCTCCTTCGATATGAACTTCTTCTGGAGGGCGAACTACTTTTAATGGATCTATCTGATCAATTACATATTGAATAGCATCCAATTCGCGCTCTCTATCTGGAAGAATATTTGATTTCACAAAGACATCATCAATTACGAACCCAATATCTCTTGCAAAAATCTGATTGTAGTTTTCAATCATTTCCGGACGATAAACTGTAACATCATATTTCTGAAAAACAGCATTAAAAGCATCCATTTCAGCAACCATATCTTTTTCTAAAGGATAAGTTCCCGCCTTAATATGTTCCAATGATTTAGGATCATAAGCCTCTTCTATAGTTGGAGTTGGTCCATTATGAACAGCAGAACCCAGAACTACAGCACGAAGTCGAGACGTTTCGTTCTTTACATTTAATTGCAACATAACTTTATTGTATTTTGAGCAAATATAAAAAAAGCTTCACAGTTAAGTGAAGCTTTCGTTTTTTATTTATTAGACTTAAACTCTCGTAAAGGATGTCCTGTATAAATTTGTCTTGGTCTTCCAATTGGTTCTTTATTTTCACGCATTTCTTTCCATTGCGCAATCCAACCTGGTAGTCTTCCAATTGCAAACATAACAGTAAACATATCAGTAGGAATTCCTAAAGCTCTGTAGATAATTCCAGAGTAGAAATCAACGTTTGGATATAAGTTTCTTGCTTTGAAGTATTCATCTTCAAGAGCAGCTTTTTCTAATTTTCTTGCAATATCTAAAATCGGATCTTCAACACCTAAAGTCTCTAATACTTCTGTTGCTGCTTTTTTTATAATTTTAGCTCTTGGATCAAAGTTTTTATAAACTCTGTGTCCGAATCCCATTAAACGGAAAGGATCATTTTTGTCTTTTGCTTTTGCTAAGAATTTATCTGTATCTCCGCCATCTTTATTAATCTCTTCAAGCATTTCAAGTACAGCTTGGTTTGCTCCACCGTGAAGTGGCCCCCATAAAGCTGAAACTCCTGCAGAAACTGAAGCAAATAAACCTGCGTGAGAAGAACCTACCATTCTAACAGTAGATGTAGAACAGTTTTGCTCATGATCTGCGTGAAGAATAAATAATTTATCTAAAGCATTTACGATTACTGGATTTGCAGCATAAGGACCAGTAGGCAATTTAAACATTAATTGCATAAAGCTTTCTACATATCCTTTTGTATTATCGTAGTAGTTTAAAGGATAACCCATAGATTTTCTATAAGTCCATGTAGCAATTACAAGAAATTTTGCCATTGTTTTACAAATAGCCTCGTACATTTCTTTTTCATTATCAACATTAACTGCTTTAGGGTTAAATGCTGTTAAAGCACTTGTTAAAGCAGATAGCACTCCCATTGGGTGAGCCGTTTTAGGAAAACCGTCAATGATATTTTTCATTTCTTCGTTTACCAAAGAATGCTTTTTGATACCATTTTCAAAATCTTCTAATTGTGAAGCTGTAGGCAATTCACCAAAAATCAAAAGATAAGATACTTCTAAGAAATTAGCTTTTTCTGCAAGATCTTCGATTGAGTATCCTCTGTAACGTAAAATTCCTTCTTCTCCATCTAGGAAAGTGATTTCGCTTGTACAAGACCCTGAATTTTTATAACCTGGATCAAGTGTAATAAAACCTGTTAAATCACGTAATTTGTTAATATCGATAGCTGATTCGTTTTCGCTTCCTGTGATTACTGGAAGTTCAATCTTTTTACCATCTATTTCTAATGTAGCTATTTTTGACATAATATACTGGAAATAATTCTTTAAATAATAATTTATCAAATCTAATGAATTTAAGACTAATTAAAAAAAGAATACTGCTATGAATTTGTTAAAACTCCAAAAAAAAACCATTCATTAAAAAATGAATGGTTTATCTTAATATATCTCTTATGATTATTTAATCTTGAAAGCATTTAAACCTGGGAAATAAGCAGTGCTTCCTAATTCTTCCTCAATTCTTAATAATTGATTGTATTTTGCCATACGATCTGAACGAGAAGCAGAACCAGTTTTAATTTGACCACAGTTTAAAGCTACAGCTAGGTCAGCAATTGTATTATCTTCAGTTTCTCCAGAACGGTGAGACATTACAGATGTGTAACCAGCATTTTTTGCCATGTTTACAGCAGCAATAGTTTCAGTTAAAGTTCCAATTTGATTTACTTTTACCAAGATAGAGTTAGCAATTCCTTTTTGGATTCCTGTAGACAAACGCTCAACATTAGTAACAAACAAATCATCACCAACTAATTGGACTTTATCACCAATTTTTTCAGTCAAATATTTCCATCCATTCCAATCATCTTCGTACATACCATCTTCGATAGAAATGATTGGATATTTAGCTGCAAGTTCAGCTAAGTAATCAGCCTGCTCCTCAGAAGTTCTGATTTTTCCAGTTTCACCTTCAAATTTAGTATAATCGTATTTACCGTTTACATAAAACTCAGAAGCAGCACAGTCAAGAGCGATCATAATTTCGTCACCGAAAGAATAACCTGCTTTTTCAACAGCCAATTTAATTGTATCTAACGCATCTTCAGTACCACCAGCTAAGTTTGGAGCAAAACCACCTTCGTCACCTACAGCAGTACTCAAACCTCTATCGTGTAAAACTTTTTTCAAACTGTGGAAAATTTCAGTTCCCATTTGCATCGAATGTGTAAAAGAAGTTGCTTTTACTGGGAAAATCATAAACTCTTGGAACGCGATAGGTGCATCAGAGTGAGAACCACCGTTGATGATGTTCATCATTGGAACTGGTAACGTATTAGCAGAAACACCACCTACGTATCTGTATAATGGCAAACCAAGTTCGTTAGCAGCAGCTTTTGCAGCAGCTAAAGAAACTCCTAAAATAGCATTAGCTCCTAATTTAGATTTATTTGGAGTTCCATCTAAATCGATCATTAATTGGTCAATTGTGTTTTGTTCGAAAACAGAAGTTCCTACTAATTCTTCAGCAATAACAGTATTTACATTGTTCACTGCATTCAAAACACCTTTACCTAGATAAGCTTTACCTCCATCACGTAATTCAACAGCTTCGTGTTCTCCAGTTGATGCTCCAGATGGAACAGCAGCTCTACCTAAAACTCCATTTTCAGTTACTACATCTACTTCAATAGTAGGATTACCTCTAGAATCAAGAATTTGTCTTGCGTGAACTTTAATTATAATACTCATTATTTTTGTTTTTTATTAATAAATTATATATTTTTTTCGAAATTATAAAAATATTTAATACTATAAACGCATTGTAGTCATTAAACACCTTTATTTATTAACTACATCGTTTTAGGCTTTGCCGCTTTTAATATTCTCTACAAATTGGTCAAACAAATATGACGAATCATGCGGTCCTGGACTAGCCTCTGGGTGATATTGAACTGAGAAACAATTTTTATTCTTCATTCTCATTCCTGCAACAGTACCATCATTCAAGTGAACATGCGTAATTTCTAATTCTGGATGATTTTCCAATTGCTCTCTCTTAACAGCAAACCCGTGGTTTTGAGATGTTATTTCTCCCTTACCTGTAAGGATGTTTTTTACCGGGTGGTTAATTCCTCTGTGTCCATTAAACATCTTATAAGTTTCAACACCATTAGCCAAACCGATTACTTGATGCCCTAAACAGATTCCAAACAATGGCTTATTATCTACCAAAATCTCCTTAGCAACCTGAATTGCTCCAAACAACGGATCCGGGTCTCCAGGTCCATTTGATAAGAAGTATCCATCAGGATTAAACTCAGACATATCTTTATAAGTTGAATCAAACGGATACACTTTAATGTAACAATCTCTTTTAGCAAGATTTCTTAAAATATTCTTTTTGATACCAAGATCTAAAGCTGATATTTTATAAGTAGCATTTTCGTCGCCAAAGAAATATGGCTCTTTAGTCGAAACTTTAGAAGCCAATTCCAAACCTTCCATATTTGGAACATTAGCTAACTCTTTTTTCAAATCCTCGATTGAAGTTCCATCTGTACAAATTACTGCATTCATAGCCCCATTATCTCGAATGTAACTTACAAGTGCACGCGTATCAACATCAGAAATACAGATTAAATTTTGTTTAGCAAAATAATCCTCTAAACTTCCCGAAGCATTTTCTCTAGAATAATTAAAACTAAAGTTTTTACAAACTAAACCGGCAATTTTAATACTATCAGATTCAACCTCAGAATCATTAACACCATAGTTTCCGATATGTGTATTTGTAGCAACCATTATTTGCCCAAAATAAGAAGGATCAGTAAAAATTTCCTGATACCCAGTCATCCCTGTGTTAAAACAAACTTCACCAAAAGTTTTACCGCTAATTCCGATAGATTTTCCGTGAAAGATTGTTCCATCACTAAGTAATAAAATGGCGCTTTGTCGTGTTGTGTATTTCATTATTTAATTTGTATTGTTTTTTAATCAAGTTATAAAACCAAAATATAGGTTTTAAGTGTAATTAGAATTTTGCAAATTTACTTCTTTAAAATAGCCCCTCCAAGATTTTTTAAAACTTTCATCCGTAAAAATAAAACCTATCATTTTAAATAAGTTACATTTTTACGGTTTCAAAAAAATCAAAAAAAAAGGATAAACTAAAAATTAGTTTATCCTTGATTTCTATAGAATGATTACTTTCATAATTATTCAGAAGCTTCAGTAGTCGTTTCTGTTTCAGCAGCAGGAGCTTCTGGAGCAGCAGTTTCAGCTTTTTTAGCTTTACCACCACGACGGCTTTTCGCTTTTTTAACTTCTTTTTTACCTCCGTTGTAAAGTTCATTAAAATCTACAAGTTCGATCATTGCCATATCAGCATTATCTCCCAAACGATTACCAACTTTAATGATACGAGTGTATCCACCTGGACGGTCTCCAACTTTAGCAGCCACATCTCTGAACAAGTCAGTTACAGCATATTTGCTACGTAGGTAAGCAAAAACAATACGACGATTGTGAGTCGTATCTTCTTTTGATTTAGTGATTAAAGGCTCAACAAATTGTTTAAGCGCTTTAGCTTTAGCAACAGTAGTGTTAATACGTTTGTGCTCAATAAGAGAACAAGCCATATTAGCCAACATAGCTTTTCTATGTCCAGTCTGTCTGCTTAAGTGGTTGAATTTTTTTCCGTGTCTCATGACGTGTTTTTTTTATCTTCATCTTGCTACAATCCGCTATGGAGAGCAAAATATGAAGTAAATTATTCTTTATCTAATTTGTATTTAGCTAAATCCATTCCGAAAGTTAAATTCTTCACTGCAACAAGTTCATCAAGTTCAGTTAAAGATTTTTTACCAAAATTACGGAATTTCATTAGGTCATTTTTATTGAACGATACTAAATCACCAAGTGTATCAACTTCAGCCGCTTTCAAGCAATTTAATGCTCTCACAGATAAATCCATATCAACAAGCTTAGTTTTAAGCAATTGTCTCATATGCAATGACTCTTCATCATACGATTCTGTTTGTGCAATTTCGTCAGCCTCAAGTGTAATTCTTTCATCAGAAAACAACATGAAATGGTGAATTAAAACTTTAGCAGCTTCAGTAAGAGCATCTTTTGGATTAATAGATCCATCAGTTTTAATTTCAAAAACTAATTTTTCGTAATCTGTTTTTTGCTCTACACGGAAATTTTCGATTGCATATTTTACATTTTTTACCGGAGTAAAAATAGAATCTGTAAAAATTGTTCCAATTGCAGCATTCTGTTTTTTGTTCTCTTCAGCAGGAACGTATCCTCTACCTTTCTCGATTGTTAAATCGAAGTTCAATTTGATTTTAGAATCTAAATTACAGATAACAAGGTCTGGATTCAAAACTTGAAAACCTGAGATAAATTTTTGAAAATCACCTGCTGTTAATTGATCTTTACCAGAAACAGAAATAGTAACTGATTCATTATCGATATCTTCAATCTGACGTTTGAAACGTACTTGTTTAAGATTAAGGATAATTTCGGTAACATCCTCAACAACACCTGAAATAGTAGAAAACTCATGATCTACACCTTCGATACGAACAGATGTAATTGCATAACCTTCTAACGCTGAAAGCAAAACTCTTCTAAGTGCATTACCAACTGTCAATCCGTAACCAGGTTCTAAAGGTCTAAACTCAAATTTACCTTCAAAATCGGTTGAATCGATCATGATAACTTTATCGGGCTTTTGAAAATTAAATATTGCCATAAATTTCGACTAAGTCAATTATTATTTGTTGTACAACTCTACGATTAATTGTTCTTTAATGTTTTCTGGAATTTGAAGTCTCGCAGGTACAGAAACGAAAGTTCCTTCTTTAAGATCATTATTCCAAGTAATCCATTCATAAACATGACTTGAATTTGATAAAGAACGTTCGATAGCTTCTAAAGATTTAGATTTTTCACGAACTGCAACTTTATCACCAGGCTTAAGGTGGTAAGAAGGAATATTAACAACCTCTCCATTTACAGTAATGTGTCTGTGAGAAACGATTTGACGCGCACCTCTTCTAGATGGAGCAATTCCCATTCTAAAAACAACATTATCTAATCTTGCTTCGCATAATTGTAATAAAACTTCACCAGTTACTCCTTTAGTCGCTGATGCTTTTTCGAATAAATTTCTGAATTGTTTTTCTAAAATTCCATAAGAATATTTAGCTTTTTGCTTTTCCATTAACTGAACAGCATACTCAGATTTTTTTCCTCTTTTTTTAGCCATCCCGTGTTGTCCAGGTGGGTAATTTCTTTTTTCGAAAGATTTATCATCTCCGAAGATTGCCTCGCCAAATTTACGAGCGATTTTGGTTTTAGGACCAGTATATCTTGCCATTTTAAAAAAAATTTAAGGTAGAAATTATGAATTCAGGTCTAATCCTTCGATAATCTATGTTCTACCTTGTTTATACTATAAAAATAAAAAATTAAACTCTACGTCTTTTTGGAGGACGACATCCGTTGTGCGGCATTGGAGTAACATCGATAATCTCTGTAACTTCAATTCCACCGTTATGAATAGAACGGATAGCAGACTCACGTCCGTTTCCTGGTCCTTTTACATAAACTTTCACTTTTTTAAGTCCTGCCTCAAGTGCTACTTTAGCGCAATCTTCTGCTGCCATTTGAGCTGCGTAAGGAGTGTTCTTTTTAGAACCTCTGAAACCCATTTTACCAGCTGAAGACCAAGAGATAACTTCACCTTTCTTATTAGTCAAAGAAATAATAATGTTATTAAAAGTGGCAGAAATATGAGCCTCACCCGTTGATTCAACGATAACTTTACGTTTTTTTGCAGTTGCTTTAGCCATATTACTTATTATTTAGTTGCTTTTTTCTTGTTAGCAACAGTTTTTCTTTTACCTTTTCTTGTTCTTGAGTTGTTTTTAGTTCTTTGCCCTCTTAATGGAAGACCAGATCTATGACGAATACCTCTGTAACATCCGATATCCATTAAACGCTTAATGTTTAAAGATATTTCAGAACGTAATTCTCCTTCAATTTTGTAAAATGAAACAGCTTCACGAATCGCTCCGATTTCATCATCATTCCAATCTTGAACTTTTTTATCTTGGCTAACTTGAGCTTTTTCCAAAATCTCGATAGCTCTACTTTTTCCTAATCCGAAGATGTAGGTAAGTGCAATAACACCTCTTTTGTTTTTTGGGATATCTACCCCTGCTATTCTTGCCATAATTATCCTTGTCTTTGTTTAAATCTAGGATTCTTTTTGTTTATTACGTACAGTCTCCCTTTTCTACGCACGATAATGCACTCGGCACTTCTCTTTTTTACTGATGCTCTAACTTTCATAGTGAATATCCTTTAATATCGATAAGTAATTCTTGCTTTTGACAAATCGTATGGACTCATTTCTAGTTTCACTTTATCACCAGGTAATAACTTGATGTAATGCATTCGCATTTTTCCAGAAATATGAGCAATTACGATATGTCCATTTTCTAACTCTACACGGAACATCGCATTTGATAATGCTTCAATGATTGATCCGTCTTGTTCTATTGCTGATTGTTTTGCCATAAATATATTAAGCTACCGCTTTTCTATTTTTACCAGTCTTCATTAAACCATCATAATGTTTGTTTAACAAGTATGAATTGATTTGTTGAATAGTATCTATTGCAACACCAACCATAATTATTAATGAGGTACCTCCAAAAAACATTGCCCAAGATTGTTGTACATCCATAATACTTACAACAATAGCTGGGAACACAGCAATCAAAGCAAGGAATAAAGATCCTGGGAAAGTTATTAAAGACATCACTTTATCAAGGAAATCAGAAGTTTCTGCTCCAGGACGAACTCCAGGAATAAAACCGCCGCTTCTCTTTAAATCATCAGCCATTTTGTTAGTAGGTACAGTGATCGCAGTATAAAAGAATGTAAATACAATAATTAAAGTTGCAAAAACAAAATTATACCAGAAACCAAACATATTACTAAATGCACCAACAATAGATTGTGATGTATCTGATTTAGACAATCCAGCTACAGCCGCAGGAATAAACATAATTGCCTGAGCAAAAATAATTGGCATAACTCCAGAAGCATTAAGCTTAAGAGGAATCCATTGTCTATTACCTCCTGCCAAATCTTGCTCGTAATCTCCTGTAGTTGTACGACGAGCATACTGAACAGGGATTCTACGTACTGCCATTGTAAGCAATACACAAGAGATGATAACTAATAACCACACAATAATTTCAATAACTAATAACATTGGACCTCCATTGTTATTGGTAACACGAGTTGTAAACTCTTGGATAAAAGCTTGTGGTAAACGAGCTAAAATACCAACCATAATTAACAATGAAATACCATTTCCAATACCTTTATCTGTAATTTTCTCACCCAGCCACATAGCAAAAATTGTACCAGTAACCAAAATGATAACAGACGAGAACAAAAATTCAGGAGAATTAAAGCCTAGCAAAAATGCATTACTAGGCAATGTTCTGTATAAATTATAGATATAAGTTGGACCTTGAACCAATGTGATAGCGATTGTCAACCAACGAGTGATTTGATTAATCTTTTTTCTACCACTTTCCCCATCATTTTGAAGTTTTTGTAAATATGGAATCGCAATCCCCATCAACTGAACAACAATAGACGCAGAAATATAAGGCATGATACCTAAAGCAAAAACTGAAGCCTTAGAGAAAGCACCCCCGGTGAACATGTCTAGGATAGATCCTAAACCATTTTTAGTTTGTCCCGCTAAACCAGTCAATTGCGTTGCGTCAATTCCAGGAAGCGTAACGTGTGCTCCAAAACGATATACTAAAAGTAATCCTAATGTAATTAAGATTCTATTCTTTAGTTCTTCGATTTTCCAAACATTACTTATTGATTCAATAAATTTCTTCATCTTAATAGATAAGTTATATAGTTACAGCCTCTCCACCAGCAGCTTCAATAGCAGCTTTTGCAGTAGCAGTAAATTTGTGGGCAGTTACTTTTAATTTTGCTTTCAATTCTCCTCTACCTAAAATCTTAACGATTTCATTTTTAGTAGCTAGACGATTTGCTACGAACTCTGTCATAGAAACAGAATCAGTAATTGCACCGTTATCAACTAATAATTGAAGAGTATCTAAATTAACACCTTCGTATTCTTTACGATTGATGTTTTTGAAACCAAACTTAGGTACACGTCTTTGAAGTGGCATCTGCCCTCCTTCAAAACCAATCTTCTTAGAATAACCAGAACGAGATTTTGCTCCTTTGTGTCCACGTGCAGCGGTACCACCTTTTCCAGAACCTTCTCCTCTACCTAATCTTTTATTTTGATTGTGTGTAGATCCCTCAGCAGGTTGTAAGTTACTTAAATTCATAACAGTATTTGTTATTTAGTTTCTTCAACAGAAACTAAGTGTTTAACTTTGTTTATCATCCCAAGGATAGCAGGATTTGACTCATGCTCCACAACTTGTCCAATTTTACGTAGACCTAAAGCTTCCAACCCTCTCTTTTGAGAAAGAGGACAGTTGATTTTGCTTCTTACTTGTTTTACTAATAATTTAGCCATAATTTCCTGAATTAACCTTTAAAAACTTTCTCTAAAGAAACACCTCTCTGTTTTGCAACAGTATGAGCGCTTCTCATTTGCAATAAAGCATCAAAAGTTGCTTTTACTACGTTATGTGGATTTGATGATCCTTGAGATTTAGACAATACATCGTGAATACCTACTGACTCAAGAACTGAACGAACAGCTCCACCAGCAATAACTCCAGTACCATGAGACGCTGGAATTAAGAATACGCGTGCACCACCAAATTTACCTTTTTGTTCGTGAGGAACAGATTGTCCATTTAAAGGAATTCTAACTAAATTTTTCTTAGCATCTTCCACTGCTTTCGCAATTGCTTCAGAAACGTCTTTAGATTTTCCTAATCCATGACCAACTACTCCATTTTCATCACCTACAACTACAATAGCAGAAAAACCGAAAGCTCTACCACCTTTTGTAACTTTAGTAACACGATTAACACTAACTAGACGATCTTTTAATTCAAGACCACTAGGTTTTACCAATTCTACATTTTTGTATTTAGACATAATATATTAGAATTTAAGTCCAGCGGCTCTTGCGCCTTCTGCTAATGATTTAATACGCCCGTGATATAAATATCCACCTCTATCAAAAGTGATGGTATCAATCCCAGCTTTTAACGCTTTCTCTGCAACTAGTTTTCCAACAGCAGCAGCTACTTCAACGTTAGTACCTTTTCCTATTTCTTTTTCTCTAGAAGATGCAGCTAAGATAGTAACTCCATTTACATCATCAATAATTTGAGCGTAAATTTCTTTATTACTTCTAAAAACAGAAAGTCTAGGTCTTGCAGCAGAACCACTAACCGATTTTCTAATTCTGAATTTAATTCTCTGTCTTCTTTCAGATTTTGTTAATGACATAATCTTATATTTTAAGCTGATTTACCTGCTTTTCTTCTTAATACTTCACCCACAAATTTAACACCTTTTCCTTTGTATGGCTCAGGCTTACGGAAACCTCTGATTTTCGCAGCTACTTGACCTAAAAGTTGTTTATCAAACGATGTTAATTTTACGATAGGGTTCTTACCTTTTTCAGATACTGTTTCTAAAGATACTTCTGGAGCAATTTCTAAAACAATATTGTGAGAATATCCAAGAGCTAAATCTAATTTTTGACCTTGGTTTGAAGCTCTATAACCTACTCCAACTAATTCTAGTTCTTTTGTGAAACCTTCAGAAACACCAACAATCATATTATTGATCAAAGATCTAAATAATCCGTGTTTTGCTCTATGGTCTTTATGATCAGACGATCTTTCAACTAAAACTTGATCGCCTTCAACAGTTACATTTACGTCCGAAAACTCTTGTACTAGTTGACCTCTTTTTCCTTTTACTGTAATAATACCGTCTTTAACTTCAACAGTTACACCAGCAGGGATTACAATTGGGCTTTTACCTATTCTTGACATCTTTATCTAGTGTTTAAAATTAGTATACGTAACAAATTACTTCACCACCTACATTTAATTGCTTTGCTTGTTTTCCTGTCATCAAACCTTTTGATGTAGAAACAATCGCAATTCCTAATCCGTTAAGGATTCTAGGTAATTTGGCAGCACCTGCGTACTTACGTAAACCAGGTTTACTAATTCTTTGGATATCTTTGATTACAGGCTCTTTAGTATCTTTATCATACTTTAAAGCAATTTTGATAGAACCTTGAACTGTGTTCTGCTCAAATTTGTAACTTAAGATATAACCTTGATCAAATAAGATCTTAGTTATCTCTTTTTTAAGATTAGATGCTGGAATTTCAACAACTTTGTGGTTTGCAGCCACAGCGTTACGAACTCTAGTCAAATAATCTGCAATAGGATCTGTATACATATGTATTTGATTGCGATTATGGTTTTCGGGAGATACTCATCTCCCGAACCTTTAATCAATTAAAAATTATTTTTTGGTTTGCAAAAGTAATAACTTATTGCCAGATTACCAAGATGCTTTTTTAACACCAGGAATTAATCCATTGTTAGCCATTTCACGGAAAGTTACACGTGAAATACCGAATTGACGGATGTAACCTCTAGGTCTACCTGTTAACTTACAACGGTTGTGTAAACGAACTGGTGAAGCATTTTTAGGTAATCTTTGTAAACCTTCATAGTCTCCAGCTTCTAATAAAGCTTTTCTCTTTTCAGCGTACTTAGCTACCGTTTTCTCTCTTTTCACCTCGCGGGCTTTCATTGATTCTTTAGCCATGTCTTAATTCTTTTTAAAAGGTAATCCTAATTCAGCCAATAATGACTTTGCTTCCTTGTCTGTTTTTGCAGTAGTAACAAAAGTAATATCCATTCCTGAAATTTTGTTTACTTTGTCAATATCAATTTCTGGGAAAATGATTTGCTCTAAAACTCCAAGATTGTAGTTACCTCTTCCGTCGAATCCAGTAGCTTTAATACCACCAAAATCTCTAACACGTGGTAAAGCAGAAGTGATAAGTCTATCTAAAAACTCATACATTCTTTCTCCACGTAAAGTAACTTTTGCTCCAATAGGCATTCCTTTTCTCAATTTGAAAGACGCAACGTCTTTCTTAGAGATTGTAGAAACTGCTTTTTGTCCAGTGATCTTTGTTAACTCATCAACTGCATAGTCAATAAGTTTTTTATCAGATACAGCTGCACCAACTCCACGGCTCAAAACGATTTTCTCAAGTTTAGGAACTTGCATCACGTTTGTATATCCGAACTCTTCTTTAAGAGCAGAGATTACTCTACTCTTATATTCTTCTTTTAGTCTAGGTGTATATGCCATTACTATAGTACTTGATTAGATTTTTTTGAAAATCTTACTTTCTTATCTCCTTCTACTCTAATACCTACTCTAGTTGTCTCCTTAGTTTTAGGATCAATTAAAGCAATGTTAGAAATTTGAATAGAAGCTTCTTTCTTAACGATACCACCTTGAGGGTTTTTAGCACTTGGTTTAGTATGTTTAGAAACCATGTTTACACCTTCAACGATCGCTTTGTTTTTTTCACGGTAAACACGTAAAACTTTACCTTCAGCCCCTTTATGGTCTCCAGCAATAACTCTTACGATATCTCCTGATTTTATTTTTAGCTTTATCATCTTAAAACGAATTAAAGCACTTCTGGTGCTAATGATACAATTTTCATGAATTGTTTTTCACGAAGTTCTCTTGCTACCGGACCAAAAACACGAGTTCCTCTCATTTCCCCTGCAGCGTTCAAAAGAACACATGCATTATCATCGAAACGGATATAAGAACCATCAGCTCTTCTCACTTCTTTTTTAGTACGCACAACAACTGCAGTTGAAACAGCTCCTTTTTTCACGTTTCCGTT
This sequence comes from Flavobacterium chungangensis, assembly GCF_042654045.1. Classification (NCBI taxonomy): domain Bacteria; kingdom Pseudomonadati; phylum Bacteroidota; class Flavobacteriia; order Flavobacteriales; family Flavobacteriaceae; genus Flavobacterium; species Flavobacterium chungangensis. The sequence goes on from NZ_JBHSFY010000008.1 coordinate 157,461, forward strand.
TGGAGTTGCATCTTTGATAGAAACTACAATTTTGTCACCAACAGAGGCATATCTTCTTTTAGTACCTCCTAAAACACGAATAGTTAAAACTTCTTTAGCTCCCGTGTTATCTGCTACTTTTAGTCTTGATTCTTGTTGTACCATAATTATTTAGCTCTTTCTAAGATTTCAACTAATCTCCAACATTTTGTTTTACTTAAAGGACGCGTTTCGCTAATTCTTACAGTATCTCCAATGTTACAGTCGTTTGTTTCGTCGTGTGCAACATATTTCTTAGTTTTCAACACGAACTTACCGTATAATGGGTGTTTTACTTTTCTTACTTCCGAAATAACGATAGATTTATCCATCTTATTTGAAGTAACAACACCTATTCTTTCTTTTCTTAAATTTCTTTTTTCTTCCATCTTTCAGCAGAATACAATTATTGTAACTCTCTTTTAGTTAACTCTGTAGCTAATCTTGCAACTGTTCTTCTAACGCTTCTAATTTGAAGTGGGTTAGCAATTGGAGAGATTGCGTGAGCCATTTTTAGGTCAGCATATACTTTCTTAGTTTGACTAAGCTTTTCTTGCAACTCCGCTGCAGAAAGATCTTTTATTTCTGATTGTTTCATAATAAATATAAATTATGCTTCGAAATCTCTAGCAACGACGAACTTAGTTTTTACTGGAAGTTTTTGAGCTGCAAGACGCAAAGCCTCTTTTGCAACTGACAATGGAACTCCTCCAACTTCAAACATAATTCTTCCTGGTTTAACAACAGCAGCCCAATACTCAACTGCTCCTTTACCTTTACCCATACGTACTTCAAGAGGTTTCTTAGTAATAGGTTTGTCTGGGAAAATTTTAATCCATAATTGTCCCTCTCTTTTCATGTAACGAGTTGCAGCGATACGCGCAGCTTCGATTTGACGAGAAGTTAAGAACATTCCATCTTCATGTACAGATTTAATACCAAACATTCCATTTGAAAGTTCATGCCCTCTTTGAGAGTTACCTTTCATTCTACCTTTTTGTACCTTACGGTATTTTGTTCTTTTAGGCTGTAACATTTTTCTTTAGTTTAAAAATTTACTTTCTTTTACGAGCGTCTGGTTTTCCACCTTTGTTAAAGTTAGATTTGCCTCTAGGAGCATCTCCACCTTTTCCACCACCTGTACCAGATTGTTTTTTGTCCATTCCGGCAAGTGGAGAAAGTTCTCTCTTACCGTAAACTTCACCTTTCATGATCCACACTTTGATCCCCATTCTACCGTAAGTAGTGTGAGCTTCAGCAAGTGCATAATCAATGTCAGCTCTGAAAGTTGATAGAGGAATTCTACCTTCTTTGAAACCTTCCGAACGCGCCATCTCAGCACCATTCAAACGACCAGAAATCAAAACTTTGATACCTTCAGCGTTCATACGCATAGAAGCAGCAATAGCCATTTTGATTGCACGTCTGTAAGAAATACGGCTTTCGATTTGACGAGCGATGCTTGTCGCCACAAGATAAGCATCTAACTCAGGTCTTTTAATTTCAAAGATGTTGATTTGAACCTCTTTGTCAGTAACTTTCTTAAGTTCTTCTTTTAACTTGTCTACCTCTTGCCCACCTTTTCCGATAATGATACCAGGTCTAGCAGTAGTGATAGTAACGGTTACAAGTTTCAAAGTTCTCTCGATGATTACTTTTGATACACTAGCTTTTGATAAACGAGCGTGGATATACTTTCTGATTTTGTGATCTTCGGCAAGTTTATCACCGTAATCATTTCCACCATACCAGTTTGAGTCCCATCCTCTGATGATACCAAGTCTATTTCCAATTGGATTTGTCTTTTGTCCCATGCTGCTTAAGAATTGCTTTGTGTGTTATTGATAGCTCCAAGCACGATTGTTACGTGATTAGAACGTTTTCTTATTCTGTGTGCACGACCTTGTGGAGCTGGACGAAGTCTTTTTAACATCATTCCACCATCTACTCTGATCTCTTTAACAAATAATCCAGCCTCTTCTAAATTACCTTCACTATTTTTTTGCTCCCAGTTATTGATTGCAGATAATAATAGTTTTTCTAATTTTCTTGAAGCTTCTTTAGAACTGAATCTTAAAATGTTAAGTGCTCTTTCTACCTTCTGACCTCTTACCAAGTCCGCTACTAAGCGCATTTTTCTAGGTGAAGTAGGGCAGTTATTCAATTTTGCGAAAGCGATAGACTTATTAGCCTCTTTTCTCGCATCTGCTGTTTCTCTTTTACGAACTCCCATTGCTTCTTTTATTTTTTACCTTTATTTTTTGCTCCAGCATGACCTCTAAAAGATCTAGTTGGCGAAAACTCTCCTAATTTGTGACCTACCATGTTTTCTGTTACGTAAACTGGTACAAATTGACGACCGTTATGAACTGCGATAGTTTGTCCAACGAAATCCGGAGTAATCATTGAAGCTCTAGACCAAGTCTTAACAACTGCATTTTTACCACTTTCTACGTTTTCTTGAACTTTCTTGTCTAATTTATAATGAACGAAAGGTCCTTTTTTTAATGAACGTGCCATATCTTATTATTTCTTTCTACGTTCTACGATATACTTGTTACTCGGGTTTTTCTTAGAACGAGTTCTGTAACCTTTAGCTGGCAATCCGTTTCTTGAACGTGGGTGCCCTCCAGAAGAACGTCCTTCACCACCTCCCATAGGGTGATCAACTGGGTTCATCGCTACTGGTCTAGTTCTAGGTCTTCTTCCTAACCATCTTGTTCTACCTGCTTTTCCAGACACAACTAATTGGTGGTCAGAATTAGAAACAGCTCCAATTGTAGCCGAACAAGTTAACAAGATTAATCTTGTCTCACCAGAAGGCATTTTAATTGTTGCATATTTCCCGTCTCTTGCCATTAACTGAGCAAAAGTTCCAGCTGAACGAGCGATAACCGCTCCTTGTCCTGGACGTAACTCAATACAAGATATAACAGTTCCAAGAGGAATTCTGCTTAAAGGTAATGTATTACCGATTTCTGGTTGAGACTCTGGTCCAGAAACTAATTTCTGACCAACTTTCAATCCGTTTTGTGCGATAATATAAGTTTTCTCTCCATCAGCATAAGCTAATAAAGCGATAAATGCAGTACGATTTGGATCGTATTCGATTGATTTCACTGTAGCTGGAATTCCATCTTTAGTTCTTTTGAAATCAATAATACGATATCTCTGCTTGTGACCACCACCCGTATAACGCATGGTCATCTTTCCTTGACTATTTCTACCTCCTGAGTTTTTTATCGGCGCTATCAATGAGCGTTCCGGCTTATCAGTTGTAATAGCGTCATAACCATTCACAACTCTAAATCGCTGACCCGGGGTAATAGGTTTTAATTTTCTTACTGACATTTTTCTATCTTAGATATTGTTGTAAAAATCAATTGTTTCTCCTTCTTGTACTTGTACAATTGCTTTTTTGTAAGCATTTGTCTTTCCACTGATTAAACCACTTTTAGTGTATTTAGTAGATCTATCTGGTCTCACATTCATTGTGTTAACAGAAACAATAGTCACTCCATAAGCAGCTTCAACAGCTTTCTTAATCTCAACTTTGTTTGCTTTTTTGTTAACAACGAATCCGAAGCGGTTTAGAACTTCACTTTCTTTGGTTACTTTTTCCGTTACTATAGGTCTAATAATAATGCTCATATTCCTATTATTTACTTAAATTTTCTTCAATTAACTCTAAAGAACCTTCCAAAAGCACTAAATTATTAGCGTTTAATATTGCGTAAGTGCTTAATTCTGAGCTAGTTACGACGTTTGAAGCCTTTAAATTACGTGACGACAAATATACATTTTTATTTGACTCGCCCAACACAAATAAAGATTTTTTATTCTCTAACCCTAAAGCTTTCAAAACGTTAATGAAATTTTTAGTGTTTGGCGCTTCAAAATTAAAGTCTTCTAAAACTACGATATTTGACTCTTTTGCTTTGATCGAGAAAGCTGATTTTCTAGCTAATCTCTTTAAGCCTTTATTCAATTTGAATGAATAACTTCTTGGTCTTGGTCCGAAAACTGTTCCACCACCTTTAAACAATGGATTCTTAACACTTCCTGCACGTGCAGTACCAGTTCCTTTTTGTTTTTTAATCTTACGCGTACTTCCAGTCACTTCAGCTCTTTCTTTAGCTTTGTGAGTACCTTGTCTTTGATTAGCAAGATATTGCTTAACATCAAGATATACTGCGTGATTGTTTGGCTCAATTGCGAATACTGAATCAGAAAGTTGAACTTTTCTACCAGTATCTTTTCCGTTGAAATCTAATACTTTTACTTCCATTACTTCTGAATGATTACATAAGAGTTTTTGTGCCCAGGAACGCATCCTTTAACAACAAGTAGATTCTTATCAGCAACTACTTTTAAAACTCTAAGGTTTTGAATTTTTACATTTTCTCCTCCCATTCTTCCAGCCATACGCATTCCTTTGAATACTCTAGATGGATAAGAAGAAGCTCCTACAGAACCTGGCGCTCTTAAACGGTTGTGCTGACCATGAGTAGCTTGTCCAACACCACCAAAACCGTGACGTTTAACAACACCTTGGAAACCTTTACCTTTAGACACACCTTGTACATCCACAAATTCTCCTTCTTCAAAAATAGTAACATCAACAAGATCTCCTAATTTTTGTTCAGTTGCAAAATCCTGAAATTCAACGACTTTTTTCTTAGCAACAGTTCCAGCTTTTTTAAAGTGCCCTAAAGCAGCTTTAGTAGAATGTTTCTCGTTTTTGTCATCGAAACCAAGTTGCAACGCTTCATACCCGTCAACCTCTTTGGTTCTGACTTGGGTAACAACGCATGGGCCAGCTTCGATTACTGTACAAGGAATGTTTTTCCCGTTTTCATCAAAGATACTAGTCATGCCGATTTTCTTACCAATTAACCCAGACATAAATATTAATTATTAATTACTAAAATTCCCTTCAATTTGAAAATAACAGAAATTTCCAAACAGGGAGTGCAAAAGTAGACATTAAAAACGAATATACCAAACAGTTGCAAAAATTAAATCGCTCATAATCAAAATCCAAGCATCAAAACACTACCAAAACAGACCTTAATTACAACAAAATTTGAATCTATTTTTTCAATCTTTAGACAATCCAATCATAACAATTAATTAATAAAATCGCAACAAAAAAAACTCGCACCCCTTTAAAACAAAGGCTTTTACAAAAAAGTAAAAAATTTTACAAATAAAAAAAAATTAAATTTCACAAACTAAAAACGACTTTTTAAAACAAAAAAAGCGAGACAAAAAATGCCTCGCTTTTTATATAAAAAAATATAAAAAAATTATACTTTAATCTCTACTTCAACTCCACTTGGCAATTCAAGTTTCATTAAAGCATCAATAGTTTTAGATGAAGATGAATAAATATCAATCAATCTCTTGTATGACATTACTTCAAATTGCTCTCTCGCTTTTTTGTTAACGTGCGGAGAACGCAATACAGTGAAAAGTTTTTTGTGAGTTGGCAACGGAATTGGACCTGTTACAACCGCTCCAGTAGTTTTTACTGTTTTTACGATCTTTTCAGCAGATTTATCTACCAACATGTGATCGTAAGATTTTAGTTTTATTCTGATTTTTTGACTCATTTTCTTAAAATTAAGCGTTACCTTTTGCTTTTTTGATTACCTCTTCTGAAATATTAGAAGGTGTTTCTGCATAGTGAGAGAACTCCATTGTTGAAGTAGCTCTACCAGAAGATAATGTTCTTAATGTAGTTACATAACCAAACATTTCTGATAAAGGCACATCAGCTTTAATAGTTTTAGCACCATTTCTATCCCCCATGTCATTAACTTGACCTCTACGACGGTTCAAGTCACCTACGATATCACCCATGTTTTCTTCTGGAGTAATAACCTCGATTTTCATGATTGGTTCAAGAATAACAGCTCCAGCAGCACGTCCTGACTCTTTATAACCCATTCTAGCAGCCAATTCAAAAGAAAGAGCATCAGAATCCACAGGGTGGAAAGATCCATCTAATAAAGTTACTTTTAAACTATCAACAGCATACCCAGCTAATGGACCTGTTTTCATAGCCTCACGGAAACCTTTTTCAACAGCAGGGATATATTCTTTAGGAACGTTACCACCTTTTACCTCATTTACGAACTGTAATCCAACTGGAACTTTACCATCAACTTCATCAGCAGGCTCGATTCTAAATACGATATCACCGAATTTACCACGACCCCCAGATTGTTTCTTGTAAGTTTCTCTATGTTGAGCAGATTTAGTAAACGCCTCTTTGTACTCTACTTGTGGCTCACCTTGATTAACCTCTACTTTAAACTCACGTTTCATACGATCTACTAAGATATCCAAGTGAAGCTCACCCATACCAGAGATAATAGTTTGACCTGAAGCCTCATCAGTTCTTACAGTAAACGTCGGATCCTCTTCAGCTAATTTAGCTAAAGCCATACCCATTTTATCAACGTCAGCTTTAGTTTTAGGCTCAATAGCGATACCAATTACCGGCTCTGGGAATTTCATCGACTCCAAAATAATTGGACTCTTTTCATCACACAAAGTATCTCCAGTTTTGATATCTTTAAATCCTACAGCAGCTCCAATATCTCCAGCCTCAATAAATTCGATTGGATTTTGTTTGTTAGCATGCATTTGGTAAATACGAGAGATCCTCTCTTTGTTACCAGAACGAGTATTTAAAACATAAGAACCAGCATCTAAACGTCCAGAATACGCACGGAAGAAAGCTAAACGACCTACGAATGGGTCAGTAGCAATTTTAAATGCCAAAGCAGCGAACGGCTCTTTTACATCTGGGCGACGTAAGATTTTAGTTTGATCTTCTTCTAATAATTCAGCATCATCAGGATGAATCCCTTCAATACCTTCTTTATCTAATGGAGATGGTAAATATTTACAAACAGCATCTAACATGAATTGAACTCCTTTGTTTTTGAAAGAAGAACCAGCAAGCATAGGAATGATTGCCATATCGATAGTTGCAGCTCTTAAAGCATTGTTGATTTCTTCCTCTGTAATAGAGTTTTCATCTTCCATGTATTTATCCAAAAGATTTTCATCATAAGTAGCAATCTCTTCGATAAGAATAGAACGGTAATGCTTAACATCATCCACCATATCAGCTGGGATATCAACAATATCAAAAGTAGCTCCTTGAGTCTCATCATGCCATACGATAGCTTGATTTTTAACTAAGTCAACAATACCTTTAAAATCTGCTTCATCACCAATAGGTAAAGTAATTGCAACCGCATTCGATTTCAACATATCTTTAACCTGTCCGCATACAGCCAAAAAGTTAGCACCTTGACGGTCCATTTTATTCACGAATCCCATACGAGGAACTCTATATTGATCAGCAAGTCTCCAGTTAGTTTCTGATTGAGGCTCAACACCATCAACAGCACTAAATAAGAAAACCAAACCATCAAGTACACGTAAAGAACGGTTTACCTCTACAGTAAAGTCAACGTGTCCAGGAGTATCAATAATATTAAAGTGGTAAGGTAATGATTCTGGAATAACTTTACCTTGTACAGTTGGAAAATTCCAAGTACAAGTCGTAGCAGCTGAAGTAATTGTAATACCTCTTTCTTGCTCTTGAGCCATCCAGTCCATTGTTGCAGCACCATCGTGCACCTCTCCAATTTTATGTGACTTTCCAGTATAAAAAAGAATACGCTCAGTTGTTGTTGTTTTACCAGCATCAATGTGAGCAGCGATTCCGATATTTCTTGTATATTTTAAATCTCTAGCCATTTCTTACGAATTAAAATCTAAAGTGAGAGAATGCTTTGTTAGCTTCTGCCATTTTGTGAGTATCCATTCTTTTCTTAACTGCAGCACCTTCTTCTTTAGCAGCAGCTAAACACTCTGAAGCTAAACGTTGTGCCATAGATTTTTCATTTCTTCTTCTAGAATAAAGTATTAACCACTTCATTGCCATAGAAATTTTTCTGTCTGGACGAATCTGCATTGGAATTTGGAATGTAGCTCCACCAACTCTACGGCTACGTACTTCTACGTGAGGCATAACGTTTGTTAAAGCATCTTTCCAGATCTCTAATGAAGTTTTCTCATCATTTTGCTTTTTAGTTTCAATGATATCAATTGCATCATAAAATACTTTAAAAGCTGTAGATTTCTTACCATCCCACATTAAGTTGTTCACAAAACGTGTAACTAATTGGTCATTAAACCTTGGATCCGGTAAAAGTGGTCTTTTCTTTGCCGCTCTTTTTCTCATGTCTTTTTCTTAAAAGTTTTTAAATTACTTTTTTGCTTCTTTTGGGCGTTTAGCACCGTACTTAGATCTTCTTTGCGTTCTTCCTGCAACACCTGACGTATCAAGGGCTCCACGAACGATATGATATCTAACACCTGGTAAATCTTTTACCCTTCCACCTCGCACTAATACTATCGAGTGCTCTTGTAGATTATGTCCTTCTCCTGGGATGTAAGCATTCACCTCATTACCATTTGTCAAACGTACACGCGCAACTTTACGCATTGCAGAGTTTGGTTTTTTTGGTGTAGTAGTGTAAACACGCGTACAAACCCCTCTTCTTTGAGGACAAGAATCTAAAGCAACCGATTTACTCTTCTTAGTGATCTGAGTTCTTCCTGTTCTTACTAATTGTTGAATTGTTGGCATAATTAATACTAAAAATTATTATGTTTATTAAATTCCCGCTTTTTACGGGGTTGCAAATGTATAAAATAATTTTCACTATACAAACGTTAAATCATTAATTTTCAACAACATTATTTATATCTATGATTTCACAAAGAAACATTAGATATTTGCTTTACATTTAACTAACAAAACAATTGCTTTTGAAACAATTATATCACATACTCATTTTACTCCTATCCTCAAATTGTTTCGCGCAATCTTTCTACCTTAATATAAACGGAATAAACAAAAAACAAAGCCAAACTATTGACTCCATACTCTACACAAAAAAACATCCAAATATAAAATCACTAAACAACGAGATTTCAACAGTAACAAACAGACTCGCAAAACAAGGTTATATAAGCGCTAAAACATTAGAAAACAAAAAAGTAAATGATAGCACTTACACTGTTTTAATGGACTTGCAAACTAGAATAAAAGATATACATATATATATAGGTATAAATAGTTTTTTTTATGACTCAAAAAAAACAGCAAAAGACACCATAATCATACCCTATACAGAACTTGAAAATTTCTTAAACCAAGAAATATCAGACAACGAAAAGGCAGGATTTGCATTCTCTAAAATCAAACTTGAAAATATCAAAAAAAAGAATTCAATAATTTATGCTGATTTAAATTTCGATTCCGAAAAAAAAAGAACCTTAAATTCCATTATTGTAAATTACACAAATCCTTCTTTGAAGGACTATTTCCCAAAAGGAGCACTCAAGCAATTAAACAAAAAATACCTAAACAAAACTTTTAATCAAGAAACCGTCAAAAAACTCCATGACGACATCAATAGTTTTGAATTTGTTTCACAGCCCAAATATCCTGAAATATTATTTACTTCAGATTCGACCAAAATCTACACTTATCTTGACAAAAGAAAAGCCAATAACTTTGATGGATATATTGGTTTTTCAAATGATGAAAACAAAAAGTTAATTCTAAATGGCTATTTGGATATTTCATTAACAAACATACTACGAGCTGGCGAAAAATTTTCTCTTTATTGGAAAAGCGACGGAAACCAACAAAAAACCTTCAACACAAAACTTGAAATCCCCTATCTATTTCAATCTCCACTTGGAATAAAAGCACAATTAAACATCTTTAAGCAAGACAGCACATTTCAGAACACTAAAACAGACATCAACCTTGGATATTATTTAAATTACAATTCCAAGATCTATCTTGGCTACCAATCTACCGAATCAAGCGACATTCAAAACATCAACAATTCTACTATTAGTGATTTCAATAATTCGTACTTCACTTCAACATACGAATACAAAAAAACAGACTCCAACAATAGTCTCATGCCTGGAAAAGCATTTTTAAGTTCGATACTAGGCCTTGGAAAAAGAGAAACAAATAATGATCTTGAAACAGCAGATCCTAGCAAACAATTTTATATAAATGTAAATGCCGCGTACAATTTCGAACTTAATAACAAGAATTTCATTAACATAAATTCTCAAAGCTGCTATTTAGACAGCAAAAGTTATATTACTAATGAATTATTTCGATTTGGAGGAATGAATTCAATCAGAGGTTTCTCAGAAAACAGTCTACAGGCAAATTTTTATTCTGCGTTTCTTACAGAATACAGATATATGTTTTCAAAAAGCGCATACATCCATTCTATAGCTGATTATGCTATATATCAAGACTTAACCAATATTTCAAATCCTAAAAAAATTAAGAATTTAATAGGAATCGGCATAGGTGTAGGAATGGAAACAAAAAACGGAATTTTACGAATTATTCTCACGAATGGACAGCAAAATCAACAGGAAATACAATTATATAACACTATCGTAAACATATGTTATAATGTTAAATTTTAGGGTTTACCAAAAAAAATATTTTTTTTATTAGGAAAGTTAACAAATTATTAAGAGTTTTGCGATACTAATTCAAAATATTTAAAAATGAAACTAAAGTTCAATGGATTCTTAGTGCTTTTATTAGTACTAGTTGCGCAATTGACATTTGCGCAAGAAAGAGCTGTTTCAGGAACAGTTTCCGATAATACAGGTATGCCTTTACCGGGGGTAAGTGTATTAGTGAAAGGAAGCAAAACTGGAACACAAACTGATTTTGATGGAAAATATTCTATTAAAGCATCTTCAAGCCAAGTTTTGGTATTTAGCTACATTGGAATGAAAACCCAAGAAGTAGCTGCAAGCTCATCTGTAGTTAATGTTAAATTATCAGGTGATGCACAAGAACTTGAAGCAGTTGTAGTAACAACAGCTTTAGGTATCAAAAGAGAGAAAAAATCTTTAGGTTACTCATCACAAAAACTGGATGAAAAAACAGTTAACTCAACACCAACAAACAACTTCCTAAACAACTTATCTGGTAAAGTTGCTGGTTTAGAGGTTAAAACTAACTCTAACTTTGGTGGATCTACTAACATCGTACTACGTGGATCAAAAAGTTTAACTGGAAACAACCAAGCATTAATGGTTGTTGATGGTGTTGCTATTAGCAATGACAACTTAAACTCAGCATCAGCAAAAAGCGGAAGAGGTGGTTTTGACTTCGGTAACTCTGCTTCTGATATTGATCCAAACAACATTGAATCGATTACAGTACTTAAAGGTGCTGCTGCGACTGCATTGTATGGTAGCCAGGCTGCGAATGGTGCGATCATGATTACTACTAAAAAAGGTAAGAAAAACACTGCTTTAGGAGTAAGCTTCAGCTCAACAACTTCTATGGGTTCTTATGATAAAGATACTTTTATTAAATACCAAAAAGGTTATGGAGCAAATGGTTATTCAGGACCAAATGACAGTTTCCTTTCACAAGATGCAAACGGAGACGGGATTCCTGATCAAGTTGTTGATATGACTGCGGATTCATCTTTTGGTAATGCTTTTGACCCTAGCTTAAACGTATACCAATGGACTGCTTTTGCTCCTGGTAATCCTAATTATGGAAAAGCTACTCCATGGGTTGCTGGCGCTAACGATCCTGGTAAATTCTTCCAAAAATCTTTCAGCACTGTTAACAACATTGGTTTAAGCGGTGGTGACGAAAAAGGATCTTACAACTTTAGCTACACTAACAACAATGAATCTGGAATTTTACCAAACAGTAGATTAAACAGAAACATTCTTAATGGTAGTTTCTCAAGAAGTTTATCTGACAAAATTAAAACAACTGCATTCTTCACATTCTCTGATCAATCTACTGTTGGTAGAAATAGTACAGGTTATGGAGATAATATCTTAACTGGTTTCAGACAGTGGTGGCAAACTAACGTTGATGTTAGAGAATTAAAAGACGCATACAATGTAAACGGACAAAACGTTACATGGAACATGAATGACCCAGTAGGGGGTGATTTTTCTCCAGCTTACTGGAACAACCCATACTTTGACCGTTACAAAAACTACTCTTCTGATGACAGAACGAGAGTACTTGCGGGTGCTAATATCTCTTATGACATAACAAAAAACTTTAATGTTTTAGGACGTGTTACTGTAGATACTTCTAACGACAGACAAGAATTAAGAAAAGAAAAAGGAAGCCACGCTGAAGAATTTGGTTTACAAGCTCTAGATGAAACTTCAGGATATGATTTATACACAAGAAGTTTCATGCAAACGACTTACGATTTCATTGCAACTTACGATTTAAAAATCTCTGAGAAAGTTTCAGCAAAACTTTTAGGTGGATCAACTTTTATTAAAGCTCACGTAGATTCTTTCAACGGATCAACTACTGGAGGTTTAGTAGCTCCTGGATTGTTTACATTAGCAAATTCAATGTCATTTGTTGCTCCACTTGAGCAAGAACTGAACTATAACAAATTAGGTCTTTATACTCAAGGATCTATTGATTACAACAGAATCGTTTTCGTTGAAGGATCATACAGAAGAGATCAATCTACTGCTTTACCACAAAGTAACAATAAGTACGATTACTGGTCAATTGGAACAAGTTTCATTGCATCTGAATTAATCAAACAAGATTGGTTAAATAACTTGAAACTAAGAGCTAACTATGCAGTAGTAGGTAATGACCCTGCTTATGGTTTACTTGGATGGAAAATAAATAATGGATTAGTTGGCGGAAACTTAATGTTTGCTAATAATTCTACTTACGTAAACTTTGACAAACTAAGATCTGAAAAATTAAAAAGCTGGGAGTTTGGTGTTGAGGCAGCTATGTTCAAAAACAGATTAAGTTTTGACGTATCTCTTTACCAATCTAACACTACAGACCAAATTTTCAATGTACCGCAATCTACATCTACAGGATATGCAAGTCAACAAGTTAATGCTGGAGAAATGCAAAACAAAGGTATCGAGGTATCTTTATTCGGATCACCAGTTAAAACTAAAGATTTCGAATGGCAAGTTGGTGTAAACTGGTCTAGAAACAGAAACGAAGTTGTTTCTTTAAACGAAGGAAGAGAAAACTTACAAATAGCTTCATGGCAAAATGGAGTTACTTTAAATGCTACTGTTGGTCAACCTTACGGTACAATGAGAGGAACAGACTATGTATATGATGCAAACGGAAACAAAACAGTTGACGAGGATGGTTACTACTTAATCGCTACTGATAAAGTAATCGGAAACATCCAAGCTGACTGGATTGGAGGTCTTTCTAACAGATTTACCTACAAAGATTTCTCTTTGAACTTCTTAATCGACATGAAAAAAGGAGGAAGTGTTTACTCTCTAGATCAAGCTTACGGACAATACACAGGTCTTTATCCAGAAACTGCTGGTCTTAACGACTTAGGAAACCCATTAAGAAATTCTATCGCTAATGGTGGTGGTATCATCCTTGATGGTGTTTACGAAGATGGTACTCCAAACCAATCTAGAATCCCTGCAAACATGGTAGGAGCTGGTTTTGGTGTTGAAGTTGAACCAAACAAAAAATTCATCTACGATGCATCTTACGTAAAATTAAGAGAAGTTGGTTTCACATACAATGTACCATCTAAATTCTTAGACAAAACAATGGCTAAATCAATCTCATTTAGTTTATTAGGAAATAATCTTTGGATTATTCACAAAAATTTACCGTATGCTGACCCAGAAGCTGGACAATCATCTGGAAACGTTCAAGGTTTTCAATCAGGTGTAATGCCAACAACAAGAGTATACTCATTTAATATTAAAGCGACTTTCTAAGATGAAAAAATTAATCCTCTCAATAACAGCATTGTCTTTATTTATGACAAGCTGTGTAAGTGATGATCCTACATACAATAATGACCAGGACAAATCTTACGGCGTACCTTCTGAGACGCTTTTTACAAACGCTGAAAAAGAGCTGACAGATCAACTAGTTACTCCAAGTGTTAACCTAAGTGTGCTAAGATATGCATCTCAATATTGGGCTGCAACTCAGTACAACACTGAAGCAAGGTTCAACATTACTACAAGAAGAATCGGAGACGGACACTGGAATGCATTATACAGAAGTACATTAAGCAATTTAGAAACTTCAAAACAAGTACTTTTAACTGAAGATGGTGATGCTACCGTTAAAAAAAATAAAATTGCTTTAATTGAGATTCTTCAAGTTTATACTTTCCAAGTTTTAGTGGATACTTACGGAGATGTTCCATATACTGATGCATTAAAAGTAGAAGAAGTAATTTTACCTAAATACGAAGATGATGCAGTTATTTACCCTAAATTAATCACAAGATTAGATGCGGCTATTGCAAGCTTAGACTCTAGTGCTGATTCTTTTGGTTCTGCTGACTTTATTTACGGAGGTGACGTAGCAAAATGGAAAGTTTTTGCTAACACTTTAAAATTAAAAATTGGTTTGAATTTAGCTGATGCTGATGCTGCACTTTCTAAAAGTACAGTTGAAAGCGCTTATAATGCTGGAGTTATCTTAAACAATACTCAAAATGCATCTTTCAACTATCCAGGAGCTGCTCCAATGTACAACCCTATCTTTGCTAACTTAGTAGCTAGTAACCGTAATGACTTCGTTGCTTCTGAAACTATTGTTAATGCAATGAATGATTTAGAGGATCCAAGAAGAGCTATTTACTTCAACGCAATGCCTGACGGTTCTTACAAAGGAGGTCTTAACGGTCCAACTAATGCTTACCCAAATTTCTCTTCAATTGGAGATAAATTAACAGCTGCTAATTTCCCAGGTTTATTAGCTGAAGCTACTGAAGCTAACTTCTACTTAGCGGAAGCTGCTGCAAGAGGATATGCTGTTGGAAATACTGCTGAGTACTACTATAACAGAGCTATCACTGCTTCTTTCGAAAACTGGGGAATTGCTAGTGAAGCTGCTGCTTACTTAGCTAAACCAGAAGTAGCTTATGCTACTGCTCCAGGAACAACTTACAAAGAAAAAATCGGTCAACAAGCTTGGATCGCTTTCTTCAACAGACCATTCGAGTCTTGGAACTCTTACAGAAGATTAGATTTCCCTGCATTAGTTGCACCTGCTAACGCTGTTGCTGCTGCTGAAGGAGAAATTCCAAAACGTTACACTTATCCAATCAACGAGCAAACAGTAAACAATGCAAATTGGGCTGCTGCTTCTACTGCAATTGGAGGAAACAAACTTAAAGTTCACGTTTTCTGGGATAAATTCTAATTTATTCTAAAAACAATTATATCAAACCGCTCTGTTAATTCAGGGCGGTTTTTTTATAGAAACATATTACCTATATTTGTCCAATGGAAAAAGAACATCAAATATTTGGCATTAGAGCCATCATAGAGGCAATTCAAGCAGGAAAAGAAGTAGACAAAGTTTTCATACAGAAAGACATCTCTGGTGAGCTTATGAAGGATTTAATGAAAGTAATGAAACGTGCAAACGTTAACTTCTCTTATGTACCTGTAGAAAAACTAAACCGCCTTACTCCAAATAATCACCAAGGTGCAGTAGCAACCATCTCTCCTATTGGTTTTATTGATTTAGAACATTTAGTTGAATCTACGATTGAGTCAGGTCAAAAACCTCTTTTTCTAATATTAGATCAGGTATCAGACGCTAGAAATTTTGGCGCTATTATTAGAACAGCTGAATGTACTGGTGTAAACGGAATCATTATACAAAAAGCAGGTTCGGCTCCTGTTAATGGGGATACAGTTAAGACTTCTGCTGGAGCGGTATTCAATGTGCCTATTTGCAAAGTTGAACATATAAAAGATGCTATCTTTTACTTGCAAGGTTCTGGGGTAAAAACAGTTGCTGCAACTGAAAAAACAGATCAAAACATATACGATATATCACTAACAGAACCACTGGCTATCATTATGGGATCTGAAGATCGAGGAATAAACCCTTCTGTTTTAAAAATAGTTGACGAAAAAGCCAAATTGCCCATGTTCGGCACAATTGGATCACTAAACGTATCTGTTGCCTGTGGCGCTTTTCTATACGAAGCTGTTCGCCAAAGAACCTAAAAACACATTGAGAGATTAAGAATGCGAATGAAATAATTAAATACCTTTAATTAATGCTTTCAAAATCTAATTCAAAATCAAAAGTTACAATATTCCGCTGCCTGTTTGTAATTTTACTAATTACAAACAGCTACGGACAAAATACTACATACAATCAATTTTGGAATGAGATTCAGTTTAATCAGACTTTAAGCAAAAAATGGGCAACAGAAATAGATTTCGCCGCAGCTTACAGCAGTACCGAATCTTCATCCAACTTATTCGAAAACACTATACAGAGATCTATAAGAGGATGGGGGCATTACTACTTTTCTCCAAGATGGAAATTCTCTGTTTTTATAGCCTATTTTAATAATAGAGATGTACCCGAAATAGGCCAGTTTGAATCTCCCGAGACACGTTTTGCACTTCAAGGCATTTATTATTTTCATAAAACGGGATACACTTTAAGTACAAGAATGCGTACTGAATTTCGCCACATGAGAAATGAAGATGATGATTATGAAAATGTTTTTAGATATCGGCAGCAAATTAAATATATACAACCTATAAATAGTAAAATATTAAGAAGCGGTGTTGTATACGCAATTGCGTCAGATGAACTTTATTTTAAATCTGGAGCAAAAGTTACTGGCGAAAGTTTCTTTGATCGGAATCGTTTAAATATTGGAGCCGGTTATTTATTTTCAGATGATATTCAGATTGAACTAACCTATTGCAATGAATATCTTCCCCGAAACAGCGGGAATCAAACAACCAACGCAGCCTCGCTTACTCTAACATTCAATAATCTTATTAGGAACCTTAAAAAGAAAATTGAAGCCAAAAAACATCCTGAAATGAAGAATGAAGAATAATTAGTTTTCTTCTTTCTTTAAAAAACATTTAAGCTGTTCGATGATAGCATCTTTATGAAGCTTAAAGTTGTAGCTTCGCACAAATTCAGTTCCTTCCATATTGATTTCAGCACTAATAGCTTCATAATTAGAAAACGCATCAAGATCTTTATTGTCTATCAAATAGAGAACTTGCATTATAGAATCGTTACGTCGATATTGTGTATCGTAATGTGCTAGCTTATAGGTTTTGTTATCTGCAAGATGAATTATTAAATCGTCTTTGATTTTTTTTCCAACTTTCTTTTCAGGAAATGGTGTCGGCTGAAGTGCAACAAAATAATTTTCTTTATCTGTAACAATATTAATTTTCAACGATTTTGATTTTGTAGTATAAAATACTGCAGGCTCAAAATAGTAAATCATACTGCCATCTGCCTGTACCCTATTTTTTATTTCACATTGAGCAATTCCTTTCCCAGTACAAACAAAACTAAAAAACAAAAGTAGAAACTTCATTTTCATAATACTCGAAATTAAATTGTTACAGTAACAAATTTACTTTTTTTATTTCAAAGAAAATTATTCATCGGTTTCTTCTTGATCTGCTTTTTTAACTACAATATAATTTACTGGATGACTAGACGAAAAATACTCTATCTGATCCTCTTCTTCCTCATGGGAAAAAGTAACGAAATTTCCATTTTCATCAAAATGCTTCATAAAAGGATCATTGTTCGGATCAAAATCTGAACGCTGCCAATCGTAAACAATTGGCTTTGCATATTCGGGCGCTTTATAAAACAAACTCAAAACAAAACCAGTTATAAGTCCGGCCAAATGCCCTTCCCAAGAAATAGATTGATCCACATCTGGGAAAACATACCATATCATTCCGCCATAAAGTAAAATCACAGTTAAAGATAATGCCACCAATCTATAATATTTAGTTTGAATACCCTTGAAGAAAATAAAACTAACTAAAACATAAATTAATCCGCTAGCACCAATATGAAAATTTTCTCTTCCGACAACCCAAGTGATTAATCCCGAAAAAAGAATCCCGTAGCCTATAACACCTAATGTCTGTTTTGGATAAAAAAACTGCATCGCCGCCAATAATATTACAAGCGGAATACTATTGTTGTACAAATGATCTAAATTTTCATGAATAAATGGACTGAACAAAACACCACGTAAACCAATTAAGTCTCGCGGATAAATTCCGTATCGATAAAAATCAAAATCAAAACGGATCTGAAGCCAATATACTATCCATAAAAAAAGGACAAAAAACATCGGAAGTCCAATTACCGAATTTGAAAACCTAAAATTAGTATCGTTCATATTTTTAGAAAATAACAATTAACAGGACTCAAAAAACTATCCAAAAATATTTTACTGATATTTTGTCATATCAAAATACAAAATTGTCTCAAATCAGAACAATCATTCTCTCTGCGATCTGTTTTAACTTTTGAATGAATGAAATTTAAATCTTAAAATAGTAATTTTGTAATATGGAAGCACCTTTAGCAGAGCGTATTCGTCCGCAGAAATTAGAAGACTATATAAGCCAACACCATTTGGTTGGACCAACTGGTTCATTAACACAGCAAATTTCAAAAGGAATCATTCCTTCATTAATTTTCTGGGGACCTCCTGGTACAGGAAAAACAACATTGGCTCAAATTATTGCTCAGGAATCCAAAAGACCTTTCTATATTTTAAGTGCCATAAATTCTGGCGTAAAAGATATTCGCGATGTTATAGAAAAAGCCAAACAAAGTGGCGGACTTTTTACTGCTAAAAACCCTATTCTATTTATCGATGAGATTCATCGATTTAGCAAATCACAGCAAGATTCGCTTTTGGCTGCTGTAGAAAAAGGCTGGATAACGCTGGTTGGTGCGACAACCGAAAATCCAAGTTTTGAAGTGATTCCTGCATTATTGTCACGTTGCCAGGTTTACATCCTAAATGCATTTACAAAAGCCGATTTAGAAGCTCTTTTACAGCGTGCAATGAGAACCGATTCCTATTTGCTGACAAAAAAAATAAATCTAAAAGAAACAGAAGCTTTATTGCGTATTTCAGGCGGTGACGGAAGAAAACTCTTAAATGTATTTGAACTTGTAGTTAATGCTTCGGCTGGTGATGAAATTACCATTACCAACGATCGTGTTTTTGAACTGGTACAGCAAAATACCGTTCTTTATGACAAAACTGGCGAACAGCACTACGACATTGTTTCTGCATTTATTAAATCTATTCGCGGTAGCGACCCTAACGGAGCCGTTTATTGGTTGGCAAGAATGATCGAAGGCGGAGAGGAGGTAAAATTTATTGCCAGAAGAATGCTTATTTTGGCAAGTGAAGATATTGGCAATGCTAACCCAACTGCTCTTATAATGGCCAATAATACTTTTCAGGCTGTTACAACAATTGGATATCCAGAAAGCCGTATCATTCTAAGTCAATGTGCAATTTATTTGGCCACTTCACCAAAAAGCAATGCTTCGTATATGGCAATTGGCAATGCGCAACAGCTGGTAAAACAAACTGGCGATTTACCTGTTCCAATTCATTTGCGAAATGCTCCTACCAAGTTAATGAAAGAATTAGGATATGGAGATGAATACAAGTATTCGCACGATTATGCCAATAATTTTGCCGAACAAGAATTCCTTCCAGATGCTATAAAAGAAACGGTTCTTTATAATCCTGGAAACAATTCTAGAGAGAACAGTACACGCGAATTTTTAAAGAACCGTTGGAAAGATAAATACGGTTATTGAGTCGTATTTTGTATTTAGAATTTAACTACAATTTTTTCTGAAACTAATTTATCATTCTGATAAGATTCAAAGTACCATTGTCCATCTTCTTTTAAGATTAAAGAACCTTGAACATTATCTTTTATAGCGATATAAACATTTGGTTGAGAAGTTTTAAGAAGCTTCATAACTACCTTTGGTGTTTTATCAATCAATTGGTAACCAGATTCTGTTGGTTGCGCATATAATAAATTTGGATCTTTCAAATCTGGCGAAGATGCGGTAGCAATTGGAGTTGCAACCACAGTTGTTGCCACAGCAGCTTTTACAGGAGCAGATGTTTTTGAATTCGCAACTGGATTTCCACTATATTTATAATGCAAAGCATAAACTGACTTAAAGGCATTGTCTAACGCTTCTTTATAAGCCACTTCATATTCTTTCTCCCTGCTTTTTCCTGCTTCCGAAGTAAAAACTACTTGTCCAAAACAATCCTTGAATTGTATAATAAGTTTAGTTACCAAGAAAGCATTATCTCTTATTACATCCATATATAAAACCTGGCAACGGTCTGTATATCCCTCAGGAAGTTGTTCATTTGAATAAAAAGCTTCTAAACCAGCTTTAGTCAAATTTTGTTTACTTAAAGTTGCCAAACGATATTGATTATCCGTCTTCATAAACTCATATTTCAGAGGAATAATTACAGCTTTGTAATCATTAATAGACTGTGCAAATCCAACAACTGAACATAAAATTGCAGTAAGTAAAATTTTAATTCTCATCATTATAAATATTTTTTTAGTTCTAATAAATGGTTAATTTGTTTATAATTTTCCGAAACGTCTACTCGCTTTTCATTAAAGAAAATAGCATCTATACCAGCATTTAAAGCACCATTTACATCAGCCTCAAAATCATCTCCGATCATGATACTGCTTTCTTTAGATGTATTGGCTAATTTTAATGCGTAGTCAAATATAATACTATTTGGCTTTTTAACTCCAGCTAATTCCGAATTTGTAATGGTACTGAAATATCCCCCAAGTGAAGCATTATTGATTTTCTTCTCCTGAACATGAGCAAATCCGTTTGTTATAATATGAAGTTTGTACTTAGGCTTTAAATATTCCAAAACTTCAATTGCTCCATCAAAAAGATAATTGTTGTCGGTAAGAAACTCAATATAGTCATTAGCAATTTCCAAAATATTCTCTTCTGAAATTACATAATTCAAAGCATCAAATGAAAACTTCAAACGATTATAACGCAGCTCCTGATGTGTAATTTTATCATTCTGATACAATCTCCAACATTCTTGATTGATTGGAATATATTCTTTAATAAAATCTTGAGTAACGATTTCTTGGTACTTCGTTTTGAAAATTCGATCAAAAGCCATTTCTGAATTTTTATCAAAATCCCAAAGCGTATGATCTAAATCAAAAAAAATGTCGGTAATATTGGTGTTCATGTATTAAAAAATTCCTTCATCTACAAAACTATAATATTTTGATTCAGTAATAATCACATGGTCTAAAACTTTAACATCTAATATTTCTCCAGCAG
Source organism: Flavobacterium chungangensis (assembly GCF_042654045.1). Classification (NCBI taxonomy): domain Bacteria; kingdom Pseudomonadati; phylum Bacteroidota; class Flavobacteriia; order Flavobacteriales; family Flavobacteriaceae; genus Flavobacterium; species Flavobacterium chungangensis. The sequence continues at coordinate 178,798 of NZ_JBHSFY010000008.1, forward strand.
TTTTAATTTTCTTGGTAATTTGTTTGTCGGCATTACTCGGATCCAGACCACCTGAAGGATGATTATGACACAAAATCAAGGCTGTAGCGCCATTTTCTAGTGCTAATTTAAAAACCAATCGTATATCTACAACCGTACCAGCAATACCTCCTTTACTTAATTGCGATTTAGAAATTACTTTATTTGAATTATTAAGAAAAAGTACCCAAAATTCTTCATGCGGAAGTTCTCCGATAATGGGTTGCATAATATCAAAAACAGCTTTGCTAGAAGTTATTTTTTTTAATTTTAAAACATCTTCTATCCTTTGTCTCCTACCCAATTCTAAAGCCGATACAATGGAAACAGCTTTTGCTTCACCTATGCCTTTAAATTGCATCAACTGAGAAATTGTCATTTTTCCTAAGGCAGTTAAATTTTTGGTTGCCAATAAAATACGCTTACTTAAAGCAACCGCAGATTCATTACGGCTTCCAGAACCAATTAGTATAGCCAATAATTCAGCATCACTTAAAACATCTTTTCCTTTAAGCATTAATTTTTCGCGAGGCTTGTCATCATCTGACCAATTTTTTATAGCAAAATGCCCACCTTCCATAATATTAATTTTGAAAGGCGAAGATATTAAAAAGAAGAAAAATCTTTCAAAAAATTAAATCGATTTCTAAAAATAAAAAAAAGCCGACTGTATAAACAGTCGGCAAATTATCTAATTGACTAATAATCAGATTTCCTAATTAATCAATCCTTTTACTTCATCAAAATTCAAACCTCCGTAATTTCCTGAACTCATTAATAAAAGTGCAGAATTATCTAAATTTAAGTTGAATAGGTATTCTTTAAACTCAGCAGGATTGGTATAAATAATTAAATCTTTTCTATTGAATGCAGTAGCAATTTGCTCATAAGTTACTTCTTCCAGTTGTTTAATTTTTACCGCATCTGGCGAATAAAAAACAACCGCAACATCGGCATATTCTAAAGCACCTTCATATTCTTTTAAAAACTCGGCATTTAGACTACTATACGTATGTAATTCTAAACATGCAACCAAAGTTCTATTTGGATACTGCTCTTTTACTGCTTTTGTTGTTGCTGCTACTTTACTTGGCGAATGAGCAAAATCTTTGTAAGCTACTTTTCCTTTTCCTTCGGCAATTTTTTCTAAACGCTTAGATGCGCCTTTAAAACTTGCAATTGCTTCGTAAAAATCTGCTTCATCAACACCCATATTTTGGCAAATCCATTTTGCTCCGGCAAGATTATTTAAATTGTGTGCTCCAAAAACTTCTATTGGCATATCGCCTTCTGGAGTTTTTAATAAAGTCACTCCATCACTCACAGCATATTCTGGAGTTGAATACGCGATTTTTCTAATCGGATTTGTAGCCGCTTCAGAAACACGTTTTACTTCAGGATCATTTTCGTTATAAACCAAAATTCCACCATTTGTAATTTTTTGGATGAAAATCTCAAACTGTTCAACGTAGTTTTCATAAGTTGGAAAAACATTAATATGATCCCAAGCAATTCCAGAAATCAAAGCAATGTTTGGTTGATACAAATGAAATTTTGGACGTCTATCAATTGGAGAAGACAAATATTCATCTCCTTCCAAAACCATAAAGTCATTTTCTTCTGTTAAATGAACCATCGTATCGAAACCTTCCAACTGCGCTCCTACCATATAATCGACCGCAATATTATGATAATGCATTACATGAAGAATCATAGAAGTAATTGTTGTTTTACCATGAGAACCACCAATTACAACACGCGTTTTATTTTTAGATTGCTCGTATAAAAATTCAGGATAAGAGTAGATTTTTAATCCTAATTCTTGCGCTTTTAATAATTCAGGATTATCCGCTTTTGCGTGCATTCCTAAAATAATAGCATCAATATCTGAAGTAATTTTTTCTGGAAACCAGCCCATTTCTGCAGGAAGAATTCCTTTTTTCTCTAATCTTGATTTTGAAGGTTCAAAAATAGCATCGTCACTTCCTGTAACTTGGTATCCTTTATTATGTAATGCTAATGCCAAATTGTGCATTGCGCTTCCGCCAATGGCGATAAAATGTGTTTTCATTTAAAATGTTTAATCGTTAAACTGTTTAATCGGTTAATCGAAATGGCAAATAACTTATTAAACTCCATAATTATTCTTCAAAAATAAGGAATTATAGATTCCATCATTTGGTTTTAGAGATAAATTAATTAAAAGACAACAAAAAACCCGACAAGCTTTTAAAACTTGTCGGGTTTGATATTTATAATCAGAACTAAAGATTATTTAGCAATCGTCAATTCGTCAATAATGTTTTTAGCACCTGCGTATTTGTCAATAATCCAAAGTACGTAACGAATATCAACGTTGATAGTTCTTTGTAATTTAGGATCAAAAATTACGTCTCCAGCCATTGCTTCGATGTTTCCGTCAAAAGCAATTCCGATTAATTCTCCTTTTCCGTTAAGAACTGGTGAACCAGAATTTCCTCCAGTGATATCATTATCAGTTAAGAAGTTTACTGGCATGTATCCCGCTTTATCAGCATACTGTCCGAAATCTTTTTTCTTGTTCAATTCTAATAAACGAGCTGGCAAGTCAAATTCCTGATCTCCTGCTTTGTATTTTTTAACCATACTTTCCATTGTAGTATAGTTATTGATTTTTGCATCGTTACGAGGATCTGCAGGTAAAGCACGAACTTTTCCGTAAGTTAACCTCAACGTAGAGTTTGCATCTGGATATTTAATTGCGTTCAATTTAGATTCTCTTAAACCTTCAACCAATTTACGGTAAGCAGTTGCAAAACCATCATCTGCTTTTGCTTGATCATCTGTTTTAGAACGGTATTTTGTCAATAAATCATTAGAAATAATATACAACGGATCGTGTACAATTGCTAATGGTTTTGGATCAGCTAAAAATGCTAATACTTTTTCTTTATTTGTAAAGTAACTAATCTCTGTTGCTTTTGCTACATCTGCAGTAAAGTCACCATTATTAGCTGTTTTCATTTTTGCAATTTCTGAAGCAATTCCATATTCAGCACCTTTTGAAGCGTATAAATTCAATTGAGCAGCTAAAATATCTTTTTCTAACGGAGCGTTAAACTCACCATAGATACTTTCAACCATTGCATTGATTTTAGGAAGCATTTCTGCTTTCTTAGCATCATTTTCTTTATAGTAAGCAATTAATGCATTTCCTAAATTAGCAGGTCCAGTTGCATAACTAGAAGTACGTAAAAGTTGCATCAAATAATTATCGTGACGTGCTTTTAAGTTTGTTTCTCTGTAATAATCGTTAATAGTCGGAATTACATTTTCGTATTTCTCTTTGTTTGCAGGTTTACTTGCCCACTCGTAGAATTTATCTTCTTGCTCTGCTTTTGTATCTACAGTTCCAGCTTTTGTTAAAGCATCAATCATACCTTGACGGTTTTTCCAGTAGTTTGCTGTAGAAGCATATTTAGAAGCATACTGTAAACGAACAGTTGCATCTTTATCCATATACTTTTTCATTACATCCATTCCGGTTTTTGCACCTTCAACCCAAGCAGGATAAGCATATTTAATGTTTTGCTCAATTCCTCCAGCTGGCATCCAACGGTTTGTTCTTCCTGGATAACCTAAGATCATTGCAAAATCATTTTCTTTTACTCCTTTTAAACTTACAGGCAAATGGTGTTTAGGTTGCAATGGCACATTGTCTTTAGAATATGCTGCAGGATTTCCATCTTTATCTGCATAAACTCTAAACATAGAGAAATCTCCAGTTTGACGAGGCCACTCCCAGTTGTCAGTATCTCCACCAAATTTACCAACACTTTCAGGAGGAGTTCCAACTAAACGTACGTCTGTGTAATCTTGGTAAACAAAATAGTAATATTCATTTCCTTGAAAGAAAGGACGAACAGAAACAGTGTATTTTCCGTTTTCGCTGTTTTCTTTTTCAATTAAAGCGATTTCTTGCTGAATAATTTTGTTTCTTTCCGTTTCTGTCATAGTATCATTTACTTTAGACAAGATTCTTTTTGAAACATCATCCATACGAACAAAAAAACGAACGTATAAAGATTTAGGCTTTAGTTCTTCTGAACGATTTTTTGCCCAAAAACCATTTTTCAAATGATTTTGTTCTGCAGTTGAAAGTTCTGCAATCGCGCTATATCCACAGTGGTGATTAGTCAATACCAATCCGCTGTTTGAAACGATTTCAGCTGTACAGCCTCCATTGAATTGTACAATCGCATCTTTTAAGCTATGATTGTTGATACTGTAAATTTCTTCGGCTGTCAATTGCAAGCCCATTTTTTCCATATCTCTATGGTTCAATCTTTCGATAAACATCAAAAACCACATTCCTTCATCGGCTCTCATTGGGAAAGCCATAAGGCACATGGTCAAGAATAAAATTACTTTTTTCATGTTATTTTGTTTAAGTGATGCGAATATAACTCATTTTCGCAAAAAAAATAAGCTAAACAATCATAAACTAAACATAACAAACAAAACAAAAAGGTGATTTTGCGAAATTCACAATTTTAGCAAAACAAGAATAACCTTTAAATTTTAAAAGTTATTTCACAAAAAATAATAAAAAGATTAGATAAAATGATTTTAAACTTTAATTAAGATCATTATTTATAATAATAAACTTTCAAAATCAAAAATATAAATTAATTTTTTTCTTACAAATTGTTTTCTACTACATTTGCCACCCAAACAAAAATTAAATTAAAATGAAAAAATTATTAGTAGCAGTTGTAATATTATTTACAACTATGGCAAGTGCACAAAAAAACTCTATCCTATTAGGCGGAAATGTTGGATTCTCCTCAGAGAAAATTGGAGAATCAAAACTTGAAAATTTTGAATTTTCTCCAAAAGTTGGATATCAGTTTGCTGACCAATGGACAGCAGGAGTTGAAGGTTCTATTGTAAACGTAAAAACAAAAGGAACTGACACAACTGAAAAATATAAAATTGGAGGCTTTGTACGTTATACTGTACCGCTTTCAGATGTATTTTCTGTCTTTGGTGATTTAGGTGCTGGATACCAATCTACCAATGTTAATGATGCAAAAGGAATGTATGCAAGTCTTACTCCAGCTTTATTCATTAATATGAAAAGAGGATTTGGTTTAAATTTCTCTATTGGAGGAATCAATTACGATAATCTTGATGGAAAAAATGATCCAAGACAAGAACGTTTTGGTTTTAACTTTGGAAAGACTTTAAACATCGGAATCTCTAAAAACTTCGGATTGTAGTTAAAAGTAAGATTTAGCCATCTTAAAACTTTTTGTTTTTTCGTGCAAAAAGTAAAAACCCGACAATAAATAGTATTGTCGGGTTTTATATTTTTAGTAAAATACTTTTATTCGTTAAGCATTTTCCAAAGTCTGTCTTTCAAATCTGTTAAACCTTGCTGGGCAACAGAAGAAATAAACATATAAGGAACTCCGTTGAACGAAACGTCTAATTCTGCTTTCAGCTCTGCTTTCAATTCGTCGTCCAACATATCGCATTTTGAAATAACAACAAGACGTTCTTTATCTAACATTTCGGGATTGTATTTTGTCAATTCATTCACCAAAATATCATATTCTGCCTTGATATCAGCGGTATCAACTGGAATTAAAAATAATAACGTTGAGTTACGCTCAATATGACGCAAGAAATAATGACCTAGCCCTTTTCCTTCGGCAGCACCTTCAATAATTCCAGGAATATCGGCAATTACGAAAGATTGAAAATCTCTGTAGGCTACGATTCCTAAATTTGGTTTTAAAGTCGTAAACGGATAATCGGCAATTTTTGGTTTGGCTGAAGTTAAAACAGACAATAATGTAGATTTTCCAGCATTTGGGAAACCAACTAAACCAACATCAGCCAAAACTTTAAGTTCTAGAATAACATCCATTTCTATTCCAAGCAAACCTGGCTGTGCATAACGAGGTGTTTGGTTTGTAGAACTTCTAAAATGCCAGTTCCCTAAACCTCCCTTTCCTCCTCTTGCAAGAATCTGTTTTTCTCCGTGTTCCGTAATTTCAAAAAGTGTCTCTCCCGTTTCTTTGTCTTTTACAACAGTTCCTAATGGCACTTCAATGATTTTATCTTCTCCATCTGCACCTGTACTACGATCGCCACCTCCATCTCCACCGTGACCAGCTTTAATGTGACGTGCAAACTTTAAATGAAATAATGTCCAGAGTCCTTTATTTCCAACTAAATACACATGTCCTCCACGGCCTCCATCTCCTCCGTCGGGACCTCCTTTTTCAATAAATTTCTCTCTATGTAAATGCGTAGATCCTTTTCCTCCTTTTCCGGAAGAAACATATATCTTAACGTAGTCTACAAAATTTCCTTCTGTCATTTTCTTTGTTTATGTAAAGTTTCAAGTTTCATGTTTCATGTTTCAAGTTGCGTAATGCATAATCTGAAATTTGAAACATGAAACCTGAAACAAATTTTCTCTCTACTCTTTCAATGCTCTCACAAGCACTTTATCAATCTTAACACCGTCCATATCGATTACTTCTAGGACGAATTTCTGCCAAACTAGTTTTTCACCTTCTTTTGGTATATGAGAAAGCTCGGTCATGATCATTCCGCTTACAGTGTTTACTTCGTAATCATTTGTTAGTTCGTCTAACTCGAAATAAGTTAAGAAATCGTGTAACGAATAATGTCCATCAACCAGCCAAGAACCGTCTTCTCTTTCTATAAGCTGGAATTCATCTTTATAAAACTCAGATGCATCTCCAACTAAAGCTTCCAGAATATCATTCAAAGTAATTAAACCTTGAAAAACCCCATATTCATCTGAAACTAAAGCGTAATGAACTCCTGTTTTCTTAAAGTTTTCTAAAGCTTTATAGGCAGTTGTCTGCTCCATTAAATAAGGTGCATCAGAAACTATTGCTGACAAATCAAAATTATCATTTTCGATGTTAGCAAAAATATTTTTAAGTGTTACAACTCCAACAATATCATCGTAATTATCATTATAAACTGGATAAACAGCATGCAGATCTTGAACTACCAATTCTTTGATTTTTTCTCTGTCTGCTTTTAATGGAAGCATATCAACAGATTTTCTGTGCGTCATTAACGAACTTACTTTTCTATCTCCGATATGGAAAACACGTTCCACAATATCTTGTTCTATTTCCTGAACCTCTCCTACTTCTGTACCTTCTTTAATAATGGCTTTAATTTCTTCTTCGGTAACTTTTCCGTCAGCAGTTGGTTTTATCTGAAAAACATTCAGTAAAAAATCTGTTGATGAAGTTAAAAGCCAAATAAATGGTGCTGTAATAATCGAAATCACTTTCATTGGCATTGCAACCATTTTAGCAATAGCTTCTGGATAATTTAATCCGATTCGTTTTGGAAGTAATTCTCCCAAAACCAATGAGAAAAAAGTTAAAACTACCACTACAATTCCAACTGCAATTGAATGTGCATAAGGTTTAAGAGCTGCAAAACCTGCTACAAAAAGTTCTACATCGGCAGTGATTTTGTCACCAGAATAAATACCCGTCAAAATTCCGATTAAGGTAATTCCGATTTGTACAGTAGATAAAAACTTATTTGGGGAATTGGCTAAATCGAGTGCCGTTTTAGCGCTTTTGTTGCCTTTTTTCGCAGCAGTTTCCAGCCTGTTTTTACGGGCCGAAATCAAAGCAATTTCAGACATGGAGAAAACTCCGTTTAATAGAATTAGAAAAAATATAATTAGTATTTCCAATTGATAGGGGATTCGTTATAAAATGGTCTCGTTAAATGTAATTTGTATTCAATTTATTAAGGCTGTCAATTAAAAAACTAATTTTTCTAACCCAAAAACTTTGATTGTCAAAAACATTTGAAAAGCCCGTTTTAGAGTTAGAAAAATAGTTTTTTTGAGCCCGATAATTATCGGGAGTAACGTACAGCTTAAAAAAGCTTTCTACAAATTATCTATAACTGACGTTAAGCGCTCTGTAATTTGTTCTACAGTTCCGATACCATCTACGGCATGAAACTTATTTTGTTCTTTGTAATATCCAATAAGCGGAGCTGTTTTCTCATTATATTCTTGATATCTTACACGAATTTTTTCTTCGTCTTGATCATCAGCCCTTCCGCTTGTTTTTCCTCTTTCAAGTAAACGTTTTACCAAAATTTCGTCATCAGCTTCTAAAGCGATTGTCGCTGTTACGCTTGATCCAATTGTTGGTAAAAATTCATCTAAAGCTTCTGCTTGATTGATTGTTCTTGGATAACCGTCAAACAAAAATCCTGCAGTATCTGGATGTTTTTTAACCTCATCAATTAACATTGCAGTTGTTACTTCGCAAGGAACCAATTCTCCATTGTCCATAAAAACTCTTGCTTTTTTTCCTAGTTCAGTATCATTTTTTAAATTAAAACGAAAAATATCTCCAGTTGAAAGGTGTGTTAAATTGTATTTTTCTTTTAAAAATTCTGCCTGAGTTCCTTTTCCTGCACCAGGCTTTCCAAATAAAACGATGTTAATCATAATTGAAATGAGTGTTGTTACTTCTGTCTTTCAGAAGTCTTTAAATGAATAGATAGTTGTGTTTTGTTATTCTGCTAATTTGTAAACTTCAGTTAGGTTTCTTCCTAAACCATCGTAGTCTAAACCGTAACCTACAATAAATTTGTTCGGAATTCTAATTCCGATATAATCTATTTTTATATCTTTTTTATAAGCTTCTGGTTTAAAAAACAATGTTGCAATTTTAAAATGCTTTACATTCTGCGCTTTAAACAAATGCTTTAATTCTTCAATTGTGTTTCCAGTATCAATAATATCTTCAATAATAATTACTGTTCTTCCAGATAAATCTTGATTAATTCCAATTAGTTCTTTAACCGAATTTGTTGTTTCAGTTCCTTCATACGATGCCATTTTGATAAACGAAACCTCGCACGGTTTTTTATATTTTTTCAAAAAATCTGACACTACCATAAAAGCGCCATTCAAAACTCCAATAAAAATTGGCGTATCATCTCCAAAATCATCTTCGACCTGAGCCACTATTTTAGTTAAAGCAAAATCAATTTCTTTAGCCGAAATAAACGGAACAAATTGTTTATCGTGAAGTTGTATCATTATTTTTCATTTTAAAATAATGGACAAAGATAAAGAATTAGAACTTAACTGCTTCTATCAAAATGGAGTGTATCGCGATATTTTTTAAGAATGTTAAATATCAGTTAATGTTTACAAATTATTTTTTGAGACTACCCGAATTTTAAGTAAATTGTTGTACTATAATTATTTAACTCCAAAAACCAATGAAAAAATCCTTAACCTTATTTTCAATTCCATTATTAGCCTTAATGACTGCCTGCAATGGGCAAGTAAAAAAAGAAGAAAAAGAAGCTTTGGCGAAGCAGCCAAACAATGTTGTAAAAACTGCCATTGGAGATATTACCCTTCCTCCACCCTATGCAACCGAATCAAAAAGCAACAATAGTAAAGTGATTGGCTGGCCCACTGGCAAAACCCCAAAAGCTCCGGAAGGTTTTACCGTAACTAAATTTGCTGACGGATTTGAGAATCCGCGTTGGACTTACATTGCGCCAAACCAAGATATTTTTGTGGTAGAAAGCGGAACTCGCAATAGCAAAAATCAGATTACAGTTTTACGAGATAAAGATAAGGACGGAAAATTTGAAACTAGAGAAGTTTTTATTTCTGGACTAAACAAACCCTTCGGAATGCTAGTCTTAAAAGACTTTTTCTACATTGCCAATACCGACGGATTACACCGTTATCCTTATAAAAACAATCCGCTTAAGTTAGAAACCAAAGGCGAAAAAATTCTTGAACTTCCTGCGGGTGGCTACAACAATCACTGGACAAGAAATTTATTGGCAAGTCCAGACGGAAACAAAATTTACGTTTCTGTAGGTTCTGGAAGTAATGTTGGCGAAAACGGAATGGACAAAGAAGTGCGTCGCGCAGCAATTTTAGAAATTAATCCAGACGGAACGGGAGAAAAAATCTTCGCTTCGGGTCTAAGAAATCCTGTTGGAATGGACTGGAATCCCGTAAATAAAGAACTTTGGACCGCAGTAAATGAACGCGACGAATTGGGCGATGACCTAGTTCCCGATTATATTACAAGTGTAAAAAGAGACGGTTTCTACGGATGGCCGTATTCTTATTTTGGAAGTATTCCTGATCCGAGAATGAAAGGCGAAAGAAAAGATTTAGTCGAAAAAGCAATTGTTCCAGATGTTCCCGTTGGTTCGCATACCGCTTCGTTGGGATTGGCTTTTTATACTAAAGATGCTTTTCCTGCAAAATATAAAAATGGTGCTTTTGTAGGTCAGCATGGTTCTTGGAACCGTTCTAAAATTTCGGGTTACAAAGTGTTGTTTGTTCCTTTTAAAGATGGAAAACCGTCAGGAAAACCAGAAGATTTTTTAACCGGATTTATTTCTGATGAAAACAAAGCAGAAGTTTACGGACGTCCAGTTGCTGTAACAGTGATGAATGATGGATCTCTTTTGGTAAATGACGACAGTAGTAATACTATTTGGAAGGTTACGGCGAAGAAATAAAAAATTAAATTCCAAACTAAAAATCCCAAATTCCAACTATAAAGAGATTTTAAACACATAGAGACGTAGATTTTTGTTTAAAAGATGTTATTAAGAAAACTCGTTTTCACGCATAGTTTTGCTATGTGGCTTTTGATAAGTAAAACGCCTTTTTTGCCTCAATCAATGCTATGTTTCTATGTGTTAAAAATAAATCTCAATAGTAATCTGTTCAGATAAAATTCCAAATTCCTAGAATTGCTACATAAAATATATGTTTTTAAAAAAATACTATTTTCTAATTATTGTTTTTTCGATTTTACAAAATCTAATTGCACAAGAAAAAGAAGTCCAAAATATTGATTCTGTCAAAACTCAAAAACTGAATGAAGTTTTAATAAGTCCGCTTCATATCAATCGTGATTTACAGAATAGTCCAGCGTCGATAGGCATTTTATCCGAAAAAGAATTACTTCAAAATAACACTACAGACATTAGCAATGTCATTAATGCAATTCCCGGTGTTTTTATGCAATCGTCAAATATCACGACAACCCGAATTTCTATTCGCGGAATTGGCGCGAGAACTCCATACGGAACCAATAAAATCAGAGCTTTTTACGGAAGTATTCCGTTGACATCTGGAAACAGCGAAACGGTAATTGACGATATCGATCTTCAAAACATCAATCAACTTGAAGTCATAAAAGGTCCGCTTTCGAGTATTTATGGAGCAGGTTTGGGCGGAGCGATTCTCATTTCGCCTCACACATTAAAAAAAGGCAATTATCAAACTGAAATAAGTTCTGTTTTTGGTTCTTTTGGCTTGCTCAAAAACAGACTCAGTTTTGATTTGAATGAAAAAAGTTCTTCTTTAAGTCTCAGTTATCATAATTTAAAAACCGATGGCTGGCGCCAAAATAGCGCTTACAATCGGGAAGGAACTACACTTTCGGGAGAATTATTCCGAAAGAAAAACAGTAAACTGACATACTTCTCTAATTATACTTATTTGAAAGCTTATATTCCAAGTTCCATCAATAAAACTACTTTCGAAAATAATCCGCAGGCAGGCGCACCAACTTGGGTTGCTTCACAGGGTTTTAAAGAATACAAATCGACTTTGGGCGGATTGGCGTATGATTTCAAAATAAACGATCACCTCAACAATTCTACTTCAGTTTTTATCAATTATAAAGATAGCAACGAACCGCGACCTTTTGATATTTTACGTCAATATACTTTTGCCTCAGGCGTAAGAACACAATTTTCTGGAGATTTCAATATTGGAAAAATCAAAAATCAATTTATTACAGGATTGGAATATTTCAGAGATAATTACAGCGGTAATACTTTTGAAAATCTTTATCAACAAAATAACGGAAACGGAAGTTTACAGGGCGATCAACTTACAGCAACTGATCAAAAAAGACATTTTTATAATATTTTTTCGCAAATTAGAACTTTACTTTCTGATCGATTTGAAATTCAGGCAGGATTAAATTACAACAAAACCAAATTTGAACTTCAGAATGATTTTCCCGCTTCCGCGAATGATCCGAAAGAGAAATATAGTTATGATGGGATTTTTTCGCCACAACTTTCTTTTTTATTTAAGCCGAATGAAATTCAGACTTTTTACTTTTCTGTAAGCCGAGGATTTTCTCTTCCCGCAACCGAAGAAACTTTAACCTCAACAGGAAATATCAATCAGAATATTAAACCCGAAACAGGTTATAATTTTGAGTTGGGGGGAAAACTACATTTCTTCAATAAAAAACTGTATACACAAATTGCCATTTACCGAATGGAAATTAAAGATTTATTGGTTGCCAAAAGAATTGGCGACGATCAATACGAAGGCGTAAATGCGGGAAAAACTTTTCATGAAGGAATTGAAATCTCATTAAACCACAATTGGCCAATCAATCAAACTTTTTCTTTGAACTCATATATTGGAACTTCAATTGGAAATTATGAATTTAAAGAGTTTGTGGACAACGGAAATGATTATTCTGGAAACAAATTAACTGGAGTTCCCGCCAATACAGCAAGTGCTGGTTTTATTCTAAACATCAATTCAGGGTTTTATGTTTCAGCCGATTTTCAGTTCACAGATAAGATCCCAATGAATGATTCAAATGCCAATTTTTCAGATTCTTATTCTCTTTTGAATTTAAAAACGGGTTATCAATTCGAAATTCTATCGGGTTTAAAAGCACGTTTAGACGCTGGAATCAATAATGTAACAAATGAAAAATATGCTTCTATGATTTTAACCAATGCAACAGGAGTTGGAAATGCGCAACCAAGATTTTATTATCCTGGATTACCCATAAATTATTACGGAATTATCTCATTAAATTACTTATTTTAGCGTTGTATTAAATACCAAAAACAATGCTATCCGAATTGCAAAAAAAACTGGATTACGTAAATGCATATAGAGAAAACCGTCTCAAAGCTGCTCAAGATGTTCTAGAAAACCCAACGCTTTTTAGTGAATTGGTTTCAATTTGCTTTTCGCCCGAAGATAAAAACAATCATAAAGCGTGCTGGATTTTAGAATTTGTTTCGTACGAAGAATTGCTTTGGCTCCAGCCTCATCTTGACTTTTTCTGTTCGAATTTGAAAGTTTTAAAAGATGAAAGTTCCCTGCGTCCGATTGCAAAAGTGACACAACTTTTAGTTAAATCGCATTATAAGAAAAACGAAAACTGCATAAAACTTTCTGAGGAAAATCTCCAAGACTGTATTGAAGCTTCTTTTGATTGGTTAATTAATGACACCAAAGTCGCAACAAAAGCCTATTCGATTCGCACTTTATATATTCTAGGAAATCATTACGATTGGATTCATCCCGAATTAAAAGTAATAATTGATAAAGATTTCGGAGATCATTCTGCGGCATATAAAGCCGTTGCCAAAGAAGTATTAAAGAAAATAAAATAAGTTTTTAATAGCCACGAATTCACGAATTATTTTTTTATACATAATGCAAGGAAAAAAAAATTCGTGAATTCGTGGCGGAAAAAACTTGTACTCAACGAAATTTTGGCTAAAAAAAGATTAAAAAGTATCTTTGCAAAAACACAACACAAAATGAATTATTTTTCTTCTGATTTTAAATTGGGAATATTAGGTGGCGGACAATTAGGTAAAATGCTTTTGTTCGACACCAGAAAATTTGATATACAAACTTATGTTCTAGATCCGAGCGACGAAGCACCTAGTAAAATCGCCTGCAACAAATTCTTTCAAGGCGATCTAATGGATTATGAAACTGTTTATAACTTCGGAAAACAAGTCGATGTTTTGACCTTCGAAATCGAATTGGTAAACCTTGAGGCTTTAACGCAATTAGAAAACGAAGGCCTAAAAGTATATCCATCTCCAAAAACTTTAAAAGGAATTCAGAATAAAGGTGTTCAAAAAGATTTTTACACTAAAAATAATATCCCAACTGCACCATTTGAAAGATTCGAAAATTTAGATCAGCTAAAATCTAAAATCAACGATTTGCAATTGCCATTTGTATGGAAATGCACTGAATTTGGTTATGATGGAAATGGCGTAAAAATAGTTCGCCAAGCTTCAGATTTAGATACGCTTCCAAATGTAGAATGTATTGCAGAAACTATGGTTCCGTTCAAAAATGAATTGGCAGTAATTGTAGTAAGAAATCCATCAGGAGAAATGAAAACGTATCCAGTTGTAGAAATGGAATTTCACCCAGAAGCAAACCAAGTTGAATATGTAATCTGCCCAGCAAGAATCGATGATAAAGTAGCTGAAAAAGCAAGAGCAGTTGCCTTAAAAGTTTCAGAGAATTTTAATCATGTTGGTCTTTTAGCAGTAGAAATGTTCCAAGCTCAAGACGATGAAATTTTAGTCAATGAAGTTGCTCCTCGCCCACACAATTCTGGACATTATTCAATTGAAGCAAGTTATACTTCACAATTCGAAAATCATTTACGCGCTATTTTAGATCTTCCGTTAGGAAACACCGACAGTAAAGTTGCCGGAATTATGGTAAATTTAGTGGGTGCCGAAGGTCATTCTGGAAATGTAATTTATGAAAACATCGAAACCATTTTAGGATGGGATGGTGTTACGCCACATATTTACGGCAAAAAACAAACTCGCCCTTTCAGAAAAATGGGGCACGTTACGATTGTAAACGAAAATATGGCTGAAGCTAGAAGAATTGCACAGGAAGTTAAGAACACGATTAGAGTGATCAGTGGTCAGTAATTTTTAGTGGTCAGTCGCAGTTTATAACTTAAAATAAAACAAACAGTTTTCAGTCTCGGTTTTGAGTTCCAACAAAACCTGAAACCTGAAACTTGAAACAAACAAAACAAAACACACATGAGCAAAGTAGCTATTATAATGGGAAGCATCTCAGACATGCCAGTTATGCAGGATGCAATCGACATATTAAAACAATTTAATGTAGAAGTTGAAGTAGATATCGTTTCGGCACACAGAACGCCAGAGAAATTATTCGATTTCAGCAAAAATGCACACACTCGCGGAATCTCCGTAATTATTGCCGGCGCGGGCGGTGCGGCACATTTACCTGGAATGGTAGCTTCAATGTCTCCGCTTCCTGTAATTGGAGTTCCTGTAAAATCAAGCAATTCTATTGATGGATGGGATTCTGTTTTATCGATTCTGCAAATGCCAGGTGGAGTTCCTGTTGCAACTGTTGCTTTAAACGGTGCAAAAAATGCTGGAATTTTAGCAGCACAAATCATCGGAAGCCACGATAAAAAAGTTTTAGATACTATTATTTCTTACAAAGAAGAATTGAAAGCGGCGGTAAATAAAGCTGCTGAAGGTTTAAAAAAGTAATTCCACAGAGATACACAAAAAAAACACAGAGGTGCACAAATTTTTTGTGAATCTCTGTGTTTTTTCTTTGAGCTTCTTTGTGAAAGTAAATTTCCTATTTTATCTCTTTTTGAATTAAACTACATCTTCAGCTTCTTCCAAAATAGATTCAAACTCAGATTCATTTATATCTTCTTTATTTATCCAATTTTCTGAAGTAACAAGATCATAGTTTGTATCATCATCTGTTTTCAAATCCCAAACTATACTGTCAGCTTCTGGAAATGGAATATTTTGAGAAATTTGATTTTCAAACAATCTCTTGATAAGATTTCTGTCAGACAAACCATTATTCAATAATTTCAAAACGTTTTCGGCTGTAAGTTTTTGTGGTTCTCCATCGTTTGGCGTCATTGAAAAATGAACAATAGAAGCTTTTGCATTTGGAAATTTGCCATTGTACGCCTTAAAAAGTAATTGATTTACATGAAACAAAGTGCCTTGCATGTGTATTTCTGGATATTCTTCGCAAACCTTATCAATTAACATATCGTTCGATATTTGATGTATTTGACCTTCGCTTAATTGATCTCCCAATTTATAGTGCAAAACTATTTGAGCCGCTTCGTTAGGCTCATAATCTGAAATAGCCATTTCTAATAATTCTGGCAAACTACTTTTTTCAGCTGTTGCGCCGTCAGGATAATTGAATTTTTCTAATAACGCAATAAAATCTTCGTCTGACCAATATCCTTCAATTTCATTAACCGTATCAATATTCTGTATTACAATTTGATAATTCATCATTTTTCTATTTTAATTATGATTCGCATTTTATAATGCAAAATCTATTTTTTCAATTTACGCTTTTAAAAACGCTTAGACCAATAAATAACATATCTATAACACAATTTAAGAGGATTTTATGTTGAGAATCGGTTTTGCATAGATGATTAGGTTTTTATTAATTGCTATCTTTGAAATTCAAAAAATTGCTTTTTATTAATAAAAAAATATAATAATATAATGAGTGTTTTACTTTCAAAATTTATAACTAAACATAACACCGCACCTTTTTCGCAAATTAAAATCGAAGATTATGTTCCTGCTTTCAACGAAGGAATTGTTTTGGCTAAAGCCGAAATTGATGCAATCGTAAATAACCCAGATGCGCCGACTTTTGAAAACACAATTGTGGCAATGGATTTTTCGGGCGATATTTTAGATCGTCTTTCTAGTATTTTCTTCAATTTAAATTCGGCTGAAACGAATGACGAAATGCAGAAAATTGCGCAGGAAGTTTCGCCTTTACTTTCAGAATTTGGAAATGATATTCGATTGAATGCTGATTTATTTGCACGAGTAAAAGCCGTATACAATCAAAAAGAAAGTTTAAATCTTAATCCTGAACAAACAACTTTATTAGATAAAAAATACAAAAGCTTTTCGAGAAACGGTGCCAATTTGCCCGAAGACAAGAAAAACCAATTAAGAGAAATTGACAAAGAATTATCTAAATTGAGTTTACAGTTTGGTGAAAATGTTTTGGCAGAAACCAACAATTTCGAATTGCATTTAACCGATGAAAAGGATTTATCTGGTTTACCGGAAGGAACAATCGAAGCAGCAAGATTATTAGCTAAAAATCAAGAAAAAGAAGGTTGGATTTTCACTTTAGATCATCCAAGTTATGTTCCGTTTTTGACTTATGCGGATAATCGTGAATTACGTAAAAAAATGGCGATTGCGTTCGGCGCAAAAGCATTTCAAAATAACGAATTCAACAACGAGGAAAACGTTTTAAAAATTGCTAAACTTCGTCATGAAAGAGCGAATTTATTAGGCTACAAAACGCACGCACATTTTGTTTTGGAAGAAAGAATGGCCGAAAGTCCAGAGAAAGTGTTCTCTTTCTTAAATGATTTATTGACAAAAGCAAAACCAGCAGCTCAAAAAGAATTTGCTGAATTAACTGCTTTCGCAAAAGAATTAGACGGAATTGAACAATTAGAAAAATGGGATGGCGCTTATTATTCTGAGAAATTAAAACAACAGCTTTTTAATTTAGACGATGAAAAACTGAAACCTTATTTTCAATTAGAAAAAGTTTTAGATGGCGCTTTTACAGTTGCCAAAAAATTATACGGTTTAACTTTTACCGAGGTTTTTGATATTGATAAATACCATGAAGAAGTTACGACTTACGAAGTAAAAGATGCTAACGGAAATTTAGTTTCGATTTTTTATGCCGATTTCTTCCCAAGAAAAGGAAAAAGAAACGGCGCTTGGATGACTTCATTCAAATCACAATATGTAAAAGACGGTATAAACGAAAGACCACATATTTCAAATGTTTGTAATTTCACGAAACCAACCGAAACAAAACCTTCATTATTAACTTTTAATGAAGTAACGACTTTATTCCACGAGTTTGGTCACGGTTTACACGGAATGTTAGCCGATACGGTTTATCCAAGTTTATCAGGAACTTCTGTTTATTGGGATTTTGTAGAATTACCAAGTCAGATTATGGAAAACTGGTGCTACGAACCAGAAGCTTTGGCTTTGTTTGCGAATCATTACGAAACGGGAGAAATTATTCCGATTGAATATGTTCAGAAAATTAAAGAAAGTGCGAGTTTTCAAGAAGGTTTGGCAACATTACGTCAATTGAGTTTCGGATTATTAGATATGGCTTGGCACGGACAAGATCCAACTTCTATTACCGATTTAAAAGCTTTCGAAACAGAACAATTTGCGAACACACAATTGTATCCTGATGTAAAAGAAAATGCAATGAGTACGGCATTCTCTCATATTTTTCAAGGTGGATATTCTTCTGGATATTACAGCTACAAATGGGCAGAAGTTCTAGATGCTGATGCTTTTGAATATTTCCAAGAAAATGGAATCTTTAACGAAGAAATTGCAAAAAAATTCAAAGACAATGTTCTTTCAAAAGGAGGAACAGAACATCCTATGACTTTGTACAAACGTTTTAGAGGTCAAGAACCAAAACCGGAAGCTTTGTTGAAAAGAGCTGGGTTGCTTTAATATTTAATATCTTTGTTTTATTATTTAAAAATTTGAAAGAAAAAAATCTATATATAATTGCGGGTTGTAATGGAGCTGGAAAAACAACAGCTTCATATACCATTCTGCCCGAAATATTAAATTGTAAGGAGTTTGTAAATGCTGACGAAATTGCAAAGGGATTATCTCCTTTTCAACCTGAAAAAGTAGGTTTTGAAGCAGGAAGGATAATGCTTAATCGAATAGATGAATTATTTCAGAAAGAAGTTGACTTTGCTTTTGAGACCACGCTTTCTGCAAAAAGCTATCTCTCAATTGTAAATAAAGCTCAAAATCAAGGTTATTTTGTAACATTAATTTTCTTTTGGCTTAGCTCAGTTGAATTAGCAAAACAAAGAGTAAAAATAAGAGTAAAGGAAGGTGGTCATAATATACCTGAAGATGTCATCGAAAGAAGATATGAGAGAGGAATTAAAAATTTCTTTAAGATCTATCTTAATAATTGTGACAATGTAATGTTATTTGATAATTCAAATAAGTTGCCAATATTAATTGCCGAAAAAGAAATCAACGAAGAAATTCAAATTATAGATCAAAACTTATTTAGTAAAATAAATAGCTTAAAATTATGACAAAAGATAAAATTAAAGAGCTACAAAATAAAATTGTGGAAGGTTTAAAAGTTTCTTCAAAAAAAATGATTGAAAGTAAAAAGAAATCTAACGGACAAATTGTGATTTATGCCGATGGAAAAATTCAGACAATAAATGCAATTGATATTAAAGAATAATGCGCAGATCTAAATTGAAAAAATATTTTAAAATAGCCCTTTATCTTGCAGTTATTGGATTAATTGCAATTGTTTCTATAAACTATTACGTAAAAAATTCGACTAAGAAATACATTCATTATTCCATCAAAAAATTCCCTAAGAATGATGTCGGAATTATTTTTGGTGCGGGAATCAACGGCAATCAGCCAAGCAAATATCTAAAAGATCGTTTGGATGCTGGAATTATGCTTTGGAAAGCTAAACGCATTAATAAAATTCTGCTTTCGGGAGATAACGGCCGCGATGAATACGATGAACTGACGGTAATGAAGAATTATTGTTACAATCATGGCGTTGACACTACAAAGATATTTATTGATTACGCAGGTTTCGATACCTATTCGACAATGTATCGTGCAAAACATATTTTTAAAATTAAAAAAGCGACTTTAATTTCGCAGGAATATCATTTAAATCGCGCCATTTATATCGGACAAAAACTCGGAATTAAATCTGCTGGTTATTCTGCAAATAAAGGTGAATATTTGGGTTACAATTATGTTCGGTTTAGAGAATACGGTTCGGTTTTTAAATCTTTTTTTGATGTTTTGAGAGATCGGGAACCTCGTTTTTTAGGCGGAGAAATTAATATAAATGGAGAATCTAATTATTCTAAAGAAGATAAGCGATAAAGAAAGCCCGAAACATTTCTGTTTTGGGCTTTTCTAATTTAAAATCTCTTCATGTTTGACAACATAAGACAAAGCTTCTTTTACAACTTCATTTAAATTCAATCCTTTTCTGGAAGCTAAAAGTGCTATTTTTTGATGTAACTCTTGAGACACCCTCACATTAAAAGAACCTTTATAAGTTTTATCCGGGGCTTTATTTAACAATTTACATGTCTCTAAATAATCTTCAATAGCTTCTTTAAAAGATGCTTCCAATTCGGCAACCGAAGATCCTTCAAAGGTTACTAAATCATTTATACCTTGAATTTTTCCAAAGAATATTTTATCATCCGCAGAAAATTCTAAAGTCCCAATATAGCCGTTATATTCTAAATAGTTTTTCATATTACAATTCCAAATATTCAATAATAATATCAATCTGATATCCTTTCAAAACTTTTTGCGGATGTGGTTCGTGTAGACTTATAATCTGTTTATTTTCATTCACAAATTTTCTTCTTGAACCACCAGTTTTTCCTTGTGAGATTTGTTTATAACCAAAGTGATTTAAAACTTTCAGCATTTCATCCCAAGAAAAATCTCTTGGTTTTGATTTTAACTTTTCAATAAGTTTATCAATCTTACTCATGCAAATTTATAATTAAATCTTTAATCCGCAACTACAATTTAGTTGCAAATTAAACCAGAAGGCAAAATTAAGAAAAATCCCTCAATTTATATCCTCGTTTTTAAAACCAGAAATATCTAATCGAAAAACAAATCAAAAAAAAGACCTGCAAATATTTTTGCAAGTCTCTTATTAAATGGCTTAAAAAATAAAATCTTTCTTCTAGCGTCTATTTCCTTTTCTCTATTCTTTCTCCAAAACTCGTTTAGCCAATTTCCCAACAGTAAGTCCCTGCACTACAATTGAAAACAACACGACGATATAAGTTACTTCAAGTAAAAGGTTTTTGTATTCTCCTTCGGGCATAGAAAGCACTAATGCAATAGAAACTCCACCGCGAATTCCGCCCCAAACTAACACCATTAGAGAGCCTTTATTGTAAGCAGATCTGATTCCGAAAAACTTAAAAATATCAAAGAATTTCCACGGTAAAACGATAGAAGTTAATCTTGAAAAAAGCACGATAAAAATAGCTACGAAACCAGTTAGCAATTGTTTGTTCAAATCTGGTAATAGCAATAACTCAAAACCAATAAATAAGAATAAAATAGCGTTTAGAATCTCATCAATAAGTTCCCAGAATTTCCCTAAATAATCTTGGGTAATTTCGCTCATTGCAACTTTTTTACCGTAATTTCCAATAATCAATCCGGCAACAACCATCGCCAGCGGACTAGAAACGTGTAAGCTTTGAGCAATCAAAAATCCTCCCATTACGATAGAAAGCGTGATTAAAACCGAAACTTTATAATCGTCAATTTTCTTCATAACGTTTGATGCCGAAATCCCAAGAACAGCACCTAATAAAAGTCCTCCAATACCTTCTTTTGCAAACAACCAAGCAATAGAACCAAAAGTCATATCAAATGTCGGATCAGTTGCCATTTTCAAAACAACAGCAAACATCACTACAGCCACTCCATCATTAAATAGAGATTCTCCAACGATTTTAGTTTCGATTCTCTTAGGAACTTTTGCTTCCTTTAAAACGCCCAAAACAACAATTGGATCGGTTGGAGAAATTAAGGTTCCAAAAACCAAACAAAATATATAAGGGATCTTTATTCCTAAAAGTGGTGCGATGTAAAAAAGTAAACCAGAAATTATTAGAGCTGACAATACTACACTTACCGTAGAATAAATCATAATGGGAACTTTTTGCTCTTTAAGATCTGCCATATTTACGTGAAGTGCGCCGGCGAACAAAAGAAAGTTCAACATTGCTCCCATTAGGATTTCGTTGAAATCAAATTCTTTTATCAAATCAAAAAAATGTTTGGTGGTTGCAGGAAAATAAGAATCTCCCAAAAGACGAATTCCAACTGAAACCAGCATCGCAATAATCATGATTCCGATGGTTCCTGGAAGTTTTAAAAATCTTAAATTTAAATAGGCGAAGAAAGAAGCCAGTACAATAAGTACCGAAAATGTGTAGTATAATTCCATAAAATGTGATTTTTACAAAAATATCCTTCTCATTAGTTAATCAAAAATTCAAGACTTGAATTAACATAACTTTATAATTCGTTAAATATGTTTCAATTATTTTTGAAAGTTTAAAAACTTTTACTTACATTTGACTCATGGAATTCAAAGAAGCAAAAAATAAGTTTGTACAAACCTGGGGAGCATTAGGTTCTCAATGGGGTATTAATAAAACGATGGCACAGATCCACGCTTTATTAATGGTTTCGAACGAACCTGTTTCTATGGAAGATATCATGGAAGAATTGCAGATTTCCCGCGGAAATGCCAGTATGAACTTAAGAGGTTTAATGGATTGGGGAATTGTTTATAAAGAATATAAAGCTGGAGAAAGAAAAGAATTCTTCACGGCAGAAAAAGATTTAGACGAATTAGCAGTTAAAATTTCCAGAGAAAGAAGCAAAAGAGAAATTAAGCCAACCCTAAAAATCTTAAAAGAAGTTTCGACTATCGAAGCAAAAGATTCGGCAGAAGAAAAACACTTTGTAGATCAAACTACCAAATTGTATGATTTCGTTTTAAAAGCAGACAATATGTTGGACAAAATGACTGAATTTAATGATAACTGGCTAGGTAAACTGGTTATAAAAATGATGAAATAAAAAAATTTAATCTAAACTTTCATTTTTTTCTGAAAGTTTAAAAATTTAAAAACAAAATATCATGAACTTCTTAAAAGCAGAATGGAAAAACTTATCACTTTTTAATTATGAAATTGATGCTGCAATTTTAGAAAAATATCTTCCTGCAGGAACTCAAATTGACATTTGGAATAACAAATGTTACGTAAGCTTGGTCGGATTTATGTTTAAAAACACCAAAGTTTTAGGATTGAAAGTTCCTTTTCATACCAATTTTGAAGAAGTGAATCTTAGATTCTATGTCAAACGTTTTGAAAATGGCGAATGGAAACGCGGAGTGGTTTTCATTAAAGAAATTGTTCCTAAAAAAGCGATCACTTTTATTGCGAACACTTTGTATCAGGAAAATTATGAAACTCAGAAAATGAGACATGAAATCATTGAAAATAAAAATCGTAATACTTTCATTTATCAATGGAAGAATAACAACGAATGGAACACCATTGAAATTGAAACCAAAAAAGATTTGAGTAAAATCGAAATGGATTCTGAAGCCGAATTTATTACAGAACATTATTTCGGATATACTAAAATTGACGAAGAAACCACTTTTGAATATGAAGTGACGCATCCAAGATGGGAACAAATTGAAGTCTTAAACCATCGAATTGATGTTGATTTCGAAAAAATTTATGGAACTGATTTTGGATTTCTTCAAACGCAAAAACCAACCTCAATTTTCTTGGCTGAAGGTTCAAAAATTACGGTTAAAAACAAAAGAAAAATCGAGTTGATTCCTATTGAAGAAAAATTATACGCATAAAACTATTCATCTTTAAAACCAAAAATCATGAAAACGTTAGAAGACCAAACCTTACTTTATGATGAAGATTGTCCGCTTTGCAGTTTGTACACAACTGGATTTGTAAAAAGTGGCATGCTTGATGAAAACGGAAGAAAATCTTATTGCCAATTATCTGCAGAAGAACAAAATTTTGTGGACTTAAAACGTGCTCCAAACGAAATTGCTTTGGTTGATAATAAAACAAAAACAGTCACTTACGGAATTGACAGTTTGATAAAAGTTATTGGATTTTCTTTTCCTTTAATTGAAAAAATTGCGACTATAAAACCCATTCATTTCATTCTGAAAAAAATGTATTCTTTTGTTTCTTACAATAGAAAAGTAATTATTCCTGGAAATGTAAAAGAAGAAAATAAATTGCAATGTACACCAGATTTTAATTATAAATACAGATTTCTATTTATCGGTTTTGCGTTGACAATAACGAGTTTTGTTTTATTTGGATATTCTAATTTGATTCTGAATTTGCCAAAATCTAATATTACAAGAGAAATTATTTTGGCTTTTGGACAAATTGTTTTTCAAAGTTTACTGCTGCTGAAATTTCACAAACAAACGATTCTCAATTACGCAGGAAATTTAATGACGGTTTCTTTAATCGGAAGTTTAATTTTGATGCCGATTTTAGTTTTAAGTCAGTTTTTCCAGCTTCCTCAAACGATCATTTTGGGCTGGTTTGGAGTTACGGTTTTAATTATGTTTTTGGAACACTTTAGAAGAGTAAAAATTTTAAAACTTCCTTTTTATTTATCTTTCACTTGGATTCTTTACCGAATTCTTGCTTTGCTTTTAATTCTTAATTAAAAAGATTCGCCACGAATTCACTAATTAAAAAATAATAATTCGTGAATACGCGGCTATAAAATTACACCAATGGAAAAACTTATTATCGCAGCCGGAACCGGTTTTCTGGGACAAGTTTTAGTCAATAATTTCAAAGATAAATTTGAAGAGATTGTCATTCTAACAAGAGGAAAATCTCAAACAATTGACGGAATCAAATATGTAAACTGGAATGCCAGAACTTTTTCGGGCTGGGAAAAGGAATTGGAAAATGCAACGATTTTAATTAATCTCGCAGGAAAATCTGTTGATTGCCGTTATACGAAAGAGAACAAAAAAGAAATTCTTTTATCCCGAATTGAAAGCACTAAAATTCTAAATAAAGCCGTTTTAAATTGTCAAAATCCGCCGAAGCATTGGCTGAATTCTTCAACCTCAACTATTTATCGATTTTCTTTAGACAAACAAATGGATGAAATTGATGGAGAAATTGGAAATGACTTTTCTATAAATGTGGCGCTTTCTTGGGAAAAAGCATTCTTTAAAACTGAAACCCCAAAGACTTTAAAAACAGCTTTGCGAACTTCTATTGTTTTAGGAAAAAATGGAGGCGCTTTTGTTCCGTTAAAGACTTTGGCAAAAATTGGTTTTGGCGGAAAACAAGGAAGCGGCAATCAGTTTATAAGCTGGATTCATGAAGAAGATTTCGCAAATGCAGTTGATTTTATTATTGAGAACGAAATGACAGGCATTATTAATGTCGTTTCACCCGAACCAATTCGAAATGAATCATTCATGCAAAAACTTAGAAAAGCAGTTGGTTTTCCCTTCGGAATTCCGATGAACAAATTCTTTCTTGAAATTGGATCTTTTTTTATTCGAACTGAAACAGAATTGGTTTTGAAAAGTAGAAATGTAATTCCGAAACGACTTTTAGAAAATGGTTTTCGATTTAAGTTTGGGGAAATTGATGATGCTTTTCGAGATTTAATTTAGAAACCAAATTCACATCGTTTTGTCATTTCGACGAAGGAGAAATCTCTCCAAGTAATTCAGTTCTAATAAGCCAATCTTTTTGGAGCTTCTTGTGGAGATTTCTCCTTCGTCGAAATGACAAGATTACGTAAAAAGCAAACTTAAATTAATAAGATGCTAAAAAAAACATTAAGATAAATTTCTTAATTTTATAAGTATCATTCTTAAAACGAATTAATTAAAAATATACTTATGAAATTAAAAACAATATTAACTGTAGTTTTCTTTGCGATTTCTTTTATCGGGTTTTCTCAAAGCAATTGTACAAATTTAAAAGGATGCGAAAGAAAGCTTTGTGAATTAAACACAAAATTGGCTGCTGCGAAAAAAGCGGGAAATCAAAATCAGATAAAAGGTGTTGAAGAAGCTATTGCACAAACCAAGAAAAACTGCACTACCAAAACAGTCAACAAAGATCTTGACAAAAAGGTAAAAGAGAAACAGCAAGAAGTCAACGAAAGAACTGCTGATTTGAACGAAGCGATTAAAGACAAGGAAAGCAAAGAAAAAATCGACAAGAAAAGAAAAAAACTAAATGAGGCTAAAGCAGATTTGAATAAAGCTTTGGCCGAACAAAAAACGAAATAGTTTTTTCTCACGCAGATTTGGCAGATTAAAAAGATAATTTTAATTGCCTCCAGCTTTAGTTGGAGGTAAAAAATAAGTCTCCAATCTGGGCTTTAGCCAAATTATAAAGTTGGGCTAAAGTCCAGAATATTCAATCATATTTCTCCTCCAGCTAAAGCTGGAGGCAATTGAAAAACAATTAAATCAAACTTTATTTTCAAACATAGCCCGCCGTTTCAACCGCAAGAAACGTTTTGCAAAAAACCATCCCAAATTTTGAAATCATTTGCAGTATTCTAAATGTCTTTTGAAAACGAATTTTCTCATTTTACGTTTTGCGTGAGGGATAGAAGCTAGCTACCGAAGTAGCGCGGATAGCCCGACAGCATCCTGATAAAAGGGCTTATAGGCGTAAAGTAAGTAAGCCCTTTTATCGGGATGGTGGCACGCCCTAAATATTTTTATAGAAAAACGATCATCAACCACCAAAAAATGGGCACACTTTCGACCCAAAAGGAAGTGTAATATTTAGAACGATTCGGATTGGCAAAAGCAATAAACAGCATCAGCATGATGACCATAATAAGATTTATAATAGCGTCATGAATATTGAATGTCGAAATAAAAACTTCTAAAAACCAAAACGGAATCAATAGCAAAAATCCTAAAAGTTTGGTTTTCTTTACTCCGATGGTCTGCGGAACGGTTTGCAAATGCGGATCGTCATTGGCTAAATCTAAAATTTCGAAAACTAAAATCAGTACAAAAACCAAAACGAATCTTTGAATGCATTTAATAAAGAAATCTATAGTAACTGGAATCTCTGCATTTATTAAAGGTAAAACCAAAGTAGCGCCAACCCAACAAAGCGCTACAATGTAGATTTTTACTCCTGCCCAATTTCTGGCATTTCTTCGATTTGGAAAAAAGGGTAATGTGTAAAGTGCAGTTATGGCAAAAATTCCAACGGAGACTATTTGTGTTATTCTTTTTAAATTAAAAAAATAGTAGCCAACTAAAATCACCGAAATAAAACTTAAAACAGCAATAATTTTTAGTTGTGTTCCTATCGGGTTTTTCTTTACGCGAACCAGCGCATCATATTTTACGAAATTATATCCTACAATTGTTCCGAAAAAAACAAACAATGCCATTGGCTCATCGTACTGAATATGAAACACATGAAATGTAATTCGGACCAAAGCATAACACGATAAAGCCACGTGAATACTGCTGTTTAAATAAAAATCAAAAATCTGTTTTAGAAGTTTCATAGCTCAAATCTAATCAATTGGTAACAAATCAACTCTTTAGTTATAAATTTGATAAAAATTGAAGTTAAAAATACCTATTAAATTATTAATAATACTTAATTTTGCGCCACAAAAAAACAACACATTTACTTTTAAATGTGATTCGTATGTCAAAATGGTTTACGAACACATCAATTTAAAAAAAATAGATAGCTACAAATGAAAACAGATGCTTTTGCTTTAAGACACATTGGTCCAAGAGAAACTGATCTTCAGCATATGCTGAAAACTATTGGAGTTGACTCAATTGAGCAACTTGTTTATGAAACCCTTCCGGACGATATTCGTTTAAAAGCACCTTTGAACTTAGATCCTGCGATGACAGAATATGAATTCGCAAATCACATTCAAGAATTAGGGAAGAAAAATAAAGTATTCAAATCGTATATTGGTTTGGGTTATCATCCAACTATCGTTCCTGCGCCAATTCAGAGAAATATCTTTGAAAACCCAGGATGGTATACTGCTTACACGCCTTACCAAGCAGAAATTGCTCAAGGTCGTTTGGAAGCTATTTTAAATTTCCAGACTACTGTTATCGAATTAACAGGAATGGAAATTGCAAACGCTTCTTTATTGGACGAAGGTACAGCTGCTGCTGAAGCGATGGCTTTACTTTTTGATGTTCGTACTCGTGATCAAAAGAAAAACAATACAAACAAATTCTTCGTTTCTGAAGAAATTTTACCTCAAACTTTATCAGTACTTCAAACACGTTCAACTCCAATTGGAATTGAATTAGTTGTTGGAAACCACGAAACTTTTGATTTTTCAACTGAGTTTTTTGGAGCTATTTTACAATACCCAGGAAAATACGGTCAGGTAAACGATTATAGTGCTTTTGTTGCTAAAGCAAAAGAAAACGAAATCAAAGTTGCTTTTGCTGCTGATATTTTATCACTTGCTGCTTTAACTTCTCCGGGAGAAATGGGAGCTGCAGTAGTAGTTGGAACTTCACAACGTTTTGGTGTGCCAATGGGTTACGGTGGTCCTCACGCTGCTTACTTTGCTACTAAAGAAGAATACAAAAGATCTATGCCAGGTCGTATCATTGGAGTTTCTATTGATGTAAATGGAAACCGTGCTTTACGTATGGCTTTAGGAACTCGTGAACAGCACATTAAACGTGAAAAAGCAACTTCAAACATTTGTACTGCTCAGGTTTTATTGGCAGTTATGGCTGGAATGTACGCTGTTTACCACGGTCCAGAAGGATTAAAATACATTGCAAACAAAGTTCACGCATCGGCGGTTACAACTGCTGAGGCTTTAAATAAAATTGGAGTTTCTCAAATTAACTCAGCTTACTTTGATACCATCTTAGTAAAAGCAGATGCTCAAAAAGTAAAAGCTGTAGCAGAGAAAAACGAAGTAAACTTCTTCTATGTTGATGCTGATACGATTTCTATTTCGTTAAACGAAACAACTTCTGTTTCTGACATCAACCAAATCGTTGCTATTTTTGCTGAAGCTTTAGGAAAAGAAACTGTTTCTGTTTCTGAACTAACTGAAGCTAGTCAATTACCTGCTTCATTAGAAAGAACATCTTCTTTCTTAACGCATGATGTTTTCAACAATCATCATTCTGAAAGTCAATTGATGCGTTACATCAAGAAATTAGAGCGTAAAGATTTATCATTGAATCATTCGATGATTTCATTAGGTTCTTGTACGATGAAATTAAACGCAGCTTCAGAAATGTTACCTCTTTCAATGCCAAACTGGAACAGCATTCACCCGTTTGCACCAGTTGAGCAAGCTGAAGGTTACATTACAATGCTTAAAAAATTAGAGCAACAATTAAATGTAATCACTGGATTTGCTGGAACAACATTACAGCCAAACTCAGGTGCTCAAGGAGAGTATGCTGGATTAATGGCAATTCGTGCTTACCACATGTCAAGAAACGAAGGTCACCGTAATGTATGTTTGATTCCTTCATCGGCTCACGGAACAAATCCTGCTTCTGCAGCGATGGCTGGAATGAAAATCATTGTTACGAAAACTACTCCAGAAGGAAATATTGACGTAGAAGATTTAAGAGAAAAAGCGATTGAGCATAAAGATGATTTATCTTGTTTAATGGTAACCTATCCTTCTACTCACGGAGTTTTCGAATCTTCAATTATCGAAATCACAAAATTAATCCACGATAATGGCGGATTAGTATATATGGATGGTGCAAACATGAACGCGCAAGTTGGATTAACAAATCCTGCTACAATTGGTGCTGACGTTTGTCACTTAAACTTACACAAAACTTTCGCTATTCCTCACGGTGGTGGTGGACCTGGAGTTGGACCAATTTGTGTGAATGAAAAATTAGTTCCGTTCTTGCCAACAAACCCAATCTTAAAAGTTGGTGGTGAACAAGCGATTACAGCAATTTCATCTGCACCTTATGGATCTGCTTTAGTATGTTTAATTTCTTATGGCTACATCACTATGATGGGGGCTGAAGGATTAAAAAGTGCTACAGAGCATGCAATCTTGAATGCGAATTATATGAAATCTCGTTTCGAAGGCCATTACCCAATTCTTTATACTGGAGAATGCGGAAGAGCGGCTCACGAAATGATTTTAGATTGCCGTGCATTTAAAGAAAACGGAATCGAAGTGGGTGATATCGCAAAACGTTTAATGGATTATGGTTTCCACGCTCCAACGGTTTCTTTCCCAGTGGCGGGAACTTTAATGATCGAACCAACTGAATCTGAAGATTTAGCAGAATTAGATCGTTTTTGTGATGCGCTTATCTCAATTAGAAAAGAGATCGAAGCTGCAACTGCTGATGACAAAAACAATGTATTGAAAAATGCACCTCACACGTTGGCAATGTTAACAACAGATTCTTGGGATTTCCCTTATACAAGAGAAAAAGCGGCTTACCCATTAGAGTACATTGCTGACAATAAATTCTGGCCATCTGTTCGTCGTGTTGACGATGCTTACGGTGACAGAAATTTAGTTTGTAGCTGTGCTCCTATTGAAGCTTACATGGAAAGTTAAAATTTAGTTTTCTTATAATATACAAACCCGACAGGTTTTTAATAACTTGTCGGGTTTGTTTTTTTTAGTTTCAGGTTTCAGGTTTCAAGTTTCAGCATAACTTGAAACCTGAAACCTGAAACTTTCTAACTCAAACAACAAAGAAGAAATCTGATTTAAAGAAACATAACTTTCTGCCAATCTTTTGTGAAATTAATTCAATAAAATCAAGATAAAAGCAAAAAAATATCGGCTTTTAAATCTCCTTCAATCGTTTGAAATCTAGGAAATATTAAAAAATCATTAGAAAAAAGACAATATATCAACAGAAAAATAGTTATTTCATAATTATATGCATGCATACTATTTTTTATGATAGTTATCATAATATTATTTATACATTAGCATTAAATTTATCGGATAATTAAAGGGAAATGAAAATAAAAATTATTGGTATTGGGAGCTATATTCCTAATTTAGAAGTAAAAAACACAGATTTTGATAAACATGTTTTTTTAAATGAGGACGGAACTCCTTTTGGTTATCCTAATGAAGTTGTAATTAAAAAATTTAAAGGCATTACGGGAATAGAGAATCGCCGTTATGCCGAACCACAATATAATTCTTCTGATTTAGCTTTCTTTGCTGCTGAAAAAGCAATTGCAAATGCAGGAATCGATCCAGAAACTTTAGACTACATTATTTTTGCGCATAATTTCGGTGACGTAAAAACAGGAACGCATCAAACTGATGTTTTGCCAAGTTTAGCAACAAGAGTTAAAAACAAATTAGGAATTAAAAATCCTAAATGTGTAGCTTACGATATTCTTTTTGGATGTCCTGGATGGATCGAAGGCGTTTTACAAGCAAATGCTTTTATCAAATCTGGAATGGCAAAAAGAGTAATGGTAATTGGTGCCGAGACTTTATCTAGAGTTGTAGATGATCACGACCGTGATTCTATGATTTATTCTGATGGAGCTGGAGTTTCAATTTTAGAAGCATCAACTGATGATGCTGGATTGTTATCTTACGAAAGTGCCACTTATGCCAATGATGAGGCCAATTATCTTTTCTTCGGAAAATCTTATAATCCAGATTTAGATCCAGACATTAAATACATTAAAATGTATGGGCGTAAAATCTACGAATTTGCTTTAAGCAATGTTCCGTGTGCTATGAAAAGCTGTTTAGATAAAAGCGGAATTGGAATTGATGAAGTTAAAAAAATCCTGATTCATCAAGCAAACGAAAAAATGGACGAAGCAATTATCGAACGTTTCTACAAACTTTACGATAAAACGGCTCCAAAAGATATTATGCCAATGAGTATTCACGATCTAGGAAATAGCAGTGTTGCAACTGTGCCTACTCTATTCGATTTGATTTTACAAGGAAAAATAGAGAACCACGAAATCAACAAAGGCGATGTTCTTATTTTTGCTTCAGTAGGAGCTGGAATGAATATTAATGCTTTTGTTTATAGATATTAAAATTTAAAATCGAGTGAAATAATCTCGCAAAGACGCGAAGTCGCGAAGTTTTTAACCATATAAGTAATACAAGTTCAATTAAGTTTTCTTTTAATTGAACTTGTATTACTTATATGGTTTATTTTTTTAATCAAAACTTTGCGACTTCACGTCTTTGCGAGAAATTCATTTTAAAACTTAGCACCGCAACTGAATACTAAAAACTGAACACTGATTACTTTTTTAGTATATTTGCGACCTAATTAAAATCAAGAACGAGAGATTAATTCGTTCGCAATAACTATGTACGAAAAAACGTTTCCGAATAAAAGATTCAAACTTACCTTAGAGTTTTTAAAAAAGCACGTTAGCACATCTGAAACCATTTTTGATTTTGGTGTACCCAATCCGTTTTCTAAGATAATGGAAGAAAATGGTTATACCGTAAAAAACACAAAAGGCGAAGATTTAGACAACGACCATACGGCGCTACAAACGGAAGAATATACTGTTTTTACTGCATTTGAGATTTTCGAACATTTACTAAATCCATACACAGTTTTACAAAATGTAAAATGTGACAAACTATTAATTTCTATTCCTTTACGTTTATGGTTTTCACCTGCATACCGTTCTAAAACCGATATGTGGGACAGACATTACCATGAATTTGAAGATTGGCAATTGGATTGGCTTTTAGAAAAAACGGGCTGGAAAATTACCGATCGATTACAATTTACACATCCAGTAAAAAAATTCGGATTCAGACCCTTATTAAGATATTTCACTCCGAGATATTATATTGTTGTGGCTGAAAAAGTTAAGAACTAAGATTGCAGATTAACGATTTTTGATTTTTGATTTTTAGATGATTTCCATACAATCTAAAATCTAAAATCTAAAATCTAAAATTCTTAAAATGAAATACTACATCGTCATTCCCGCGCACAACGAACAAGATTTAATAGGCTTGACTTTAGAATCTTTGGTTTCTCAAACTGTTTTGCCATCAAAAGTTGTGGTTGTAAATGACAATTCTACAGATAAAACTGAAGAAGTCGTGTTGGGTTTTGCAAAAGATAATCCGTATATTTCTGTTGTAAATAAAACTTCAGATGCGATTCATATGCCCGGAAGCAAAGTGATTCAGGCTTTTCAAAAAGGTTTTGAAACTTTAGATTCAAATTACGATATCATTGTAAAAATAGACGGCGATTTAATTTTTCCTCCCAACTATTTTGAGACCATAATTAAACATTTCGAATCAGATGAAAGAGTTGGAATGGTTGGAGGATTCTGTTATATTGATAAAAATGGCGAATGGGTTTTAGAAAACCTTACCGATAAAGATCATATTCGTGGAGCCTTAAAAGCGTATAGAAAAGAAACCTATCAGCAAATTGGTGGTTTACGTCCAGCAATGGGTTGGGATACTGTTGATGAATTGCTTTGTAAATATTACGATTGGAAAATTGTTACCGACCAATCTTTGCAGGTAAAACATCTAAAACCAACGGGAGCAAATTACAACAAAACAGCTCGTTACAAACAAGGCGAAGCTTTTTACACTTTAGGTTATGGATTTTGGATCACCGCAATTGCTTCGGCAAAATTGGCGATGATGAAGAAAAAACCATTTCTGTTTTTAGACTATATAAAAGGTTTTTGGAAAGCTAAAAAAGCAAAAACACCTTTATTGGTTACACCTGAACAAGCTAAATTTATTAGAAATTATCGTTTGAAAAAAATGAAAGAAAAGTTAATTTGATTGGTAAAACACTCGAAAAAACTGAACTCATAACTCATAACTCATAACTTCTTTTTACCTTAGCCAATATTTAAAAATTATGATGCTAATCCGTTATTTATCCCAAGTAGGGAAATATTTTTTAATGCTGAAAGAAATTTTCAACAAACAGACTAAATGGCCTGTTATGAAAAATCTAATCCTAAAAGAAATTGATGATCTTATTATTGACTCACTAGGAATTGTTTGCTTTATCTCTTTTTTCATCGGAGGAGTTGTTGCCATTCAAACAGCATTAAACTTAACCAATCCTTTAATTCCAAAATATTTAATTGGTTTTGCTACACGTCAATCTGTAGTTTTAGAGTTTGCCCCTACTTTTATTTCGGTAATTATGGCCGGAAAAATGGGGTCTTACATTACTTCAAGTATCGGAACAATGCGAGTTACAGAACAGATTGATGCGTTAGAAGTTATGGGAGTTAACTCCGTAAACTATCTTGTTTTTCCAAAAATAATCGCTTTATTAATGTATCCTTTCGTAATCGGGATTAGTATGTTTTTAGGAATTTTTGGTGGATGGATGGCTTGTGCTTACGGAGGATTTTCAACTGGTGCAGATTTTATTATGGGAGCTCAAAAAGATTTCATACCGTTCCATATTACTTATGCCTTTATTAAAACTTTAATCTTTGCCATGCTATTGGCAACAATCCCGTCTTTTCACGGGTATTATATGAAAGGTGGTGCATTAGAAGTTGGTAAAGCAAGTACAACATCATTCGTATGGACTTCTGTTTGTATCATTCTTTTTAATTATATATTAACTCAATTATTATTAGGATAATGATAGAAGTAAAAAATATAGAAAAATCATTTGGGGATAGCAAAGTTTTAAAAGGCGTTTCGACGGTATTTGAAACTGGAAAAACCAACTTGATTATTGGACAAAGTGGATCTGGAAAAACAGTTTTATTAAAAACGCTATTAGGAATTCACACACCAGATTCAGGAACAATTGAATTTGACGGAAGAGTATATTCTGATTTAGACAAAGATGAAAAACGTGATTTGAGAACTGAAATCGGAATGGTATTTCAGGGAAGTGCCTTATTTGACTCGATGACTGTTGAAGAAAATGTAGCTTTCCCGCTAAAAATGTTCACTAATAACAACAAAGCGCAAATTAAAGAACGAGTTGATTTTGTTTTAGAAAGAGTAAATCTAATCGATGCACACAAGAAACTGCCTTCTGAAATTTCTGGAGGTATGCAGAAACGTGTGGCTATTGCTCGCGCAATTGTAAACAATCCGAAATATTTGTTTTGTGATGAACCTAACTCTGGTTTAGATCCAAATACTTCGACTTTGATTGATAACTTGATTCAAGAAATCACAAAAGAATACAATATTACAACTGTAATTAATACTCACGATATGAACTCTGTAATGGAAATCGGTGAGAATATTGTTTTCTTAAAGAAAGGTCTGAAAGCTTGGCAAGGAACAAAAGAAGAAATCTTTACGACCGACAATGAGGCAGTAGTTAAATTTGTTTATTCTTCAAACCTTTTCAAAAAAGTAAGAGAAGCCTATTTGAAAGGCTAGTCCTTTTAAAAATTCCAATATTAAAAATCCCAAATTCCAATTGTAGTAAACTTTGGAATTTGGGATTTTCTATTCATTCTTACTTTAGAATTTAATTGATCAATTCCACTTCCGCATTCGGGTTAAAAAGATAAGTCTTTCCAGAGCTAATTTCTAAACACTCAAAACGCTTTGTTCTAACGGCTATTTTTTTAAAAACTTTACCATTTTTAATTCTAAAAACACTTCCGTACGGAATTTCAAACACGTAATTTTTATCATTTTCCTTGTCATATTGTTTTAAAGCCAAAGACAAAGTGGTATCGGTATCACTACTCGCTGAAGGATTCTTGAAATGCCTTGCCAAAAGAGGCAATATCTGTCCTGGAAATATTTCTGGCCGAATAAACGGAACCATTAAACGCTGAAAAGTATATTTCCATTCATTCCCATGCGGTTTTATATTTCTTCCGAATTTCTCAAAAGCAACCAAATGCGCAATTTCATGAATCAGCGTAATTAAAAAACGATACTTATTCAAACTTGCGTTAACCGTAATTTCATGCTTTCCACTTGGTCCTCTCCTATAATCTCCGTGACGCGTCTGACGCTCGTTTACAATTTTCAAGTGAACCTGATTGGCCACTATCAAATCGAAAACAGGTTTTACTGCGTGTTCAGGAATATATTTAGCTAAAGTTTCGCTCAATTTAAAGTTAAAAGTTATTTGTTAGACGTTTTAAAATTGGAATTTGGATTTTTTATTTTGGAATTTAATTTACGGATTTGTTGAAGAAACTTCTAAAACTTTTCCGTTAAAATATTTATTGCCATTTAATGTGAAATCATAAATATAAGTTGCCATTCCTTCGGCAGAAATAGGCGCTTGATAACCAGGGAAAGCTTCATTAAGCATTTCGGTCTGAACAGAACCCAAAGCCAAAACATTAAATGAAATTCCTTTTTCTTTATATTCTTCAGCCAATAATTCAGTTAAAGTAATTACGGCTCCTTTACTCGAACTGTAAGCCGCTAATCCAGCAAACTTTAAGCTTCCGCGAACTCCACCAATTGAACTAATTGTTACAACATGACTTCCTTTTTCTAAATACGGAATACAGATACGAGTTAAATTGGCAACAGCAAAAACATTCACTTTATAAAGATTTTCAAAATCTGCCTGTGTCGTTTGCTCAAAAGGTTTTAAAAGCAAAGCTCCTGCATTATGAACCACTGCATCTACTTTTTTCCATGTTGAAGAAAGAAAATTGTCAACCTGATCCAAAGCCGTTTCATCTGCCAAATCAACAGACAGACAAGTTACATTTTGATGTTCTAAAAGTGCTTGCGGTATTTTTCTGGAAATGGCCAAAACCTGATGACCTGCTTCGGCAAATTTCAAGGCTAATTCGTAACCAATTCCTCTGCTTGTTCCTGTAACGATAATATTTTTCATGTAGCAAAAATAATCAAATGCTGTAAAACAGCCTCTTATTTGTTCATGGTTATTTCTTGCATTGGCGAAACCGCAATTTTGGTTACTGCAGGCAATAATTCTTGTGTGAATGCCGTGATATGAGGAATATCCATTAATTTAAATTCGTCTGAAACATGGTGATAGTAATCAAAATTTTCGAAGTCAAAAGTACTTAGGGATTGGCATGGTTTTCCAAAAGCTTGAAAAAACGAATAATTATCAGAACGATAGAATAATTGATACTCTGCTTCTTTCGGTAAAAATCCGATGGTGTTTTTTCCTGTGTATTCGTTTATTTTTTGCGCCATATTCGATTTATCAAAACCAGTTATGTAAGCCAAATAATCTCGTTTCATTGGCACACCAATCATTTCTATGTTTAATTGTGTATAAAGATTGAAATTTTGTTTTTTCAATTTCTCTACTAAACTTTTTGAACCTAGTAACCCTTTTTCTTCTCCAGCAAAAAATACAACTAAGATGCTTCGCTTATTCGCTTTAGTTTCGCTAAAATATTTTGCCATTGCCGCTACAGAAGTTACGCCCGAAGCATCATCGTTTGCGCCATTATTTATTTTATCGGCCTGTTCTTTTTTCTCTAAACCAATATGATCATAATGCGCACTCAAAACAACAAATTCTTTTTTTAATTGAGGATCTGTTCCTTCAATAACTCCAACAATGTTGAAAGCTGGCAAATCAAAATTGGTTAGAGTATCACGATAGGTTTTAAAATAGGGTTTGATTTTATTTTTCTTTAAAAAGTCTTCCAAGAAAACTGCAGCTTTTTCAATTCCTTGCGTTCCTGTCTCACGGCCTTCCAATTCATCAGAAGAAAGGTATTTTAAAAAATCTGAAATTTCAGATTCTTTTACTTTATAGCTAATCTCTATTGGTTTTGAATCTGCTTTTGCTCCACTTTCATTTGAAGTTGAAGTTCCCGATTTACACGCTAAAAAAATAAATGGAAGCAAAAAGTATAGCTTTCTCATGGTTTTCTGTTTTTATTGATGATTGATAATAAATTTTATTGGACTATAAACTTATGAAAAGTAATAGAATATTCATAAAAAAACCCTTTCAACTAAAAGCTGAAAGGGTTTAAAATATATTCTTAACATTCTTTATCCAGCAATAACTGCTCTAGAAATTACGATTTTCTGAATTTCAGAAGTTCCTTCGTAAATCTGAGTAATTTTA
The DNA here is from genome assembly GCF_042654045.1 of Flavobacterium chungangensis. Lineage (NCBI taxonomy): Bacteria > Pseudomonadati > Bacteroidota > Flavobacteriia > Flavobacteriales > Flavobacteriaceae > Flavobacterium > Flavobacterium chungangensis. Next base: position 216,473 of record NZ_JBHSFY010000008.1, read on the forward strand.
GCATCACGCATGAAACGCTCTACGTGGTATTCTTTTACATAACCATTTCCTCCGTGAATTTGAACAGCTTCAACTGAAGTATCCATTGCAACTTGCGAAGCAAATAATTTTGCCATTGCACCGCTCACGTCGTAATTTTTATTATTGTCTTTATCCCAAGCCGCTTTCATACATAAATGACGGGCTGCTTCGATATTTACTGCCATATCTGCCAATTTGAAAGCAATTGCCTGATGGTTGCAAATTTCAGTTCCAAAAGCTTTACGTTCTTTAGAATATTTTAAAGCCAATTCATAAGCTCCAGAAGCAATTCCTAATGCTTGAGAAGCGATTCCGATTCTTCCGCCAGCAAGAGTTTTCATTGCAAATTTAAATCCGAAACCATCCTCACCAATTCTGTTTTCTTTTGGAACTTTAACATCAGAAAACATTAATGAATGTGTATCAGAACCGCGGATTCCCATTTTCTGTTCTTTAGGGCCAACTGAAAAACCTGGCATATCTTTGGTCATAATCAAAGCATTGATTCCTTTGTGCTTTAATTCTGGATGCGTTTGTGCAATTACTAAATATACAGATGCTGTATTTCCGTTTGTAATCCAGTTTTTAGTTCCGTTCACTAAATAGTGGTCTCCCATATCAACCGCAGTTGTTTTTTGAGAAGTTGCGTCACTTCCTGCTTCAGGTTCACTTAAGCAAAAAGCTCCGTGAATTTCTCCAGAAGCCAAACCTGGAAGGTATTTTTGTTTTTGCTCTTCAGTACCATATTCTTGTAATCCCCAACAAACTAATGAATTGTTTACAGACATTACAACAGATGCAGAAGCATCTACTTTAGAAATTTCTTCCATTGCAATAACATAAGAAATAGCGTCTAAGCCGCTTCCTCCATATTTAGGATCAACCATCATTCCCATAAATCCAAGCTCACCCATTTTTTTGATTTGCTCAGTTGGAAAAGTCTGGTTTTCGTCACGTTCAATAACTCCCGGCAATAATTCATTTTGAGCAAAATCTCTTGCAGCCTGCTGAATCATTAAATGTTCTTCGGTAAGATTAAAATCCATAGTAGTATTCTTTAAAGTTTTTTCAACCAAATTTCAAAAATAAATTTTAGCTGATGGTTTTTTATGTTTTTGTTTTTTTTGAGCTCCTAAAACTTTTCAGTTCAAAGGCTTCCAAAGATACTTTTTAAAAGTCTAATTTACAATGCGCGCATATAAAATTAATAGATCAGCAAAGATTGCGATAACGTTTTCGTGATTATTTAGCTTTTTCTTCAAATCAGCATTAATCTTGCAACAATTCTTTTAAAATTTAAAAGTCAATTTTTCTTTTTAAAGCATAAAAAACGAACATTTTTGAAGCATTTATATCAGTCAATCCTTAAACAATTCTTAAAGCACGTAAAGCTACGTAAAACTAGTCTTACTAATTTGATTTTTAATACAATAGAAAAATTAAATGTATATTTTACAGAAAAAAAACATTCTAAAAATGAACCAAATATTAATAAATTACTATTATTTTTGCCTTAAAAATAATAAATTGATAGAATATGAAAAAGATTTTACTTTTACTGATAGTCCTTTTAAGCTTACCATTTTCTACTGTTTCGGCACAAACTCAAATCGAAGTTAACGGTGTGACAGTTCCTAGAAAAATAGAATTTCAAGGCAAGTCATTACAGTTAAACGGAGCAGGCGGAAGATCAAAAATGTGGCTGGAAGTATATGTTCAGGCATTGTATCTATCTCAATTAGCTCAGGATCCGCAATTCATTATTGATAGCGATACTGAAATGGCTGTTAGAATCGAAATTACTTCTTCTATGGTTTCTTCAAGCAAACTGACAAAAGCAATGAACACAGGTTTTGAAAAATCTGCAGGAGCAAATCTTGAACAATTACGCCCTAGAATCGAACAGCTGAAAAGCTTTTTAAGTGACGCAATTACAGAAAAAGATGTATTTGTTTTAGCTTACAACCCTTTTGACCAAAATGTTTACGTTTCTAAAAATGAAGTTTTGAAAGGAAAAATTCCTGGATTTGATTTCAAAAAAGCATTATTCGGAATCTGGCTTTCTGACAAACCAGTTGACGAAACTTTGAAAAAACACTTATTAGGACAATAGTTCTTAATTTTCTAAATATTCAAAAAGCCGAAAACCTAATAGTTTTCGGCTTTTCTTTTTTGTTTGGTAAATTTGCTGCAAAATACATTATTCGCATTATTCTATTTTATACATTTACGCAAAATAAACATATCACAACAAAATGAAAGATTTATTACAACAATTTGAAAACAAAGCACCTGAAATTGTTTTCAATTGGAAAGATTCTGAAACAGAAGCCGAAGGGTGGACTGTTATTAATTCACTTCGTGGAGGAGCTGCGGGTGGAGGAACAAGAATGAGAAAAGGCTTAGACATGAACGAAGTTTTGTCATTGGCAAAAACTATGGAAGTTAAATTCTCAGTTTCTGGTCCTGCAATTGGAGGAGCTAAATCTGGAATTAACTTTGACCCAAACGATCCTCGCAAAAAAGGTGTTTTGCAACGTTGGTACAAAGCCGTTTCTCCGTTATTGAAAAGCTATTATGGAACTGGAGGAGATTTGAATGTTGATGAGATTCACGAAGTTATTCCAATGACAGAAGAATGTGGTGTTTGGCATCCGCAGGAAGGTGTTTTCAATGGACACTTTAAACCAACAGAAGCTGACAAAATTAATAGAATTGGTCAATTGCGTCAGGGTGTAATTAAGGTTATCGAAAACCCTAAATTCTCTCCAGACGTAACTAGAAAATATACAGTTGCCGATATGATTACGGGTTATGGCGTTGCCGAAGCGGTTCGTCATTTTTATGCAACTTACGGCGGAGACATAAAAGGTAAAAAAGCAATCGTACAAGGTTTTGGAAACGTAGGTTCTGCAGCTGCTTTTTATTTAGCTGAAATGGGTGCAAAAGTAATCGGAATCATCGATCGCGACGGTGGATTAATAAAAGAAGAGGGTTTTTCTTTTGAAGAAATTAGAACGTTGTTTTTAAACAAAGACGGAAATAAACTGGTTGCAGATAATATGATTCCGTTTGAAGAAATCAATTCTAAAATCTGGACTATTGGTGCTGAAATTTTCACACCTTGCGCTGCTTCAAGATTGGTGACTCAAACACAAATTGACAGCTTAATCGCAAACGGATTGGAAGTTATTTCTTGTGGCGCAAATGTTCCTTTTGCTGACAAAGAAATTTTCTTTGGTTCTATTATGGAAGAAGTAGACCGTAAGGTAAGTTTAATTCCAGACTTTATTTCAAATTGCGGAATGGCAAGAGTTTTTGCTTATTTCATGGAGAAAAAAGTTCAAATGACAGATGAGGCAATTTTTAATGACACATCAGATACAATTAAAAATGCGATTGTAAAAGCTCATGCTTTAAGTCAATCAAAAACAAATATCAGTGCAACAGCTTTTGAAATTGCATTAAAACAGTTAGTATAGATTTATTTATATCTCAATCTAAACGAGCCGCATTATTGTTGGCTCGTTTTTTTTGCTATAGATTTTTAACGCAAAGTACGCTAAGTTATTTTAATATTGGAACGCAAGCAATATCTAAATATTAAGTTCGCAAAGCTATGTGTACATCTAGCTTTGCGAACTTCAATCGAAGATTTAATCAAATTTGAGACAAATAAAACTTTGTGTTTCTTTGCGTAAAACTTTGCGAACTTTGCGTTATAATTACAACCATTTTTTTAACGCAAAGCACGCTAAGTTATTTCTCGCGAAGTCGCGAAGTCACAAAGAAACTAAAAAAAGAAAAATTTCGCGACTTTGCGAGATTTAAAAAACAAACCGCTTTGCGAACCTTGCGTAAACCTTTGCGAACTTTGCGGTTAAATTCTCTCTTTCATTCTAAACAATTTTTACTACTTTTAAACGTTTTTAAAATAATACATTTCAAAATTCAGAATTTAAATGAGTTCCTCTATTTCTTCAGATCAAAAGAAATCATTGCTATTCACAATCGCTATTTATGCGGTAGTTATTGCGTTGCTGTTTTTTATACGTTTTTGGCCTCCATATAATCCTGAAAATAATGTTGCCCTTGCTGATGGCGGCGGAGGTGGCGGAGGCGTGACTGTAAATTTCGGAGACAGCGATTTAGGCTCTGGCGCCAATTATAAAAGCGAAGTTCTGGATGTAAAAAACAATGTAAAACAAGCTCCCGCAAAAGCAACTCCTGAAGAAGAAGCTATAATTAGTCAGGAAAATACAACTGCTGATAATGATGTTGTTATTCCGACCAAAGAGAAGCCGAAAAAACCTGTTCCTGTTGAAAAACCGATACAAAAACCTGTACCAGAAAAACCAAAAGTTTCCAACTCAACAAATGATGCTTTAGCCAGCATTATGAAAGGTTCTAATAAAGGTGGCGATGGAGATGATAAAGCAGCTGGAAATAAAGGAAAAGCAAACGGAAGTTTAAACTCAAACGGATATTACGGATCTGGTGGCTCTGGCGGAGGAACTGGAGGCGGTAACGGAACCGGAAATGGCATTGGCACAGGAAGCGGTTACGGAGCCGGAAGTGGCGGAGGATCTGGCGGAGGATCTGGATATTCTTTAGGAAACAGAAAAGCCCTTTCTAAACCTGCACCAAAATATACTTGCAACGAAGAAGGAAAAGTCGTTGTTGAAGTAAGCGTTGACCAAAACGGTAAAACAATAAGTGCGACTGCAGGAATTAAAGGAACAACTAATACTGCAAAATGTTTACTAGATCAAGCAAGAATCGCAGCAATGAATACCAAATGGGAATCTGATAGTGATGCTCCTGCAAAACAGGTTGGGAAAATTATTTATAATTTTAGTTTGGATTAAAAAACACGAATTTACTTCGTCTGTTCGCCCTTCGGGCTCGAGTCACAGATTTACACTAAATCTGCTATTATAAAAAAGGCTTTCAGAAATCTGAAAGCCTTTTTTGTTGCTTTTATTCTAATTTACTATTAAACTTGTCATCCTGAGCGAAGTCGAAGGACACACAAGTACTTCCGCAAAGAGAATCATCAATCTTTGTCGAGCTTCTAGCGTGTCCTTCGACTTCTCAGGATGACAAATTATTGCGTAAAATTAGGTTCTGTTCGCGTGAGGGATAGAAGCTAGCTACCGAAGTAGCGCGGATAGCCCGACCATACCGAGATAAAAAGGCGTATATACGCAAAGTATATTTGCCTTTTTATCTCGGTATGGTCACGCCCTAATATTAAATTTATTTCGGACTTGTAGCAATTACAAACTTCAGATTGTTCTTTACTCCTATTTGCAAAACATCTACTAAATCTTGAACTTGCAGATTAAACGGAATTCGAACTACAACAGTTTGTTCTTTGTCTGTTCCTATTTTTGACATTAAACTCGTTTCTAGATTTTCAAAATCTACTTCCTGTTTGTCAATGTAGAACTTTTTATCTTCGGTAACCGATAAACTAATTAATTGTTTATTGGTCTTTTCATTTGCTTTAGCTTTTGGCAATGTCATCTTAATCACATTCGGATTTGCCAGTGTTGAGATAATTAAGAAAAACAACAGCAGGAAAAACATGATATCGCTCAAAGATGAAGTCGCAACTTCGGCGTGAAATCTTCTTTTTCTTTTAATAGACATGGCTTATGCTCTTTGAATTATATTGACAAATTCTAAAATCTGTTTCTGAATTTTTAAAGCAAAATTATCAATTTTTCCGTTTAATAAGTGGTAAGCGCTATAAGCAATAATACCTACAATTAATCCAGAACCAGAACTGATCATTTTTTCGTATAAACCTCCAGAAATGTTTCCGATGCTAATGTTTTCTGTAACCGAAATGCTATAGAAAATTTTAATAACCCCAGAAATCGTTCCAATGAAACCTAACGTTGGCGCAATACCAGCAATAAGTCCAAGATGACCTAAATGTCTTTCCATTTCGCCAATTTCGATATCGGCAGCGCGGTCCATGTTGGCTTCAATTTCTGAAATTGGTCTTCCGATTATCAAAACACCTTCTTTTAAAATATTTCCGGCCGCAGTATTATTTCTTTCTACAATTGTTCTTGCTAATTCAATATTCCCAGAATGCAATTTTTCACCAATATCTTGCATCAATCTGCTATCAATTTTAGATGCTCGGCTAATGTACATATAACGTTCAAAAATCAAGTAAATAGTGTAAAACAATAAAATCGCAATCGGAATTAGGAACACTCCCCCTTTCATGATGAAACCAAACATTGAAATTTCATTTTGTGGTGCTGCAATCTTCTCGATCACTACATTTGAAGCATTTGCGATTGTATCTGTTTGTAACTGAATAAAACTAAACATATATTAATTCTGGTTTTTAATAATTAATTCTAAAAAATATTTGAAATTTGCAATAAAGATAATTTTCGCTGTAATATTAAACTACAAAAATCGAAATTTATTTCAATGAACAACCATTTTATCTAAACAAATGAACTATCAAGAGACCACCAATTGGATGTTTAATCAACTTCCAATGTACCAATTGCAAGGTGCTTCGGCGTATAAAGAAGATTTAACGAATATTAAATTGTTGGCGGCTCATCTTGATAATCCGCAAAACGAGCTAAGGTGCATTCACGTTGCGGGGACAAACGGAAAAGGTTCTACCTCGCATATGCTTTCGTCTGTTTTACAAGAAGCAGGTTATAAAGTCGGATTATATACTTCTCCGCACTTGAAAGATTTCAGGGAAAGAATAAAAATAAACGGTAGAGAAATCGCAGAAGAATTCGTGATTGAATTTATCGCAAAACACAAAGATTTTTTTGAAGCCAATGATATGAGTTTCTTCGAAATGTCAGTCGGTTTGGCTTTTGATTATTTTGCTGCAGAAAAAGTAGATATTGCGATTATCGAAGTTGGTTTGGGCGGAAGATTGGATGCTACTAATATTATTACGCCTTTGGTTTCGGTAATTACCAATATTGGTTTAGACCATACACAATTTTTAGGAAATACATTGGAAGCGATTGCAGGCGAAAAAGCGGGAATTATAAAACCCAATGTTCCTGTTGTTATTGGCGAATATACCGATGAAACGAAACCGGTATTTTTGGCTAAAGCCGAAGAAAACAACGCACCGATTTCTTTTGCTTCAGATTTAATTGATCAGATTTATTTGTCTGATTTGATTGGAGATTATCAGTTTCATAATAAAAAAACGGTTCAGCAGGCGATTTCTATTTTGAATAATGAAACCAATTTTAAAATTTCTATCGAACAGTTGAAAGAAGGTTTATTGCATGTTGTAAAAAATACGGGGTTGCAAGGCAGATGGCAGCAATTGGGAGAAAACCCAAAAATTATTTGCGACACTGCTCACAACAAACATGGATTAACGGTTGTAATGAATCAGCTGAAGAATGAGAAATACGAGAAACTTCATATTGTTTTAGGAGTTGTAAATGATAAAGATTTGGATTCTATTTTGCCGCTTTTCCCAAAAGAAGCGCAATATTATTTCTGCAATCCAGATTCGTCACGGGCTTTGCCTGCTGAAACTTTAAAAAATGCGGCTGAAAAATTCAGTTTAATAGGAGAAAAATACGATTCTGTTGTTATCGCTTTCGCGGAAGCGAAGAAAAATGCTTCAGAAAATGATTTTATTTACGTTGGTGGAAGCACTTTTGTCGTTGCCGAATTACCTTTGAACTAAAATATACTTTTGATCTAGAAAAAACTTTAAAAAATTCATTTTAATAACAAATTCATAAACAAATAGATATGAGTTATTTTTAAAAAAGTTTTATTTTTTATTCTTTTTTCTTTGCAGGACTCGAAAACAAGCGTATATTTGCACTCGCAATCACAAACGATAGCAACCTAGTAAAATAGGGCGATTAGCTCAGCTGGTTCAGAGCACCTCGTTTACACCGAGGGGGTCGGGGGTTCGAACCCCTCATCGCCCACAAAAAAACTCCTTAAGAAATTAAGGAGTTTTATTTTAAATAAGAGGACTGAAAAGAATATTTAAAAATTCATAAAAGTTAAAAATTGTTTGCAGAACTCAAAAACAAACGTATATTTGCACTCGCAATCACAAACGATAGCAACCTAGTAAAATAGGGCGATTAGCTCAGCTGGTTCAGAGCACCTCGTTTACACCGAGGGGGTCGGGGGTTCGAACCCCTCATCGCCCACAGAATTCCAAAAACTCCAAAGTCATTTGATTTTGGAGTTTTTTTTATGCTGTATATTTTATCCCAGGTATTAATTATAAATATTTTGAAATGGAAAAGCACATTACATCAAAAACAATAGGAAAACTCAATCAGAATAGTGATTTTTCAGATTGGTGGGAAAGCACTGAAATAAAAATTCCTTTCCTAGATAATCGAAAGCTAAAAATTACATTTATGGATTTTGAACCAGAGTATGACAAAAAATTCATTGAAGAAGCAGATCAGGCTTTGACAAATTTTCTTAAAATGAATATTGAAGACCGAAATTTAATATCTGAATTAGCATATCAAAACTGTATGGATTTTCTTGATTTGATTGAATATGATGAAGCAGATGATTCACTTAGAGAAATACAGAATACAGATGAAATTTGGGAGTTCATTTATCCAGAAAAAATTTATATTTCAAGAAGATATAAAAACGATAAGGATGTTTATATAAGTATTGCCTGCAATTGTGATTGGGAACAAGAACATGGACTCCAATTAGTATTTAGACAAGGGAAAAAGTTAACCAGAATTAGTAGTCAAGACGGTCATTTAACTGAAGCAGATGCTTATGCAAAACCAGATTCTCAGGATAAACTATTGAGTGAGTTTTAATTTTAAAAAAACATTAAAAAAAAGCCAAAAAACTTCTTAAGAAAGAAATTAAGGAGTTTTTTATATCTTTTTTCAGCATTGTCATTTCTAGGAACGAGAAATCACACTGTAAATAACAACCATTTTGTAAGCACAAATAACAACTGCACTTTTAATCCACTTGATAAAGCTGTAGAACCTTATGAACGCTTAATCCAAGCCGAAAAAGATAAAGTTGAATATCTCGAAAAAATAGCAAAAGGAAAATAATCTTTTTAAAGGATAAAAAAACTCCATTAGAAATAATGGAGTTTTTTTATCCTTTAACTTTTTTTATTTGCCCAACTCTTTGTCAATTTCTTTAATAAGCTCAACTGCAAGTGGTTTTGTATTTTCTTTATAAACCCTTATGTTATTTTTACCAAGTTTAACAAGATATGAAAGTGTCTTTTTATATTTTGGGTCTGAGTATAATTCTTTTTCTGGCTTATCGGCATTTTCTATTTCTTTATCAAAACACTTAAACAAAAATTCAGTATACATTTTATCTACTTCATTAGCCGCTGGCACATATATCTGGTAATAGTTTAAGATTTTCTGTTTTAGTTTTTCGTCTTCAATGTAGCCAAGTTTACCACTAGACTTAAAACTTTCATAATTACCTATAGTCAATGTTTGCCCATGTGAATGAATTGGAAAATTAACTTTACTTTTAGATCTATAAATACTGTCCAGTTGAGAAGTGGTTAATGCCAAAATTTTTTCGTATTCTGCGTTTGTTTTTTGGTATGCGTGTATTTCTCTATCGATACTTTCTATATCATTCTTTAAATCGTTCTTTAAATTAGCCAGAAACACAGATACTTCTTCTTGTTGATGTCTATGCTCGCTCCAACTGTGCAACCATATCGAAAGCGTCACAGCAAAAACGATTATAAATATTTCTATAATGATCTCTTTTACTTTCTCACCTACTGTGTGTTCTGGTTTTTTCACTGCTTTGTAAATTTTGTTTGAATGTTTGGTTATTTCTTCCTGCATAATTTAGTTTTGTAATTTTAATTCTAGTTGTTATTTGTAGTTTATTTTAGTCTGCTATTTAATTCTACGAGTTCAAAAGCGAATATAATACTATTTGCAAAATCTCTTATTAATTTCTTAAATTCCACATAAAACTTTTCTTAAATAGTTAAAATAAAAAACAAAAAAACTCCTCAATTTCTTAAGGAGTTTTTCTACGCTTTTAGACTTTAACAATCTGCCATTATTGCTTTTGTATTTTCTCACATACTTTTTCAAGAAGATTCTTAGTCTGTTTGAAATATCTCATTTTATCATCAATCTCTTTTATTTTGGCTTGAAAAAGCTCGAGCGTTTCGGGTTTTGAGTCAGTCGTTTCGAACCAGCTAATCAATATTTTTTTTATTTCTGCTAAAGTAAATCCAACTTCTCTTGCTTCTATAATAATTTCTAAACGTTCAATAGTATTAGCATCGTAATGTTTATAGTTATTAGATGTCACCTTTTCATCAGTCAATCCTTTGATCATTCCTAAGTTCTCGTAATATCTAATAGTATGGATCGACAATCCTGTCTTTTTTGATAGTTCGTTTACAAGCATAACATTTATTTTTTTTCAGTAAAAAACAACAAAGTATAGAGTGTAGTCTATACTATTTGGTTGCAAATATACTAATTGTTTTTAGTTTTAAAATTTTAAACCATAAAAAATGAGAGAAAAACAATTTTCGAAACAGAAAACACAACAGAATTAAAATGTTTTCATAAAAAAAATCCATTATTTCTAATGAAGTTTTTGTTTACTTTTATCAAAACTTCCAAAATGAGCAACGTCATTAAAAAAATCAAAATTGCGGCTTTTATTATCGCATTAACAATGTGTAACTATTTTTACGCTCAAACAAATAAACCGGAAACCGAACTAGATGTTTTATTTCAAAAAGCACTTCAATCGAAAACTTTTAACGGAAATGTTTTAGTTGCTAGAAAAGGGAAGATCATATACGAAAAGGCTCTCGGTCAAGCCGATGCGAGCAACACAATACCATTAAATAAAAATTACCGTTTTCATATTGGTTCAATTGCTAAAGAGTTTAACGCTGTTGGAATTATGATGTTAAAAGAGCAAGGGAAATTAAAACTTAACGACTCAATTTCTAAATTTCTTCCTGAACTTCCATCTTGGGCTAATAAGATTAAGATTATCCATTTGCTTCAGTACACCAGCGGACTTCCTCAAATAAAGTGGAATGAAGTCAATCAAGATTCAGACAATATGGCTTTTCTGCAAAAGACCTTAAATTTAGATTTTGAACCGGGAACTCAATACGATTACAATAACAATAATGTGTTTTTACAAAGACGTATTATTGAAAAAATCACCAACATGAGTTTTAATTCTTTTGTGATGAAGAAAATCTTAAAACCTATCGGAATTAAAAATGCAGTTGTAGATCCTGACGACAAAGAACCTCTTTTTGCAAAATCTTTTAATAAAGAAGGTAAACAAGATCTTCTTAAATATAACATTTCGGGTTGGACTGCTTTAAATCTAACAGATTTTTACAAATGGTCTGAAGCTATTAATTCTTTTAAAATTATTAACAAGCAATCTACACATGAACTTTTTGAACCTTTTTCTAAAGACAATCAAACAGGTCTTGGGAGTGGAACTATCGAAAACGGAAAAGTAACGAGTCACATACACGATGGTGCCGCTTTTAATTATCAGGCTTTATTAATCAGTAATCCTAATTTGACGATTATTCTAATGACCAATAACAAACAAAATAATTTGGAGGAAATTAGTAATTCAATAGAATCCATACTAAATAAATAGCATTCCTTTCTCAATAATAAAAAAACTCCATTATTTCTAATGGAGTTTTTTTTATTACACTAATTGTTATTTTACTCTTACTAAATCTAAGTCCTGAAAATCAAAACTAAAATCAATGTTTGGAGAGATGCCTTTCATTTTAATAGATTGAGCTTTGCCATTTTCATCCAAAGAAAACAGGGCCATTGCATCACAATTCATCGCTTGATATTCCCATTTTATGGCAAATGTATTAGCATTATAAAAAGCCATTGGACCATTTAATTTAGGTGAACGGTATGATTTAAACCATAATTGTTTATTTTTTTCAAATACTTCAATTTCACCAAACCATTTATCAGCATAAACACCAATAAAATCTTCATTTTTTATTTTTACATTTTTTGCCAGCTTTACTTTTTCCCATACTTTTTTGGTTACATCATCACCCGAATTTCTGTCTTCACTCATCCATTGTACCAATTTATCGGTCCATCCAAAATCATCTAAACCTAAATAACTATCAGAAATGGTATTGCTAACTGCTGTAAAAAGTCCTCCACCTCCATTTTCAGTATTGGTTAAAATTACAATCCCAAAATTCAAATCTGGATACATGGTTACAATAGAGAGCATTCCAGGCAAACCTCCAGTATGTGATACTTTTAAATTTCCCTTTTCGTCTGATAATTGCCAGCCTAAACCATAACCATTAAAATGAGAATTATATCTCGGATTTTGATCTGTTTCTTGAACCGTATGTATTCTCCACATTTCATTGTGATTTTTTAAGGAAAAAAGCGTCGTTTTCAAATCTGGTCCGTACTGACCTTTATTCAAACGAACTATCATCCATTTCGCCATATCTTGAGCATTAGAAAACATACCACCCGCAGCGGCATTAATTTGATCATTAAACCCTTCAATTTTCTTTATCGTTCCAGATTCAGACGAATGCGAAACTGCAAAATTAGATGTATCTTTTATTAAACTACTTCCAACAAAAGTATTGTTCATTTGTAAAGGAGCAATGATTCTTTTTTGCACAAATTCCTCATAACTCATACCGCTTACTCTTGCAATTATTTCGCCAGCTACGATATAAAGCAAATTATCATAATCCCATTTCGTTCGAAAAGCTGAAACAGGCTTAAAATGCTGAAAACTTGTCAAGACATCTTTAATGGTAAAATTAGTACCGTCAGGAAAAAACATCAAGTCACCTGCTCCCAATCCTAATCCGCTACGATGAGTCAGCAAATCTTGTATATTAAAATTCTCCGTCACATAATCATTATACATTTTAAATTCAGGAGCATAATCTTTTACCTTATCGGTCCATTTTAATTTTCCTTCATCCTCCAAAATAGAAAGCGCTGCCGTTGTAAATGCTTTGCTATTTGAGGCAATTTGAAAATTAGTATTTTCATTTACAGCTTTTTTGGTTTCTATAGAACTAACTCCGTAACCTTTTAAATGAATTATTTTTCCATCTTTAACAACTGCAATTGATGCTCCCGCTACTTTAAATTTCGCTAAGGCAGATTCCATCAATACATCAATATTTTGTGATGTTATTTGACTAAAGGCGGTTGCTGACGAAAAACAGATACAAATAACTAATACTAAATAACTATTTACTTTTTTCATTTATAGATTTAATTAATGTTTCCAATTCCGTTTTTTTCTGGTTCACAATTATCAATTGACTTTTATCGTCTAAAAGAATTTTCTCTACAAATTCTTTATCAGGATTTGCTTTCCAGTTCTCCAATTCTTTAAACTTATTCTTTAGTAGTTTAATTTTTTCCTTACTGTCTTTTGAAATAATCACCATTTTAGTCAGCGGTGTATGCTTCATTTTTTCAATACTGCTCTCCGTAATTTGATCTTCATATTCTGTTCTGGAACGATAACGAAACATTTTATTTATAACCTTAAAATCTTTTTCATTTTCTGTAATCACATAACGGTACGTCATGATATTATTCAATTCATTTATCCAATCTGGAAAATTGGTTTCGTAAAGCTGAATATAACTATCTATAAAATTCTTATCAATTGGTTTCTTTTGATCGATATATTCTTTAGCTAACGGATAAATCTGCTTTGCCATCAAATTGATGTATTTATTACTATACCAATCTCCCGAATCTATTTTGCCCTCTAATTCTGCATAAACATAACCATTACCCAATACCGTCGCCAGAACTTCATTCAATAATTGATAAGCGTAATTACTGCACGTTGATTTATTCGTTTTGAAATAAGTGTCGATTTTTTCTTTTACTTCTAGAGATTGTTCGTCGTAAATGATATGATACGTTTCATGCATCATTACACTAAATAAATCTTTATGCGATTTTAAGTCGGTTTGAATAGCACTAACGAAATTATTGCAAAATGCAGAGGCAGTAAAACCTTTTGAATTAGGTAAAGGATAAAAAGCCGCTTCAAAAGGGATTGAATTATCCCAACTGGAATCGTAAAATACTAATCCCGTTTTAAAATAATTTTCAATCTCGTGATCGCTAGAATATTTTTGAATTTCATCTAACTGTTTTTCAAACTTTTCTTTGTTCGGATTATAGATCAATTCATTATAAATAGGAGTAAATTCTGAAATACATTCTCCTAAATCACTCAATGTTTTATTGGGAATCATTCCTGCAGAACGAATTTTGAAATCATTTAAATTATCTGTCTCTATTAAATTCTTTTTTAAGATATCTTTTGTCTGCATTGTTTTCTTTGAGCCATACGGAAAATCTTCGAACCGAAAACTATACGAAATAGACAATTGATCAAATTTTGAGATTAAGCTTTTATACTTCTCGACATTGTACTTTGATTTTTGAAATTCTGTTTTAAAAATATTATCTGGATAATAATCAGATAAATTCTCTAAGAACACAAAAACCGCAAGTTGTTCAGAATATTTGATTTTAAAAGAAGGATTTTGCCCAAATGAAAGTGAACTTAATAATAAAAAAATCAGCCAAAGTGTATTTTTCATGCAATTTCTATTAGCAGTAAAAGTTTAGATTTCGAATAACGTTTTATAAATATAAGATATTTTACAAGCGCCTGTTTCGTTTCTTTTTAGATGTTACAACTTCTTTAATCAAACCTCGTTCTAAAAGCATTTTGTTGTAAAAACCTTCGCGAAGTTTTTCAAATTCTTCTTTCAAAAGAAAAAGTAACTTTTCTGATTCGTTTGGATTTTCGAGTTTTTTCAACATAATTCCAATTCCTGAATTATGCGAAATTCCGTCACGATTAATAACAAAATGAAGTCTGCTGGAATCTTCCATAAAAAAATCGGAATAGTACTTTTTTAATTGCAATTCTTTCTGATTCATTAAAAGATCTATTAGTTTTTTGATTTCAGTAGGCAATTCAAACCCCAATAAACTTTCAATTTCTTTACTATCTTTTTCTCTTGTATAAAAGCCAATTTCTCCCCTGCATTCATAATAAATATCAACGAAAATTTCAAATCTTAAGAGACGTTCTGTCCAGCCATCTGAGTAAATATAGGAAAGAAGATATTCTTCATCTAAAACATAATAGCCCGATTCATCAGGTTTTTGAATTTCTAATCGGTTAAAGCCCATTTACTTTTATTTTGTTGTTTTTAAATGATGCCGTTCCTAAAATTTCACTAATCCTTTTTTTTAGACATCTTTTTCTCGGCTCCAACATCTCCGAATTGGTTCTGTATTTTGAACAACGAAATTATTTTTTTGTATTATATTCTTCTGCAATATCACTCCAATCATCATTCCATGTACTCTCAAAATAAATATCTGCCTTCTCCCAATCTTTTGCGTCCCAATCTTCTCTTTCATCAACTAGTTTCAATTTTTCAGACTTAATTTTTTCAATTATCAAATTTAGAAAATCTTCAAAGTTGTCTGCGATTACCGAAACTGGCTCAGGATCTCCGCATGGAAGATAGATAATCTGGCCTAAAATACCGTCTGTATTTGGAATAAAATCTATACAAAGAAAATTTCCCGAGCCATCATGGGCAAATGGAATTCTTTTAGTGGAATACAAAATATCGGTAATTTTTTTAACCTGATTAATAGCTTCAGGTTTTGTATCGGGAGCATTTTTAAAAAATAGCCATTCTCTTTTAACTTCTTCAATACCTAAATATCCAAATCCTCCCAAGAAACCCAAACTTCTTTTTTCTCCGTTATAAGTTTTCAATAATTGAATATAAGATGCAGGCAATTTTTGACCTGTAAATTTTTCCAGTTCCTGTATTTCAACATCGGTTGCTCCTTTATTCATAAAACGATCAAAAATATCAAGCTTACTTTTACAAACATTAATTAAACTAACTGTTACTTCTGTTTTCATTTTAGATTGATTTTTTTTGATTTGTGCTTTTGAATAATTAAAAAACAATGTAAGTATTAAAATTAAGTAATATTTTTTCATCTTAAATTTTATGATATTGAAAGATTATCCTTTTAACAATCATTTTTTTCTCCTGTCTGTCAAATATTTTCTGAATGGTTTATCATAAACATTCATTACGAAATAAGCAAAACCAACTAAAAGTATTACACTCGCTGTTACGATACATGTAAGCTGCATTGTGTTTGGTTTATAATTGACAAAGTAATTTCCGAACATCCATAGTACAGCATAATGTGTCATATATAACGGATATGAAATGTTACCCGAAAATGTGCATATCTTTTTCAAACAAGGTTTTAAATGAGCGCCAGCACCCAAAGAAATTAATAACGGAAAGTAAAATAAAACCACAAAAGGTTCAGTCAGCCAATTCCACTCTGAAAAAGGCATTACAAAAGCCAAAAGCAATAAGATAGTCAATCCGGCAAATCCCAATTTATTTTTGATAATCCAATTGGATCGGTAAATAAGCAATCCGGCCAAAAAAGAGTACGATATTCTGGCGCAGCCGTCCCAAAAAGTTGGTCCACTCCATCCGCCTATTAAATTTCCAGAACTATATCCAACATAACAAATTGCAAATGCAGAAATTAAAGTAAGAACAACTAAAAAGTTTTTGCGAATTTTATAAAGTACAAGTGCATAAACGATATTAGCAATATATTCCCAAAAAAGAGACCATGCGGGCGCATTAAAACTAAATAAATTAAATCCGCGATCTTCAATAACTGGAAACGGAATAAGAAATAGAGAACAAATAAATGTCAAAATAATTTTTCCTGTACTGTATAATTCCAAATGTCCTCCAAACGGATCGAACAAGAAAGCCAACAATCCTAATATTGACCCAGCAATAACCAACGGATGCAATCTTATAATTCTTGAGATAAAAAAATTACGAAGTCCCATTTTTGCAATACGATCATCGTAAGCATATCCTATTACAAATCCCGAAAGGCAAAAGAAAAAATCGACAGCCAAAAATCCGTGTCCTATAAAATTCTGACTTGGATCAGTAAAAATCCATTCCATAAAATGAAAAACAACAACAGCAAAAGCTGCAATGCCTCTTAATCCGTCTAAAATTTCAAAATGTTGTTTAGTTTCAAGAACTGCTGTAGTTGACTGGCCTGTACTCATTAGATTGTAATAAACTTATAATTTAGGTAATTTGGTATCGTTGCAAGTTCTACAAATAAATATTCAAATCAAAATCAGATGTATTCAATTCAGTTGTTAAATTTTTGAAGTTTCACATTTAAATAACTTTTTGCACTTTTTCACGGAATGATTTTTTCTTAATTTTACCGAAAATAAAATTTTATCATGAGTTTTAAAGGTTGTCTTCCTCCTCCAGTAAATTAATAATGCTTCTTTAGTATTGACACTTGACTGAATCTTCAGTCCCATTAGTTGTGTCTTTACCTCAATCACGTTATTAATATTCAAAAAATATCCTTCAAAAAAAGGATAGACAACTTCTTATGAAAAAATCCTATTTGATACTGCATTCTGCAGTTTTACTTGCTGGTTTTACTGGCGTTTTCGGAAAACTTATTTCGCTTAACGAAATTACTTTAGTTTGGTATAGAGTATTATTGGCTTCTATTATTCTCTTTTTTATTTTAAAAGTTTATAATCTTAAAATGCTAAAGTCATTTTCTGAAGCAGTAAAAATTTCTAAAGCTGGAGTCTTGATTACCATTCATTGGATTTTCTTTTACGCCAGCATTAAATATTCCAATATATCAATTGGGGTTGTTTGCTATTGTCTTACCAGTTTTTTTACAGCTTTCTTTGAACCTATTCTCAATAAAAAAAGATTCAATCTAACTCAGGTTTTATTAAGTATGTTAACCTTATTAGGAATAAGCTTGATTTTTCATTTTGATTCTTCTTATCAACTTGGAATTTTACTCGGAGTAATTTCTTCTGCATTTGCTGCCTTGTACACTATTTACAACGAAAGACTAGTACAATTTTATGACAGCAAGCTCATTAATTTTTATCAGATGCTTGGAGGAACTTTAGTTTTAGGCCTTGCTCTTCCGTTTTATTTTTACAATTTTCCAGAACAGGTTTTTATTCCGAACTTAAAAGACATTTTCTATTTATTAATTTTAGCTTCATGCTGTACTGTTGCTCTTTATGTAATGTTTGCAGAATCCCTTAAAAAAATCCCTGCGTTTACCATAAATCTAACATTCAACTTAGAGCCAATTTATTCGATAATATTAGCCTTTTTGTTTTTTAATGAAGGCCAGTCGGTCAATTTCTCTTTTTACATAGGAATAAGTTTGGTTATGACTTCCGTTCTTTTCCAATCTTTAATTTCTATTCGAAAGAAAAACACCAGCAAAGAGCAAATCTCTTAGAATAATAAAAACAAAAAACTCCTTTGTATAAAAGGAGTTTTTCTTTTTATTTATTTTTTTAATCATTCAATCCTTTTCCGTCTAGAATCCGCCCAGTATTTTTTTCTACTCTAGCTTCTCTAGTTTTAGATTGTTTAGGTTGAGAAAAATGGAGTAAATAGGCTCGCTGCCTTCCAGGAGTTAAAGCGTAAAAAGCTTTTTTAAAATCAGCATCTGAATCAAATTTATGCTGAAGCTCTTCTGCAATTTCAAAATCGGAAACTTTTTTCAGTTCTACTTTTTGTCCCGATTTCTCAATTTCGGCCGCTTCAAAAATATACTTTTTTAGAATTTCTTTTTTAGCTAAAATATCTTGAACATTCGTAAATCGAACTTGACGAGCCGCCTGTACATTATCTGATTGTTGGATCAAGATATTATCAGGATCTTTCATTAAAGCACCTTTGAAAAACAAAAAAGCACAATATTCTTTAAAATAATGAATTAATACAATATTTGCTTTTTCAAAAGTATAACAAGGAGATCCCCATTTCAATTCTTCAGACAAATGACAGTCTAAAACAATTTCTCTCATTTGTTCAATTTCGGCTCTCCATTTTTCAGCTTTTTCGAAATAAAAATCAACTTTAGAGTTTGTACTATGTTTGGTCATAACGAGTTAATTTATAAATATAAATTTAGCATTTTTATATATTTAAATTTCAAAACCTTTAATAATTCCTCTTTTAGATTGACGAACGAAATTTAGAATTTTATCTCGTTCAACCGTTTGCTCAAATTCTTGATTGATTATATCCACAGCAAATTTTGTATTTCTCTTCTCTTGAAATATAATTCTATAAATTGATCGAATCTCGTCAATTTTTCGAGAATTAAATCCTCTTCTTTTTAATCCAACAGAATTTACTCCCGCAAACCTCAATGGTTCATGTGCAGCAACCACATAAGGAGGAACATCTTTAACTACTCGGCCTAAACCACTAATCATAGCATGTTCACCAATAACAGAAAATTGATGTATAGCAGTTAATCCACTTATATTTACCCAATCCTGAACAATTACTTCACCAGCCACTCCGACACTAAATCCAATAATAGAATTATTACCAATTACACAATCGTGCCCAATATGCGCATTAGACATAATCAGATTGGAATTACCAATACAGGTTTTACCTTTAGAGATTGTTCCCTTATTAATAGTCACAAACTCCCTAATTATATTATTGTCTCCAATTTCAAGAAGAGTATATTCTCCCTTAAATTTCAAATCCTGAGGTACGCCGCCCAAAACAGCATTAGAATGGATTTGACAATTTTCTCCTATTCTCGATCCGCTTAAAATCGTTACATTGTTACCTATCTGCGTATTATCGCCAATTACGACATCTTTCTCAATAGTCACACCATTTCCTATGAAAATGCTATTACCTAGAATAGCATTTTTATCAATAAAAGTTTCTTTCAATTTTTGCATCTTTAGTTAGCTACAAAAGTTGAAAAAACCTAAATATTTTTTATTGATGTAATATCAAATAATTGATGCACGAATTCTGCTCAAAGTTTCTTGGCTTACGCCAATTAATGACGCAATATGCTTCAATTTGGCTTTTTTAATAATTTGCGGAAATGACTCTAAAAGAAATAAGTATTTTTTCTCTGCAGTCATTAAACGAAATAAATGATTAAACTCATTTATATTTGAAAGGTAGTAGCGAAGTTGCTTAATATGAAATTTTATAAATATAGGATATTCTAATAAAGCTTGTTCATCAGAATAAGAAAGTGAATAGACAATTGTTTCTTCACAAGTTTGAAAATTTTCAAATGAAGGTTTCTGTTCAAAAAAACTACTCATTGAAGTCACAAATTGATTATCGGTATAAATCCACTTCGTAACTTCTATCCCGTCTTCAATACAAAATCTTCTAATCGCACCCGATTTAATGAAATAGATTTTATTGCAAACTTTACCCTCTTCAACAATAAACTCGCCTTTTTTAAAAGTTTCTTCGAAAAAACTTTCTTTAATAGCAAGCTCTGTCTCCGAATCTAATTTCTCAAAACTATTTATAATCTCAATTAGCTTTTCCATCCATTATTATTTCATAATAATCAAATTTAAAGCGAATTTAAGAGAAAAGCTAAACCTAATAACAAACCATTCTTTTTAGTAGATTTTAAGGACTTTAAAGATCTAACAATGATAATTTGAGGTAGCGCCTTTACGAATAAATATTAACCGAATTAAAGCGCAAAAATTAAATCAACAACAAATAATTATATTTTTATGGCGTTTCCCTGCGGGCCGTGCTGTCCGCTGTATCTTTTGCGGATGGATTTTTAGGGGAAAAAGAAGCCCTCCGCGCCCCGCAAAAGGATGCCGCTTCCATCACTAACGCGGCACCTGATTAATCTGAAGCCATTATCCCATCATGTTCGGTCAGATCAAAACTTCCAAAAAACACAAAACCCCATCCGGTTTGGATAGGGTTTTCAAAAGAAAGGCGACGACATACTCTCCCACAAAACTGCAGTACCATCTGCGCAGGCGGGCTTAACTTCTCTGTTCGGGATGGGAAGAGGTGAGCCCCGCCGCAATAACCACCTTAAGGCTATTCGCTGCAAGCAGCTTTTAATCATTAATTGCCATTAT